>DATKRG010000269.1:0-73854 GCA_035532275.1 Streptosporangiaceae bacterium | reverse complement strand
GGCGGCCCTGGGAGACGTCCCGGCGGCCCTGGGAGACGTCCCGGCGGCCCTGGGAGACGGCCTGGCGGCCGCAGGAGACCGTCTGGTGGCCCAGGGAGACCGTGCGGCGGCCGGGGCAGGAGCGGGCCCGGACGGCGCCCTCACCCGGCACTGGCAGGCGCCGTTCCAGCTGGATCTGGCCGGGACCGTCAGAGTGCACCGGCGCGGGGCCGGTGACCCGGCATTCCGGATCGATGCCTCCGGCGCGGTGTGGCGGACGTCGCTGACCCCGGACGGCCCGGGGACACTGCGGATCACGGCCAGCCCGGCGGCCACGGGCCACGGGCACGGCGGCGGCCTGCCGGCCCATGCCCAGGCCTGGGGGCCGGGCGCGCGCTGGCTGCTGGCCGCATTGCCGGGCCTGCTCGGCAACGACGACGACCGCAGCGGGTTCCTGCCCGCTCATCCGCTGGTGGCCGAGATGGACCGGCGGCATCCCGGGCTCCGGATCGGCCGGTCGGGCCGGGTGCTTGAGGCGCTCGTCCCCGCCGTGCTGGAGCAGAAGGTGGTCGGGGCCGAGGCACGGCGGGCGTGGCGGCTGCTCCTGCTCAGGTTCGGCGACCGGCCGCCGGGGCCGGCCCCGGCGGGGATGCGGGTGTTCCCGCCCGCCCGGGTCTGGGCGATGATCCCGTCCTGGGAGTGGCACCGGGCGGGCGTGGAGGGAGTCCGCGCCAAGACGATCGTGGGCGCCGCCCGGGTCGCCGCGCGGCTGGAGGAGATCGTGGCGATGAGCCCGGCCGAAGCTGATCTGCGGCTGCGGTCCCTGCCCGGGATCGGCCCCTGGACCTCCGCCGAGGTCCGCCAGCGGGCCTGCGGCGACGCCGACGCGGTCTCGGTCGGCGACTACCACCTGCCGGGGATGGTCGGCTGGGCGCTGGCCGGGCGGAAGGTGGACGACGCCGGGATGCTGGAGCTGCTCGCGCCGTTCCCGGGGCACCGGCACCGGGTCGCCCGGCTGGTGACGCTCAGCGGGCTGGGACCGCCGCGCCGGGGCCCGCGCAATCCCGTCCGCGACTACCGCAGGTTCTGACGGGCCAGCGGTCAGGCCCAGGGGAACGCGGCCAGGTCCGGTTCCACCCATCCGGCCCTGGCCGCGGCCGAGGCCAGCACCCGCGAGGAGTAGTGGCGGGCCAGCAGCCGCTTGTCCAGCAGCGCGGGATGGCGCTGCGCGAAGGACCCGAAATCGGTGCCGGGTGGGCCGGCCATGACGTGGTGGGCGACGATCTGCGTCCAGGCGCGGGTGACGGTCGCGTGGAACTTCTGCGGCGCCCGCTCGTAGGCCGCGACGTGGCGGATCCAGTCGGCCACCACGCTGGGGGCAGCGGCGGCCCCGTAGCGCTGGGCAGCGATGAAGGCCAGGTGGATGTGCTGACGGTGGCCGAACCGGCCGCCGGCGGGGACGATCTCGGCCAGCGCGGCGCTGAGCTCGGCTGGCAGCTGCCCGCCGTGGGCGCGGGCGCCTGGGGCGTCCTGCCCGCCGTGGGCGCGCGGGCCTGGTTGCCAGGTCATGTGGCCACCTCCGTGACTGCTTCGATGACGGCGAGGAACCCGGCCCGCTCGGCCGCGCTGACCTTGCTGAGGGCCTGACGCTCGAGGTCGCGCACGGCGGCGGCGACGGCCCCGGCGGCCGCCTGCCCGGGCCCGGTCAGCGAGACCAGGAACGAGCGCCGGTCGGCCGGGTCCACCTCGCGCACGGCGTAGCCGCGCCGGACCAGCCGGTCGAGCGCACTGGTCAGGGTGGTCGGCCTGGTCGCGGTGGCGGCGGCGAGCGCGCCGACCGTCCGCGGGCCGGCGCCGGCCAGGTTGGCGAGCAGGTTGATCTCGGAGGCGGGCAGGTCGAGCCCGGCCAGCCGGTCGGCCAGCACGTGCAGGGTCGCGTGGGTGGCCCGGTGCAGGCCGAGCACGAGGCCAGGCTCCTCAGTTATCACGAAATCGGATTATACCAAAACGTAGTACCAGCGGCCGATCGCGATGCCGGTGCGCCGCCGGGTACCCGGCGGCGCACCGGGCGGGCGGCTGAGAGCGCAGGAGCCTGCCTGGAGGGCCGGGAACTTCCGCAATTAGAGTGCCGCTATGAGCGATGTGCCCGCCCCCCGCACGCCGTCCCGCCCGCCACCGGATCAGCCCGAGCCGCCGGTGAGCGCCATCCGGCGGTCCCTGGCCCGGGCCAGGGACGGCAAGCCGCTCGACCCTGCCGAGGCCACCACGTTGCTGCACGCCCGCGGCGAGCAGCTGGCCGCGCTGGCCGGGCACGCCGGCCGGGTCCGGGACGCCGGGCTGGCAGCCGCCGGGCGGCCCGGTGTCATCACCTACTCGCGCAAGGTCTTCATCCCGCTCACCCGGCTGTGCCGGGACCGCTGCGGCTACTGCACATTCGCCACCGTGCCCGGCCGGCTGGACAGCCCGTACCTGTCGCCGGACGAGGTGCTGGCCATCGCGCACCAGGGTGCGGCGCTGGGCTGCAAGGAGGCGCTGTTCACCCTCGGCGACCGGCCGGAGGACCGGTGGCGGCAGGCCCGGGAGTGGCTGGACGCCAGCGGCTACGACGACACCCTGTCCTACGTGCGGGCGATGGCGATCGCCGTGCTGGAGGAGACCGGGCTGCTGCCGCACCTGAACCCTGGCGTGCTCAGCTGGCAGGACTTCGCGCGGCTCAAGCCGGTCGCGCCGTCGATGGGGATGATGCTGGAGACCACGGCCGCCCGGCTGTTCACCGACCAGGGCGGGCCGCATTTCGGCAGCCCGGACAAGGACCCGGCGGTCCGGCTGCGGGTGCTGGAGGACGCGGGCCGGTCCGCGGTCCCGTTCACCACCGGCATCCTGATCGGCATCGGGGAGACGCTGGCCGAGCGGGCAGAATCGATCTTCGCGATCCGCCGGGTGGCCCGCGAGTACGGCGGCATCCAGGAAGTGATCGTGCAGAACTTCCGCGCCAAGCCGGACACCAAGATGCGCGGCGTGCCCGACGCCGACCTGGAGGACCTGGCGGCCACGGTCGCCGTGGCCCGGCTGGTGCTCGGCCCGTCCATGCGCATCCAGGCGCCGCCCAACCTCATCGGCGACCAGTACCGGCTCATCCTGGCCGCCGGGATCGACGACTGGGGCGGGGTCTCGCCGCTCACCCCCGACCACGTCAACCCCGAACGCCCCTGGCCGCAGATCGACGACCTGGCCCGGCAGACCCAGGCGGCCGGGATGACGCTGCGCGAGCGGCTCACCGCCTACCCGCCGTACCTGGCCGAGCCCTGGCTGGACCCGCGGCTGGCGGCGCACGTGGCGGCGCTGGCCGACCCGGCGACGGGCCTGGCCCGCGATGGCGCGATGCCGCACGGCCTGCCCTGGCAGGAGCCTGACGGCGGCTGGGGAGAGGCGGCCGGCCGGACCGACCTGCATGTCACGATCGACACGACCGGGCGGACCGCGGACCGGCGTGCCGACTTCGAAGATGTCTACGGTGACTGGCGGGAGGTCGCGGCCCGGATCGACCCCGCTGCCAGGCCGGCTGGGCTGGCCGGGGCGGCGGACGGCAGCCGCTGCGCCGCTGCTGGCGGCGCGGCGGAGGAGAGTGCAGCCGGCGCTCCCGGGCGCAGGCTGCGTCCCGAGGTGGCCTCGGCGCTGCGGGCGGCCGAACGCGACCCCGCCGGGATCTCCGACAGCCAGGCGCTGGCGCTGCTGGGCGCGGACGGCCCGGAACTGGACGCCCTCGCCGCGCTCGCCGACGGCCTGCGCCGCGACGCCGTGGGCGACGACATCACCTACGTGGTCACCCGCAACATCAACTTCACCAACGTGTGCTACACCGGCTGCCGGTTCTGCGCCTTCGCGCAGCGGCGCACCGACGCCGACGCGTACACGCTGTCGCTGGCGCAGATCGGCGACCGGGCGCAGGAGGCGTGGCAGGCCGGTGCGACCGAGGTCTGCATGCAGGGCGGCATCCACCCGGACCTGCCCGGCACCGCCTACTTCGAGATCGCCGCGGAGGTCAGGCGCCGCTGCCCGGGGCTGCACGTGCACGCGTTCTCCCCGATGGAGGTGGTCAACGGCGCGGCGCGCACCGCGCTGCCCGTCCGGGAGTGGCTGGTGCGGGCGCGTGAGGCGGGCGTCGGCTCACTGCCCGGCACCGCGGCCGAGATCCTCGACGACGACGTCCGCTGGGTGCTGACCAAGGGCAAGCTGCCCGCCTCGGCCTGGATCGAGGTCATCACGACCGCGCACGAACTGGGCATCCCGACCACGGCGACGATGATGTACGGGCACGTGGACACCCCGGCACACTGGGTCGGCCACCTGCGGGTGATCCGCGGCATCCAGGAGCAAACCGGCGGGTTCACCGAGTTTGTGCTGCTCCCGTTCGTGCATGCCAGCGCCCCGATCTACCTGGCGGGGCTGGCCCGCCCCGGCCCCACCCGGCGGGAGAACCGGGCGGTGCACGCGCTTTCGCGGCTGCTGCTGCACGGGGCGATCAGCAACATCCAGTGCTCGTGGGTCAAGCTGGACGGCGAGGCCTGCCGGGACGTGCTGCGCGGCGGCGTCAACGACATCGGCGGCACCCTGATGGAGGAGACCATCAGCCGGATGGCCGGCTCCCAGCAGGGCTCCTACAAGACGATCACAGACATGGCCCAGATGGTCGCCCCCCTGGCCCGCCCCCTCCGCCAGCGCACGACCCTCTATAAGGACCCGTCGCCAGAACGCCTAGCGGCCGCAGCAGCCAGCGACGGTGTCTGCACCTCCGTCCGGGGCCTGCGAACCCCCCTGCCGGTGATCGTCGACTGACACCCGGCGGCATAGCACGGATTCGGTACCCACGTATCGGGGCGAAACGGGCATCAAGGCGACCCGAACCCGTGCTAGGCGGGAGCGGAGCGGTCGTCAGCGCCAGATCAGGTAGCTGGCGGGGTCGCGGGGGGGACGGTCGGGGGCGGGGGCGGCCGGGTGACCGACGCCGATCGCACCCATGGGGTCCCAGTCCGCGGGCAGGGCAAGGGAGCGCCGGGTTGTCTCGCGGCAGAACATGGTGCTTGAGACCCAGCATGAGCCGAGGCCCTCGACGGCGAGTGCGACGAGCAGGTTCTGCACCGCCGCGCCCATGGCGACCACGAACATCTCCCGCTCGGCGGCGTTGCGCCGCTGGTCGGGGTAGGTGTGCGCGGCCTCGGCGTGCAGGCAGGGCACGATGAGCAGGGGCGCCCGGCGCAGCGGCTCGCCGCGCCGGGTCCGGCGGGCGATCTGCTCCGGGGTGAACCCGTCGCCGCGCAGGTCGGTGACCCAGGCGGCGAGCATGTCGTCGAGCAGCGCGGTCCTGGCCCGCGCCGACTCCAGCACGGCGAAGCGCCACGGGGTGGAGTGGTGCGGTGCTGGCGCGGTGATGGCGGCGGCGATCGCCCGGCGGACCGCGCCCGGGTCGACCGGGGCACCGGTGAACTCGCGCACGGTCCGCCGGGCGGTCAGCACGTCGGCCGAGCCGAAGCGGAACATGTCCTCGGCGGCGGGCCGGACCAGCGCCCGGGCGCCGGGCCCGTCGGCGTCGGTGACCAGGCCGGCCAGGCCCCGCACGATCGCCACCGGGATGCCAGCGGTCTTGCCTTTGACCAGGTCACTGGCGGCCGCGAGCTCGTCGGCCACCGCGGCCAGGGTGACCTCCAGCGGGGTGCCGAACGTGTCCGGCTCGCCCCGGTGGTCGCGCAGCGGCAGCAGGCCCGCCACGCCGATGGCGGTGTCGGTCTGGCCGGCCCGCCAGGGCCGGCCCATGGTGTCGGAGATGACGATCCCGATCCTCGCCCCGGTCCGGTCGCGCAGGGCCTTGCGGAGCCTGCGCGCCGAGCCGTCGGGGTCTTCGGGGAGCAGGACCACGGTTCCCGGGACGGTGTTGGAGACATCCACGCCGGCCGCGGCGAGCACCAGCCCGTGCCGGGTCTCGCTGATCCTGGTCGGGCCACGGCGCGCCACCAGGCGGACCGTCTCGGCGTCGATCGCCGCCTCCCGGCTGCCCTGGACGATCCGGCCTTCCGCCTTGCTGACGATCTTGGATGTGATGACGACGATGTCCCCGTCAGCCAGGCCCGGCGCCGCCGCCGCGATCAGCCGGGCGAGGTCGGTGCCGGGCCCGATCTCGGGCAGGCCGGTCACCCCGGTGACGCTGATGGCGGGCGCCGCGGGCCCGGGGGCGTGGGCAGGGGGCTCTGGCGCGCCGGTGTTCGCGCTCACGCGTTCAGCTCCCTGGCCAGATCGAGGGCGGCCTGGGCGATCGCCGCGGCGGCGGGCAGGTCGGTCATGAGCAGCGGGACCGCCCGGACGGTGACGCCGGCCAGTTCCGGTGCGTCCACCGCGGTCTTGTCGCGCTCGTCGACCAGCCAGCCATCGAGCAGAGCCGCCCCGTAGTGGGCGCCGACCCCCGCAGCGGAGGTCTCCACGCCGATGGCGGCCAGGCACCTGTCGGCCATGCCCCGGACCGGTGCGCCGCCGATGATCGGGGATATGCCGACCACGGTCCTGGCGGCGACCGCATCGGCGATGCCGGGGACGGCCAGGATGGGCCCGATGCTCACGACCGGGTTGGATGGCGGGAACAGGAGCACGTCCGCCTGGGCGATGGCGGCCAGCACGCCAGGCGCAGGCGTGGCCTGCTCCACCCCCGTGACGGTGAACCCGGCGGCGGGCACCGCGGCGTGCAGGCGAACCCACCATTCCTGGAAATGGACCGTGCGCTCACCCTCGTCGTCCCGCAGGATCACATGGGTCTCGACCAGGTCATCGGTCATCGGGAGGAGCTCGACCCCGGGCCGCCAGCGCTGGCACAGGACCGTGGTTGCCGCGGACAGCGGCAGCCCGGCCCCGAGCATGCTGGTGCGATGCAGATGGGTGGCGATGTCCCGGTCGCCCAGGCTGAACCAGTCCGGCCCGGCGCCGTAGGCGGCCAGCTCGGCCAGGACGGTGTAGGTGTCCGCCTGGCGTCCCCAGCCCTGCTCCTCGTCGATGCCGCCGCCGAGGGTGTACATGACCGTGTCGAGGTCCGGCGAGACGTGCAGGCCGAACAGTGTGATGTCGTCGCCGGTGTTGCCGATGACGGTGATCTGGGCGCCCGGGGCAGCTGCCTTCAGCCCGCGCAGGAAGCGGGCGGCCCCGACCCCGCCGGCGAGCACGGTGATGCGCATGGCGGCCAGTCTGGCAACTCCGGGCAGCCCCGGCGCCCTTGCCCCCCGCAAACGGCGCCAGGCTGCGGGAGGGGCCGTCCGCGCGTGACGCATGGTAAACGAGGCCTGGCGTCCTGTGATCCCAGCATTCTGGCTGCGGATTTACCAGCCATCCGGGGTCAATCTGTCGGCCACTATCACGTATCCCGCTTGACGCGACGCAAGACACGCGCGTGTAATTTCACCTGTGTAGTTCGCGTGCCAGCGGGGGTGCGGCGCGTGTCGTCGGGGGCTTGGGAGGGGTAGGTGGTGCGCCGTGGCTGAGGTCGTTCCGCTCGGCATGTTTGGTATCGCCGAGGACGATGCCGGGGGCTTGGCCTGGCAGGACCGTGCGCTGTGCGCGCAGACCGATCCGGAGGCCTTCTTCCCGGAGAAGGGCGGCTCCACCAGGGAAGCCAAGAAGGTGTGCCGCGGCTGCGAGGTGCGGGCCGAATGCCTGGAGTACGCGCTCGGGCACGATGAGCGGTTCGGGATCTGGGGCGGGCTGTCCGAACGGGAGCGGCGCCGGCTCAAGCGCGAGACTGGATGACCCTGCTCACATACGGGGTCTCGCGGTCTGCCTGCCCGCCCACCACGGCTTCGCGTATTGTTCACGGGTGCCCCAGCCTTGCCGGGAACGGGCCGCAGTCCGCCCGGATACCCGGCAGGTGACCACTCTGAGCAGCAAGCGGACTCGTGTCGCCTAACAACTCGCAGGCCCAGCACGTCGTCACCGCGGTCATCGTCGCCCACGATGGAGCCGCGTGGGTTCCGCGCGTCACCGAAGCCCTGCTGCACCAGACCAGGCCGGTCCAGCGCGTGGTCGCCGTCGACACCGGTAGCAGGGATCGTAGCGGGGCCATGCTCGCGGAGTCACTGGGCCGCGCCGCTGTGTTCGGCATGGATCGCGCCACCGGCTACGCGGCCGCGGTCAACCAGGCCCTGCGGCACCGGTCGGCGAACACCCATCTCCCGCCGTCGGCGGGCGCGCCCGCCGAGCGGATCGAGTGGGTGTGGTTCCTGCACGACGACTGTGAGCCCGAACCGGATGCGCTGGAGCACCTGCTCGCCGGTGCCGCGCAGGTGCCCGCCGCCGCTGTGCTCGGCCCGAAGGTGATGGACTGGTCCGACCGGGAGGTCCTGCTAGAAGCCGGGATCGGCATCGACCGGGCCAGCCGCCGGATCACCGGGATCGAGCCGCGTGAGGTCGACCAGGGCCAGCACGATGGCGACCGCGACGTGCTGGCCGTGGGCAGCGCCGGCATGCTGGTGCGGCGCGACGTGTGGGACGAGGTCGGCGGCTTCGATCCGGGCATGCTGCTGTACCGCGAAGACGTCGACTTCTGCTGGCGCGTGCAGGCGGCTGGCTACCGGGTGCGGGTGATCACCGACTCCGTCGTGTACCACGTGGAGGCCTCGGCCAGGAACCGGCGGCAGGCGACGGCCGCCCCCCGGCGCGGGCGGCAGGACCGCCGCAACGCCCTGCTGGTGCTGCTGGGCAATCTCCCGGCCCGGCCCATGCTCTCCGCGCTGGCCGGCAACCTGGTGCTGTCCACGCTGCGCACCCTGTTCTTCCTGTTCGCCAAGCGGCCCCGCGCGGCGCTGGACGAGGTCGCCGCCGTGACCGGTGTGGTCGGCCATCCGCTGCGGCTGCTCAGCGCCCGCCGCCGCCGGTCCCACGGCCGGCGGGCCGCCTACAGCCGGCTGCGGGCCGACGTGCCGCCGGGCCGGTCGCTGCGCAGGCTGGCCGAGTTCGCCACCAGTGCGCTGTCCCGGTCCCTGCCGGTGGACATGGTCGGCAGCCACCACGCGACCGACGACCCGTCCGACGACGACTCGCTGCTGGTGGACACCGGGCTGGTGCAGCGGCTCCTCACCAACCCGGGGGTGCTGCTCTTCCTGGTGCTCACGGTGATCAGCCTGGTGGCGGAGCGTTCGCTGCTGTCCGCGCAGCCGCTCGGCGGCGGCGCGCTGGCCCCCGCCTGGGGCGGTGCTTCCAGCCTGTGGGGCGAGTACCTGCAGGGCTTCCACCCGGCCGGGATCGGCTCGGCCGCGGGCACGCCACCCTACGTGGCGGTGATCGCGCTGCTGGCCACGCTGCTGGCAGGCAAGCCCTGGCTGGCGGTGGACCTCATCCTGATCGGCTGCGTCCCGCTGGCCGGGGTCACGGCCTACCTGGCGTCCCGGCGGGTCACGCGGTTCGTGCCGGTCCGGGTCTGGGCGGCGATGTCCTACGCGCTCCTGCCGGTGGGCATGGGCGCGGTCGCAGCCGGCCGGCTCGGCACCGCGCTGACGTTCGTCCTGCTGCCCGTGATCGGCATCGTGGCCGCACGTGTGTTCACCCACGGCCCCCGGCGGGCCCGGCGCGCTGCCTGGGCGGCCAGCCTGCTCGTCGCCGTGACCGCCGCCTTCGTGCCGCTGGTCTGGCTGATCACGGTGGTCGCCATGGCCGTGGGCGCGTTCGTGTTCCGCCGCGGCCGCCCCGCCGTCGTGCTCGACGCGGCGATCGTGGCAGTGGTCCCGCTGGTGCTGCTGCTGCCGTGGAGCCTGTCCCTGGCCACCCATCCGGCGCAGCTGTTCCTTGAGGCCGGCCTGCAGCCGCCCGGGCTGGCCGTGCCCGGCCTCGCCGCCCGCTCGCTGCTGCTGCTGTCCCCCGGCGGCCCGGGGCTGCCCCCGTACTGGGTGACCGGCGGTGTGCTGCTGGCCGCGGCGGTCGCGCTGGTGGCCAGCGGCCGCCGGACTCTGGTCCTGGCCGGCTGGTCCGCGGCCGTGCTGGGACTGCTGCTCGCGGCAGGCCTGAGCCAGCTCATCGTCACCCCGTCGTTCGGCGGCGACGCCGTGCCAGCCTGGCCGGGAGTGGCGCTTGCCTTCGCTGGCGCCGGGTTGCTGCTGGCTGCCCTGGCCGGCGGTGAGGCGCTGCCCAGCAAGCTGGGCTCGGGGCGGTGGCGTGCCCCCGGCGGGCTGGCGGTCCTCGTGCTGGCCCTGGTCGCCTGCACGGCGCCGGCGCTGGCGGCAGCGGCCTGGGTGACCTCAGGTGTGCGCGGCCCGGTCAGGCCGACCGCCGGCCCGGTGCTGCCGGTGTTCGTCACCGTCTCCTCCGACACCGCGCTGCGCCCGCGCACGCTGGTGCTGCGGGCAGGCCCGCGTGGCAGCATCCGGTACTCGGTGCTCCGTGACAGCGACCCCCTCATCGGCGCCAACGACCTCACCGCGCCCCCGGCGGCGCAGCGCGCACTCAACCTGACCGTGGCGGCCCTGGCCGCCCCGGACGGCGGTGCGGTGCAGGACCAGGGCCGCGCGCTGGCCAAGTTCGGCATCGGCTACGTGCTGGTCCCGGCGCCGGTCAGCCCGGTCCTCGCCCGGCTGCTCGACGGGGTTCCGGGCCTGCGGTCGGTCAGCCAGACAGCATCGTTCGAGCTATGGCGGGTAGCGGGCATCGCGGCGCGGGTGCAGGTGGTGGAGCCCAGCGGCGCGGTCGTGCCGGTGACCTCGGGCACGCTGAGCGTCGCCGGCGCCAAGGCCCCGGCGGCGGGCGGGACGCTGGTGGTCGCCGAGCCGGCCGGAGGATGGAGCGCATCGCTCAACGGGCATCCGCTGACGCCGCTGGCGGCACCGGTCGGCGGCTGGGCGCAGGGGTTCCGGCTGCCGCCGGGCGGTGGGACCCTCACGGTCGGCCGCAGCCAGTGGGGCCGGCTGGCGGCGGTCCTCCTGGAGGCCCTCGTCGTCGCCGTGGTGGCCGCGCTGGGCCTGCCCGGCGCCCGGGTGGCAGGCGAGACCGAGGAGGGGGCAGCGGCGGCGGGCGTCGCGCGCCGTCACGCCGCTGGCCGGGCCGGCGACAAGGCCCGGGACAAGGCCCGCGACAAGGCCCGCGACCGCAGGGGGCAGCGGGGCGGCAAAGCCAAGCCGGACAGCCCGGGCAGGCCCCGGGTACGCCGGCCTCCGGTCCCGGCCGAAGCCGATGAGCGGCTGCGCGGTGCGGCCGCTGCCGGCGCGCGCAGTGGGCCGGGCGGGCCTGGCGGGCCTGGCGGGCCGGGTGGGCCAGGTGGGCCGGGCGGCCGTCCCGGTGGGCCGGTGCCGGCGGCGGCTGGCCGCGGCGCGGACAGCCCCACGATGGTCACCCGCGCCCGCGGCGCCGATGGCGTACCCGGCGCGGGCGGGCCGTACCCGCCTGGCGCGTATCCGCCCGGGAGCGGCCGTGGCCTGCCTGGCGACCGCGGTGGTCCCGGGCGGGACGATCGCGGGCCTGGCGGCCCGGGCTGGCCGGAGGAGGATGACGGGCGCCCCGGCTATCAGCAGCCGCCTGCGCGGCGGGGCGGGCGCCCCGGCTACGACCCCGGCCCCGGCCAGCCCGGCTACGGTCCCGGGCCCGGTCCCGGCCGCCCCGGTTACGACACCGGCGCGGGCCGTGCCCGGCCGGGGTATGACACTGACGCTGGCCGTGCTCCCCGGCCGGGTTATGACTCTGACATCGGCCGTCCCGCCCGGCCCGGGCATGACACCGACGCCGGCGGTGCTCCCCGGCCCGGGCATGACACCGACGCTGGCCGTGCTGCCCGGCCCGAATATGGGCCTGATCCTGGCCGTGGCGGCCGTCCCCGCTATGACTCCGACCCGGGCCACGGTGGGCGTCCCGGCTACCAGCCAGCGGGCCCGCCCCGGTCGGGGCGGCCAGACTACGGCCCGGACCCCGGCCGTGGCCGCGCTGGGTACGGTCCCGACGCCGGTGGCCGGGGTTACGACTCCGGCCCGGGCGGTTACGACGCCGGGCCCGGCCGTGGAGAGCGGCCCGGCCACCAGGCCGGTCCGCAACGGGGCCAGGCAGGGTACGACGCCGGGCCGGGCCAGGGGGACTACGGTTCCCCGCCCGGGCATGCCGCCGACGGTGGCGGGCGCCGGGGCCGGCTCGGCTGGCCCGGCCGTGGCGGCCGGGGTGACCGGGGCTCCACGCGAGGCGGGGACAGGCCCGCTGACCAGGGCCGCCGCGCGAACGTGCCACGCGGCAGGCTGCCCGGTGACGACGACGCACTGTCACCGCTGCCCCCGCTCCCACCACGCCGTAGCAGGCCGACGGACTCCTACCCCGCCGATGACGACGGTGCCGACTGGGGTTACGAGTCTGACCACGAACCTGGGGAGAGACAGTGGTGAGGGGGGTCGGCGCGAACCGGATCTTGGCACCGCTGGCCGTGGTCATGGCGCTCGGCGCGGTGTACGGCCTGGCCTCGTTCGGTCACGCCACCACGCTCGGGTCGGGTAAGCAGGTTCCCGCGCCGAGGAGCGCGGCGGCAACATCGGTGGTGCGCGCATGCCCGTCGCTGGGACTGGCCGGCTCGGCCACCGGCGACGTGGCGCTCGTCGCGGCGCCCGTGACCACCGGGGCGGGACAGGCCCAGGTCAGCCGCCTTAGCGGGACCGGCGCACCCCTGCACACCCTCACCCGGCCCGGGCAGCTGTCCGTCGCCGCCGTCCGGGCGCAGAGCCCGGCCCGGCACACCACTGGCACGGGGACCGGTACCAAGGGGTCGGGCGGAAAGGGGCCCACCGCCACCGCGTCGCCTGGCGCCGGGACCGGTGGCCAGCCGGTCCCGACCGTGCCCGCCGTGGGCGGGGTGGTCGTCCGGGCCACCGGGTCGATGGCGCGTGGGCTGGAAGTGGAGCAGGTCACCTCGGGCGGGATTCCCTCGGCCCGGTGTGAGAGCCCCCGCACCGACTTCTGGTTCGTCGGCCCCGGCCTGCACGGCCTGGCCCGCATCCAGCTGTACCTGATGAACCCAGGCAGCCAGTCCGCCGACGTGAATGTCGAGGTGTCCACCGACGCCGGCCCGCTGCAGGGCAGCACCGACACGGGCATCGCGGTCGCGCCGCATGCCATGGTCGTCCAGACGCTCGGCACGGTCCTGCATGGTTCCCGGGTGCTGGCACTGCACGTGCGGACCAGCGTCGGCCAGGTGGTGGCCGGCGTCCAGGAGTCCACCAGCACCGGGGGCGGCGGAGCCTGGCTGCCGGCCGCCCAGAGCCCGGCCACCACGGTGGTGCTGCCGGGGCTGCCGGCCGCGGCGGGCACCCGGCAGCTGTACGTCGCCGTCCCCGGGATCAAGGACGCGCACCTGAAGCTGACCGCCGTGACGACCAAGGGTTCCTATCAGCCGACCGGGGGCACCGGCCTGGACATCCCCGGCGGCTCGGCCGTCTCGATCGCGCTGCCGTCGCTGTCGGGCGTGCCGTCCGCGCTCAAGCTGTCATCCAACGTCCCGATCACCGCCTCGGCGATGCTGTCAGGTGGCCCGTCGGGGGCCCCGGGGGTGTTCACGGCCGCTGCCCCGCCGGTGCAGGAGCAGGGCGTGGTCGCCTACAACAAGGGCGGCGGCGGGACGGACTCGCAGCTGGTGCTCTCCGCGCCAGGACACCCGGTACGGGCACAGATCACCGAGATCAGCAGCAGCGGGGCCGCCGGGCAGCCCAAGGTCGTGCAGATCCCCAGCGGTCACAGCGTGGTCGCGCAGCTGGGCAAGGGTGGAGGATCCGGCCACGGTTCGGTCTTCGCGGTGGTCGTCGTCCCGCTGCCGGGCTCCGGCCTGCTGTACGCGGGGCGGGTGATCACTAGCAGCGGCACCGGCGGGCGGGTCGAGGCGCTGCTCCCGGTGCCCAGCGCCCTGACCTTGGTGCCGCTGCCGCACGTGGCGAACGCGTTCATCACCACCGTGCCGTGAGCGACCGTGCCGTGAGCGGCGGCCAGAACCGGCACGGCCACACCAGTCAGTCCTCGGCCGGGTAACCAGGGTCGACGTCCTCGGGGTCCATCCCGAGCAGGCGCGCGAACTCCTCCACGACCACCTCGAACACCATCTCACCCAGATCCTCGTCGCCGTCGGCGCGTGCCATCAGCGGTCGCCGGTACACCACGATCCGCGGCGGGCGGGGCGCCGCGCCCGCCTCCGTGCCGCCGCCCGGAGCCATACCGGCCGCACCGTCACCCGGGCCGCCCGGCTCGCCCGCGCCGCCCAGGCCACTGCCCCCAGGCTCGCCCGCGCCCCCCGGCTCGCCCGCGCCCCCCGGCTCGCTACTGGCCCCCGGCTCGCCGCTGGTCCCCCGCTCGCCGCCGCTGCCGGGCTCGCCCGCGCCGGCTGGCCCGGCGCGCCCGGCGGGCTCACCAGGGCCGCTGAGCTCGTCCCACAGCGCCAGGTCATCCTGCCCGGGCCAGCCAGGGTCGCGTAGCGATCCGGGCTCGAGCCTGGCCAGCGGCACCGGGCCGGGGGTCAGCTCATCGGCCGGTGGAATCTCCTCGACGGCGAACTCGACACCCGCGAGGTGGGCTTCCCAGCGCGGCTCCAGCCGGGCGACGGCCTGCAGGACGAGATCGTCGAAGCGTTCGGCCCGGGACCGGCGCAGCGGCACACCGGGTGGCGCGAGTACTCCCCGCAACCCCCGGCCATGCCGGTCGCGCCGCCTGATCCGGGCGGCGCGTTCCGGGCCGTTCCGGTCGCCGGTCTGCATAGTCCATGAGCGTAACCCCACGCGGTGCGCCAGCGGCCCTCGTGCCTGTCTGGGAGACACGAGTCGCAATGAGTGCCCGGGTGATGGCATTGGTGCGTCCGGATCGGTACGGTCTGCCGTTGTGAGCGATGCGCACGAACCCGCCTACGGCTGGCCGCCACTGACGTCCCGGCGCTGCTCCCGGCCCGCCTGCAAGCAGCCTGCCCTGTACACGCTCACCTACGTCTACCGCGACTCCACGGCCGTGCTCGGGCCGCTGGCCACCTATGTGGAGCCGCACTGCTATGACCTGTGCGCAGCCCACGCCGGGCGGCTCACCGTCCCCCGGGGCTGGGATGTGGTCCGGCTCCCAGTGGAGCCGGCCGAGCCGGCCGTGGCGGAGGCCGACGACCTGGAGGCTCTGGCCAACGCGGTCAGGGAGGCGGTCCTGCCCTCCTCCGGCGGCGAGCCGGTGGGCCAGGGGATCGAGGTCGGCAGGCGGGGGCACCTGCGGGTGCTGCGATCGTCCCCGCAGGACCGGGGCCAGCGTTCCTGACCCGGCGCCGTGCCCAGGATGAACGGCGGCCCGGGTGCCAGGCCCGGTCTGGCGACCATCCGGCCCGGCTACGGGCAGACCGGTAGGCTCGTTATCCGTGCGCCGCTGGATCGCGGCGCCCCGGACGGACGGTGCCCTTGGCATACACGGGAGGCAAGGCCGAAGTGGGCCAGTACGGGAAGATCTTCAAGGCTTATGACATCCGCGGCGTCGTCCCGGACGAACTCGACGAGGACGTCGCCACCGCGGTCGGCGCGGCGTTCGTGCGGCTGACCGGCGCCTCCCATGTCGTCACCGCCCACGACATGCGCACCTCGTCGCCGATGCTGGCAGAGGCGTTCGCCCGCGGTGCCTGCTCGCAGGGCGCGGATGTCACCGCCGCCGGGCTGGGCTCCACCGACCTGCTGTATTACGCCAGCGGGAGCCTGGGAGTCCCCGGTGCGATGATCACCGCCAGCCACAACCCCTCCAAGTACAACGGGATCAAGCTGTGCCGGGCTGGCGCCCGGCCGGTCGGGGCGGATTCGGGCCTGACCGAACTGCGGGAGATGGCGTCGGAGGGCGTACCTGCCTACGACGGCCCGGCCGGCACCATCACCGCGCGCGACCTGCTGGCCGGTTATGCCGATCACCTGAAGACCCTGGTGGACCTGTCCACGATCCGTCCCCTCACGGTGGCGGTGGACGCGGGCAACGGCATGGCGGGCCACACCGTGCCGAAGGTGTTCGAGGGCCTGCCGATCACGCTGGTGCCGCTGTACTTCGAGCTGGACGGCACCTTCCCGAACCATGAGGCGAACCCGATCGACCCCGCCAATCTCCGGGACCTGCAGCAGGCGGTGCTTGACTCCGGCGCCGACCTTGGCCTGGCCTTCGACGGCGACGCTGACCGGTGCTTCGTCGTGGACGAGCGCGCGCAGATCGTCCCGCCGTCGGTGCTGACCGCACTGATCGCGGTCCGCGAACTCGCCAGGGAGCCGGGCGCCACGGTCATCCACAACCTGATCACCTCGCAGGCTGTCCCCGAGATCATCATCGAGCACGGCGGCACGCCGGTGCGTACCCGGGTCGGGCACTCGTTCATCAAGGCACGGATGGCGCAGACCAATGCGGTGTTCGGCGGTGAGCACTCCGGTCATTTCTATTTCCGGGACTTCTGGTTCGCCGACTCGGGCATGCTGGCCGCCCTGCACGTGCTGGCCGCGCTCGGCTCACAGGATCAGCCGCTGTCGGCGCTGCTGGCCAGCTACGCCAGGTACGTCGCCTCCGGCGAGATCAACAGCGAGGTGCAGGACCAGGCGGCGGCCACGGAGGCGGTGCGCCGGGCCTTCACTGGCCGCCCCGGTGTCAGCTTCGATGAGCTGGACGGGCTGACCGTCTCCGGCCCCGGGTGGTGGTTCAACCTCCGCCCGTCCAACACCGAGCCGCTGCTCCGGCTGAACGCCGAGGCGTCCGACGATACGAACCTGGCCGCGGTCCGGGACGAGGTCCTGGGCATCGTGCGCGGCGGAACCGGGTGACGCACCCCGCCCCGCCACCACACTCCTGGAAAGAAGAAGAAGACGTGAACATCGACGACTGGCTGCTTGAGCTCCTGGTCTGCCCGGCGTGCCGTGCCCCGCTGCGTGCTGATGAGGCGGCGAGTGAACTGGTCTGCACGAGCCAGTCCTGCGGCCTGGCGTACCCGGTCCGGGACGACATTCCCGTCCTGCTCGTGGACGAGGCCCGCCGGCCTGGGGAGGCGGGGTGACGGTCGACGCGCAGGAGCGCCTCGACAAGACGGCGCTGCTGGCGGAGGCCGACCCGGCCGACATGCTCCGGCAGGTGGCCTCCTCGGCGGCGCAGGTGCGCACCGCCGTCCGGGCCACCCGGGAGACGGACCTGGATGGGATCATCGCGGCGGGCCGGCCACGGGCGATCGTCGTGACCGGGATGGGCGGCTCCGGGGTGGCCGGTGACGTCCTGGCGGCCATCTGCGGCCCCGGCTGCCCGGTCCAGGTCGTCGCGGTGCACGACTACCAGCTGCCCGCCTGGGTGGGTGCCGCCGACCTGGTCATCGCCGTGTCGTGCTCGGGCGGGACGGAGGAGACGATCGCCGCCGCCACCGCCGCGGTCCGGCGCGGCTGCCGCCTGGTCGGGGTGGGCGGCGAAGGCTCGCCGCTGGCGATGATCGCCGAGCAGGCGCGGGCCCCGTTCATCGGGGTGCGGTCGGCCGGCATGCCGCGGTCAACCCTGTGGGGCCTGTCCGTGCCGCTGGTGGTGATCGCGGGCCTGCTGGGCCTGGTGGACATCCCCGCGGACGGCTACGAGCTGGCCGCCGCCGAGCTGGAGCGGGTCTCGCATCTGTGCCGGCCTGACAGCGAGTCGTTCGTCAACCCAGCCAAGACGCTCGCACTGGAGCTGGCAGGCGCGCTGCCGATGATCTGGGGCACCTCCCCGCTGGCCGGCGTGGCCGCCTACCGCTTCGCCTGCCAGCTCAACGAGAACGCCAAGTACCCGGCGGTGGTGGGCGTCCTGCCCGAGGCCAACCACAACCAGGTGGTCGCCTTCGACGGGCCGTTCGCGCCCGGGCCCGGCGGGATCGGTGGCGAGGAGCCTGCTGTGCCGCTGCGGCTCGTGCTGCTGCGCGACAGCCGCGAGCACCCGCAGGTGAGCCGGCGCCGGGAGGAGTCGGCGCGGCTGGCAGCCGGGCGTGGCATCGGTGTCACCGAGCTGGCCGCCTCCGGGGACGGCCCGCTGGAGCGCCTGGCGAGCCTGGTCCAGCTGATCGACTACGCGACGGTGTACCTTGCCATCGCGCAGGGGATCGACCCCGGCCCGGTCGCGGCCATCGGCGAACTGAAAGCGCGCATCGTATAGGAAGTGGTTCGGTCATTAGCAGCAACTCCGGCCACGGGTCAGCCGGTCTGCGGGCGGTGCTGGCGGCGCTCGCCGCGAACCTGGGCATCGCGATCACGAAATTCATCGCGTTCGCGGTCACCGGGTCTGCCTCCATGCTGGCCGAGTCCGTCCACTCCGTGGCTGACACCGGCAACCAGGCGCTGCTGCTGATAGGGCGCAGCAGGGCGGGCCGCGCGCAGACCGAGGAGCACCCGTTCGGGTTCGGCCGCGAGCGGTACTTCTACGCGTTCGTGGTGGCGGTCGTGCTGTTCACCGGCGGCGCCGCCTTCTCGGTCTACGAGGGCGTACACAAGATCACCCACCCGCAGCCCGTGCGGTCGCCTGCGGTCGCGTTCGCCGTGCTGGCGATCGCTGTCGCGATGGAAAGCTTCTCGCTGCGGACCGCTGTCCACGAGTCGAACCGGGTCCGTGGGCGGCATGGCTGGCTCGCGTTCATCCGGCGGGCCAAGGCGCCCGAGCTCCCCGCGGTGCTGCTCGAGGACGTCGCGGCGCTGATAGGGCTGATGTTCGCCGGCGCGGCGCTGGCGCTGACCGTGATCACCGGCAGCGAGGTGTGGGACGGGGCCGGCTCGCTGGCGATCGGTGCCCTGCTGGCCACAGTCGCGGTGATCCTGGCGATCGAGACGAAGAGCCTGCTCATCGGGGAGGCCGCCAGCGCCGAGGAGGAGCGGGCGATCGTGGCCGCGCTGGAGGCAGGCGCCGAGGTGGAGCGGGTGATCCACCTCCGCACCCTGCATATGGGACCGGAGAGCCTGCTGGTCGCGGCGAAGATCGCGGTCCGCGGGTCGGACCGGGCCGACGTGATCGCGGCGGGCATCGACGCGGCCGAGCGCCGGGTCCGCAGCGCGGTGCCGATCGCCGAGATGATCTATCTTGAGCCGGACCTGTATCAGGCATCCCGCGCGGACGCGACCGACCCGGCGGTCCGCGCGGTCCGCCGGCGGCCGTTACGGCGCCCACGCCGGTGACGGCCGGCCGGGCTGCCGCGGTCCGCCTAGGTTCCCGGCCGCCGGCGGGGAGCCAGGCTGAGCAGCCGCAGCGCCCGTTCCTTCTCGAACTCCAGCGCACGGGCGGGCAGCGGCTCGATCCGCCCGATCCGGCGGCCGAGCTCGGCTACCTCCGCCCGCACCCGGGGTTCGGTCAGGACCCGCAGGCCGAACGCCAGTGCAGCCGGGCTGATGTCGTAGCGCTGCTCCATCGCCAGTGCCAGTGCCATCGCGCCGAGGTCGTCCTCGCCGAACCGCCGGTGCCCGGGGGCGGGGGCCCGGCCGTGGGAAGGGGTGCGGCGGGCGCGGGCTGGCTCGCGGACGGGCGGCAGCAAGCCGAGCAGGTCCCGGTACCGGAGCATCCGGGGTGAGGTGCCGAGCCGCTGCGCGGCCTCCGTGATGCGCATGGAGCCGAATCTAACATTCTTGTGTCAAGAACACCCCCCATCGCGTGCGCAGGGCGCCGGTCTTCCCATACGGTCGAGGTGTCAGCGCGCCCTCACGACAGGAGTGGACATGCCCACCGAACCGGTTCCGTTCAAGGTCGCCGATCTGTCCCTCGCCGATTTCGGGCGTAAGGAGATCATGCTCGCCGAGCATGAGATGCCGGGCCTGATGGCGGTCCGGGAGGAGTACGCGAAGGCGCAGCCGCTGCGCGGGGCCAGGATCACCGGGTCGCTGCACATGACGATCCAGACCGCCGTGCTCATCGAGACGCTGGCCGCCCTCGGCGCGCAGGTGCGCTGGGCGAGCTGCAACATCTTCTCCACCCAGGACCACGCGGCCGCGGCGGTGGCGGTCGGGCCGGACGGCACCCCGGACGACCCCAAGGGCATCCCGGTCTTCGCCTGGAAGGGCGAGACCCTCACCGAGTACTGGTGGTGCACGGACCAGGCACTGACCTGGCCGGGCGAGGACGGCCCGAACATGATCCTTGACGACGGCGGCGACGCCACCTTGCTGGTGCACAAGGGCGCCGAATACGAGAAGGCCGGAGCGGTGCCCACGGCCGGGGCGGACGACCCGGAGGAGCTGGCCGTCATCCTGGCGCTGCTGCGCGACAGCCTGGCCGCCAACCCGGGCCGGTTCACCCGGATGGGCGCCGGGATCGTCGGTGTCACCGAGGAGACCACCACCGGCGTGCACCGGCTCTACGACATGGCCAGGGATGGCACCCTGCTCTTCCCCGCCATCAACGTGAACGACTCGGTCACCAAGTCCAAGTTCGACAACAAGTACGGCTGCCGGCACTCGCTCATCGACGGCATCAAGCGGGCGACCGACGTGCTGATCGGCGGCAAGGTCACGGTCGTCTGCGGGTACGGGGACGTGGGCAAGGGATGTGCGGAGTCGCTGCGCGGCCAGGGTGCCCGGGTCATCATCACCGAGATCGACCCCATCTGCGCGCTGCAGGCGGCGATGGACGGGTACCAGGTCGCGCGCCTGGAGGACGTGGTCGCCAGCGCGGACATCTTCGTCACCGCCACCGGGAACCGCGACGTCATCACCGCCGCGCACATGGCCGCGATGAAGCACCAGGCGATCGTCGGCAACATCGGCCACTTCGACAACGAGATCGACATGGCCGGCCTGGCCCGCACCCCGGGCATCACCAGGGTCATCATCAAGCCGCAGGTGGATGAGTGGCAGTTCACCGATGGCCACTGCGTGATCGTGCTGTCCGAGGGACGGCTGCTGAACCTGGGCAACGCGACCGGCCACCCCAGTTTCGTTATGTCAAATTCCTTCACCAACCAGGTGATCGCGCAGGTGGAGATGTTCACCCGGCCTGGCGACTACCCCATCGGCGTGCACACGCTGCCCAAGCATCTCGACGAGAAGGTGGCGCGCCTGCACCTGGCCGCGCTCGGGGTGCAGCTCACCGAGCTGACCAAGGAGCAGGCCAGCTACCTGGGGGTGGCGGTGGAAGGCCCTTACAAGCCCGATCACTACCGCTACTGAGCGATGACGGCCAGCGCGGGCCTGCCCGCCGACATCGCCGACCCGGGGCTGGCCGAGGCGGGACGGGCCCGGATCGACTGGGCGCGGCGGGGCATGCCGGTGCTGCGCCTGATCGCCGACCGGTTCGCGGCGCAGCGGCCGTTCGCCGGGCTCACCGTCGCGGCCTGCCTGCATGTCACGGCCGAGACGGCGGGCCTGGTGAACGCGCTGCACGCGGGCGGGGCGCGGGTGTTCCTGGCCGCCTCCAACCCGCTGTCCACCCAGGACGACGTCGCCGCCGCCCTGGCCGCCGCTGGCGCGGCGGTGTTCGCCCGGGCCGGGGTGGACCAGCTCACCTACGACGAGCACATCCACCGGGCGCTCGACTGCGGCCCGGACCTGGTCATCGACGACGGTGGCGACCTGGTGAACACCCTGCACGCCCAGCGCCCCGAACTGCTCGCGGCGGTGCGCGGCGGCTGTGAGTCCACCGCCAGCGGGGTGGTCAGGCTGCGCCGGATGGCGCAGGAGGGGGCGCTGGCCTTCCCGATGGTGGCCACCGACATGACCACCACCAAGCGCATGTTCGACAACACCTGCGGCACCGGGCAGTCGGTCATCGACGGCGTGCTGCGGGCCACCAACACCCTGCTGGCCGGCCGGGTGGTGGTGGTGGCCGGTTACGGCGCCTGCGGGCGTGGCATCGCGGAGGCGGCCCGGGGGCTCAGCGCACAGGTCATCGTCACCGAGGTCGACCCGGTGCGGGCACTGGAAGCGGTGCTGCGCGGGTTCCGGGTGCAGCCGATGGCGCAGGCGGCGCCCGCGGGTGAGGTGTTCATCACCGCCACCGGGTCCCGGGACGTGATCACGGCCGGGCACCTGCCCGCCCTGCGGGACGGCGCCATCCTGGCCAACGCCGGGCACTTCGACGCCGAGATCGACATCCGCGCGCTGGCCGAGGCAGCGGTGAAGATCACCCGGGACGTGCGCCCGCACACCGACGAGTACCTGCTCAGCGACGGCCGCCGGCTGCTGCTGCTGGCCGAGGGACGGGTGGTGAACCTGGTCGCGGCCGAGGGGAACCCGCCGCAGGTGATGGACGTGTCCTTCGCCGGCCAGGCACTCGTGCTCGGCTGGCTGGCCGCCGGCGAGGCCGCCCTGGCGGCCGGCGTCCACCCGGTCCCCGCCGAGATCGACGAGCAGATCGCCAGGCTGACCCTGGAGTCCTCCGGGGCGCGGATCGACACCCTGACCGCGGCCCAGCAGGAATACCTGAGCTCCTGGCGCCAGGGCGCCTGACCCAGCCCGGCGGCTAGCCCTGCCGCGGCCCCTCCCGGCGGGGGTAGCGGCGGATCCGGCTGTCCCGGGCCCTGGTCAGCACGACCATCGCGATCCCGCCGCCGAGCAGGATCAGCCAGAAGTTGACCAGCCGGTAGGCGAGGACGGCGGTCAGCGCCCGGGGCGTGGTCATCCCGGCCGCCACCAGCGCGGCGGTGAGCGTCACCTCGACCAGGCCGAACCCGCCCGGGGTGATCCCGGTGCTGCCCGCCGCGGCGCCAGCCCCGTAGGCCAGGATCAGGCCGTGCCAGGGGACCGGCGCACCGGTGGCGCGGATCGCGCAGGCAAGGCACGCACAGTCGGCCAGCCAGTTCACCACCGCCAGCCCGAACACCTCCGCGTACCGCGGCCACCCGAGCCGGATGCTGGCCAGCCGGGTGAGGAACGCGTCCAGGTCGGCCGGGTCGACTCCCGGCTTGCGGACTACCCGCCGGGCCTGGCGGACCAGCCAGGCCAGTGCCCGGTTGGCGACCGCACGCGCCCGCGGGTACCGCAGTGCCAGCAGGACGGTCACCGCCGGCAGGGCGAACACCGCCGCCGCGGCGAAACCGGCCAGCGTGGCCAGGGGGGCGCCGCCCGCCAGTGCCCCGGCGATGAGGATGAGGGCGAGCGCGGAGGACGAGGCGATAGCCGAGACGCCCAGCGCCCAGCCGGTGAGCGCCGGGTCGAGGCCGCGGCGCCGGAACTGCCGGTACGAGAAGAAGGCCGCCAGCTGGGCGCCGGCGAAGGGCACCGACATCGACAGCGCGTTCCCCGCGTAGGTGATCGCCATCACCGACCCGAAGTCGGCCTGGTGGCCGTCGGCGCGCAGCAGCCGCCGCCGGCTGAGCCCGAACGCGGTGAGCGACACGCATTCGAAGAGGACAGCCAGCAAGAACCAGCCGACGTCGAGACTGCCGAGCGAGGCGAGTGAGTGGACCAGCGTGTGGCGGCCCACCACGATCGCGCCGATGATCACGCTCGCGGCCAGCACCGCCGCTGCCACCCGTGGCCAGCGCCGCCGGGCCGCTGGGGTGACCGCCGGGGCGGGCGGTTCAGCGGTCGCCGGGCCGGCCTGGCGTCCCGGGGCGGGCCCGGCCGGGTGGTCGCGCACCGCCGGGGCGGTGCAGGGGTCTTCGTGCATGGGCAGCGTCCTTGGCAGGCGGGTCCGGTGCCGGTGCTTGTCAGGTCATTGCGGCGGAACGAATCCCGTGGCCCTGGCGGGTTGCTCGGCTGACGCGCCAGGCTCGCTGGGCTCGCCTGGCAGGCCCTGCCGTGCTCCCTCCCCTTCCCATGCTGCCCAGGTCCATGCCGTGCCCGGTACCGGCGCGGGTGCGGATGCGGGTGCGGGTGCGGGTGCGGATGCGGGCACCGGGGACCAGCCGGGCGGCATGAGCCGGGCGTGCTCCCGCCGGTGCCGTTCGGCCAGCACGGCGCCCAGGTAGGCCGGCACCGGCGTGCCCGGCGGGGGTGGCGGCCCGACCTGCCCCCTGACGGTGGCGGCGATCCGCTCGCCGAGTTCGGCCCGGGCGTCGGGGGTGAGTTCGGCCAGGCGGGCCAGATACCGGCGGGCCATGGCGGCGCTGGCGTCGGTCAGCCCGGACAGTTCCAGGCCGGAGGCCCAGGCGGCCAGTTCGGGTGGCATCGCGGGCGGCTGGGCCGCTGCGCCCCGCCGGGCCGGCAGCCGCTGCTGGATGACGAACGTGCCAGCGAAGACGTCGCCGAGGCGCTTGCCCCGGTCCGACAGCAGGGAGCAGACGAGCGCGGGGACGCCGAAAAACGGCGGGAACCAGAAGTCGACCACCGTGGCGAGCCCGCGGACCAGGGCCTGCCGGAACCGCTCCGGGCTGCCGTCGTCGCCGACCACCCGCAGGCCGAGCGCGAACTTGCCGGGCGACCTGCCCCGGGTCGCCGTCTCCCAGGTGATCGGGTAGCCGATCAGCACCAGCACGAGGACCGTGAGCACCAGGGCGGCCACCGCGGCCGCGTCGAGGCCGCTGCCGCCCGCGCTGGCCCCGACGATTCCCAGCAGGATCCCGATCAGCACGAACTGGATCACCAGGTCGATGAACAGGGCGATCACCCGGCTGGGGAACCGGGCGCACGGCACCTCAAGGACGACAGCCTCGCCGGTGACGACCTCGGCCACGTTGTCTCCGTCCATCTGAGTTTCCGGCTAAGGCTAACCCCCGCCGGCGCAGTAGTCTCCTGCCGTGGACGTCGACGCCTATGTGGCCGCGCACCAGGGCGAGTGGAAGCGGCTGGACACGCTGGTGAAGCGGCGGCGCCGGCTGTCCGGTGCCGAGATCGACGAGCTGGTCACGCTCTACCAGCGGACCACGACCCACCTGTCGGCGGTGCGGTCGGCGGGCCATGACCCCGTCCTGGTGGCGGCGCTGTCCGGCCGGGTCGCCCGGGCACGGGCGGCGGTGACCGGCGCGTACGCCTCCGAGTGGGGCATCGTCGGCAGGTTCGCGCTCGTCACGTTCCCGCTGATGGCCTACCGTGCCCGCTGGTGGTGGCTGGCCACCGCGCTCGGCTCGCTGCTGGTTGCCGTCCTGATCGGCTGGTGGGTCGCGCGCTCGCCCGCTGTCCAGGCGGCCCTGCTGCCCAGGTCGGTGGTCCGCAAGCTGGTGAACCAGCAGTTCCAGGGCTACTACTCGCAGTACGCGGCGCCCGCCTTCGCGGCGCAGGTGTGGACGCACAACGCCTGGCTCGCGGCCGAGTCGCTGATCTTCGGGATCCTGCTAGGGATACCCACGATCCTGTTCATGCTGGCCAACGCCGCCAACCTCGGTGTCGCCGGTGCGCTGATGATCGTGCACGGCAAGGGGGTGCTGTTCTTCGCGCTGATCCTGCCGCACGGGATGCTGGAGCTGTCGGCCGTGTTCCTGGCGGCAGCGACCGGCCTGCGGCTGGGCTGGACAGTGATCGACCCTGGCCCCCGGCCGCGCGGGCAGGCGCTCGCCGAGGAGGGCAGAGCCTCGGTGGCCATCGTGCTGGGCCTGGTGGTGGTGCTGCTCGTCTCGGGCATCATCGAGGCCTTCGTCACCCCGTCGCCGCTTCCCACCTGGGCGCGGATCGGCATCGGCGGGGCCGCCGAGTGCCTGTTCCTGGCCTACGTGATCGCGGCGGGGCGGCGCGCCGCGGCGGCCGGGCTGACCGCGGACATGCCGGACGCGCCCGCGCTCGCGCCGGTCAGCGGCTGAGCCCCGGTCACCGCCGCCCGGCAGCCTGCCGTCACAGCCGCCCGGCCGCCTTCAGCTCCAGGTAGGCGTCGGCGAGCGCGGACGGCAGCTTGCCCGGCGGCGCGTCCACCACCTGCGCACCGTGCCGCTGCAGCAGGGCGCTGACCCGCGCCCGGTCCGCCCGGGCCTGCTCGGCCGCGGCTGCGCCGTACACCTGCGCGGCGCCGGCGCGGCCCGCGGCCATGTCCGCCAGCGCCGGGTCGGCGACCGCCGCGACCAGCACCTGGTTGCGGGCGGCCAGCAGCGGCAGGGCGGGGAGCAGCCCGTCCTCCACCGCGGCCGGGTTCAGGTCGGTCAGCATGACGATCAGGCTGCGGTGGCGGGCGGTGGTGAGCGCTGCGCTGGCCAGGGCCGCGGCGTCGGTCTCCACCAGCTCGGGTTCGATGGCCGCCATCGCGCTGGTGACGGCGGACAGCACAGCAGAACGTGAGGCCCCCACGACCCTGGCCCGGACCCGCCGGTCGAATGCCAGGAAGTCGATCCGGTCGCCTGCCCGCGTGGCCAGCGCGGTGAGCAGCAGTGTCGCGTCCATGGCGGTGTCCAGCCGGGGCACACCGCCGACCCGGCCCGCCGAGGTGCGGCCGGTGTCGAGCACGGCCAGGATGCGGCGGTCGCGTTCGGGCCGCCAGGTGCGCACCATCACATCCCCGCGGCGGGCGGCGGCCCGCCAGTCGATGGACCTGACGTCGTCGCCGATCACGTACTCGCGCAGGGAGTCGAACTCGCTGCCCTGCCCGCGCAGCAGCGCCCGGTGCTGCCCGTCCAGCTGGCGCAGCCGGGACAGTTTCTCCGGCAGGTGCCGCCTGCTGGCGAACGGCGGCAGCACCCGCACCGACCAGGGCGCGGTCCGCCTGGCCTGGCGCGCGGCCAGCCCGAACGGCCCCAGCGAGCGGATCGTCACCGCCGCCGCCGGCTTGTCGCCGCGCCGGTCCGGGGTGAGCGTGGTGGTCAGGACGGCCTGCCCGCCGGGCGGGATGGCGACCCGCACATGGTGCGGGTCCGCGCCGGCGCTGGGCTGCCAGGCGTCGCGGATGCTGGCGCGCAGCGTGCGGCGGCCGGGGTTGGCAACGGTCAGGTAGACCGGCACGCTCTGGCCGAGCAGCACCTTGGTCTCCCCGGCCCGGGTCAGCGTCAGCCGGCCCGCCGGGGCGGCCAGGGCCAGGTCGGCCGCGATCGCCGCCGCCAGCAGCGCGTTCACGGCCACCACCGCGGCCACGTCGCGGAAGGCCAGGATGACCAGGGTCCCGGTCAGGGCCGCGAGCGCCGCCCGCCCGGTCAGCGTCATCGCGGTACCGGCACCGAGCCGAGCACCGCGTCCAGCACGCCGTCGGCCGTGGCTCCCTCCAGCTCGGCCTCCGGCCGCAGCTGCACCCGGTGCCGCAGGGCCGGCCGGGCCAGCGCCTTGACGTCGTCGGGAATCACGTAGTCCCGGCCCGCCAGCCAGGCCCAGGCCCGGCTGGCCGCCTGCAGTGCGGTCGCGCCGCGGGGGGACACGCCGAGCCGCAGCGACGGGGACTGCCGGGTTGCCCGGGCCAGGTCCACGATGTAGCCGGTGACCTCGGGTGCGATCCGGACCTGCTGCACCGCCGCCCTGGCCGCCGCCAGGTCGGCCGCACCGGCGACCGGCCTGATCCCGGCCGCGGCCAGATCACCGGGGTCGAACCCGTCCGCGTGCCGGGTGAGCACGGAGATCTCATCCTCACGGGCGGGCACCGGCACGGTCAGCTTGACCAGGAACCGGTCCAGCTGTGCCTCCGGCAGCGGGTAGGTGCCCTCGTACTCGATGGGGTTCTGGGTGGCGGCGACCAGGAACGGCTCCGGCAGCGGGCGGGGGGTTCCCTCCACCGAGACCTGGCGTTCCTCCATCGCCTCCAGCAGCGCCGCCTGGGTCTTGGGCGGGGTCCGGTTGACCTCGTCCGCGAGCAGCAGGTTGGTGAACACCGGCCCCTCCCGGAACTGGAACTGGGCCGT
Source organism: Streptosporangiaceae bacterium (assembly GCA_035532275.1). Classification (GTDB taxonomy): domain Bacteria; phylum Actinomycetota; class Actinomycetes; order Streptosporangiales; family Streptosporangiaceae; genus UBA9676. The sequence goes on along the minus strand of DATKRG010000269.1, from coordinate 46,250 downwards.
CCTGGCGTCGTAGATCAGCGAGCCGGTCACGTCCCCGGGCATGAGGTCGGCCGTGAACTGGACCCGGGTGCTGCGCAGCGACAGCGCCCCGGCGAGGGCGCGGACCAGCAGGGTCTTGGCGACCCCGGGGACGCCTTCGAGCAGCACGTGGCCCCGGCAGAGCAGGCAGATCACCAGCCCGGTGATCACCGGGTCCTGGCCGACGACCGCCTTGCCGACCTCGGCCCTGACCGCCTCCAGGGCTGCCCGCAGGTCCGGTCCTGCAGGCGCCAGGGACGGGGCTGGGAAGGCGGCGGGCGGCGCTGCCCCGGGCGGCGCTGCCCCGGGAGCCGCTGCCCCGGGCGGGACCGGCTCCGATGGGTCCAGCCCGGCGGCTGGCGGGTGTTCGGCGGTCACTGGGTGAGCACCTGTCCTTCCAGGGTGTCGAGATCGGCCGCGAGGGTGACCAGCGCGGTGTCGTCGTGCGGGGCCGGCCCGAACAGCATGGCCGAGATCTCCGCCACCGGCCGCCCGGCCCGGGCGGCGACGTCCTGGCAGATCACGTCCGGCGACGTCGCCTGCGGCAGGCCGGTGCGGGCGGTGATCCGGGCCACGGTGGCGGCACGCAGGGCAGCTGCCGCCCGGTCGCGGGCACGGCGGGCGCGGTAGAGCCCGGCGTGACCCTCCACCGTCTCGCTGGCGCGCACCACGACCGGCAGCGGCTCGAAGACCAGCGGGCCGAACCTGCGCATCCGCCACAGGGCGGCCAGCACCACCGCGACGGCCAGCTCGATGATCACCAGGTCCACCCCCCGCGGGATCAGCGCCGTCACTGACGTGCCCGTGACCGCGGGCAGGGCCGGGGACGGCACCAGCCAGACGATGCGGGAGTCCGGGGCCAGCAGGTTCAGCGCCAGCGCGGCGTTGCCGTCGCTGCCCAGGTCGTGGTTGGTGAGGGGCGTGCCGGCGGCGAGCACGCTGATGATGTGCCCGCCGCTGGCGTAGCGGACCAGGGACACACCGGCGCTGCTACCCGGGCCCGCCGGGTAGCAGCGCCACGCACCCGGCGGTGCGGAACCAATGGCCGGCCCACCCATGCTGGCCGGGCCGGCCAGCATGGCGCCCGGCCAGGCGCACTGCGGCGGGCGGCTGGTCACGGGTTCTTTGCCGGCCAGGGTGACGCCGGGGGCGAGGATGGCGAGTGCGCCGCTGCCGGGCCCGACGACCAGCAGGTCGGCCGGGGCCGCTGCCAGCGCATGCAGCGATCCGGGGCTGAGCAGCCAGGGGCTGGTGACGACCAGCGCCGTGCCCGGTCCGGTCACCTGCGCCACCGCCTGCGCCGCCGTGTCGGCCGTGGCTACCTGCTTGCCCTGCCCGGCCAGCAGCGCCGCCAGCGCGTGGGAGCCGACCGGGCCGGTGTCGCGGGGATCGAGCGGCCCATTGGGAGCCGGCCTGGCCTGCAGCAGGGCGATCACCGTCCCGCCCACCAAGATGATGGCCACCAGCGTGGCCGGCGCACGCCACCGCCGCCACCAGGCAGCGGCGGCACCGGGCACCAGGCCGGTGCGCGTGCCCGGCCCGCCCGTGCCTGTCCCGCCCGTGCCGGGGCCGCCCGTGCGCGCCGTCGCCGGCCGGGCTGTGACCGTGCTCATGACACCGTGCTCATGACAGCGTGCTCATGACACCGGCCCCCCGGCCATCGCCGGCGCGCTCGTCCCGGCTGGCTTACTGACCCGGGGCGCGCTCGCCTGCACCCGCTGGTCGAGGTCACGCAGCCGGTCGTAGCCGGCCTTGGTGCCGGGCCGCTGCCCGTAGCAGACCTCGTCGAACACCCGTGCCGCGTCGCGCAGCGCCGCGGCGTGCGCGGGCAGGGCCTGGCCGGCCTCCTCGGCGAACTCGTCCGCGGTCCGCCCGGTGCGCGGCGGGAGCACGCTCCGCTCGTCGAGTTCGGCGGCGATCGCCCGGACGCACTCGCGGATCGCCCCGGCATAGTCGCCTGCCTGCGCGAGCCGTCCGGCCTCGTGCCGGTGATCGCGGGCGGTGCGGGCTTCCCCCGCCGCCAGCGGGCCCGGACCCCGGTGCGCCCGCGCGACCGGCCCGATCCAGGCCCACAGGCCTGCCGCCACGATCACCGCGAGCGCCATCAGCGCGACCAGGCCCCACCAGCCCCCGGGCACCGCGCCGCTGGTGGCGTGGAAGATCCGGCTCAGCAGGCGCGTGATGGCCGCGAGGATCTGCCCGGTCCAGGACTGGTGCGGGTGGTAGACCGGCTTGGACAGCTCTTTGCGCGCGAGCTGCTGCGCCGCACGCCGGCCGATGTATGGGCCCCCGCCGGCCGCCGCGGCGAGGGCGGCTGGCGCGGGGACGGCAGGGACGAGGCCGTGGGTGGCGGTCACCACGCAGGCGGGGCATCCGGGGCCGGCGGCCCGGTCTGGACCGGCCCGGCGGGCCCGCCCGGCGGGGCAGCATCGGGCCCGCCCGGAGCACCGGGAGCCCCGGCAGGGCCGGCCGGCCCGGCCGGCCCTGCCGGGCGCCACACGGTGGCGAACTCGTCGCCTGACACCTGGCCGCCGCCGGTGGCGGACTGCAGGATCAGGTCGAGGCCTTCCCGGCGCATCCGCAGGTCGACGTAGAGCAGGACCGTCACCCCGGCCGAAATGGGCTGGGTGATGGCCCCCGCGATGATCGTGCCGATGGCGCCGATGATCACGCTCAGCACACCCGGATGGAAGGCCTGTGTGAACGTGGCGGAGCTGCCGATGGAAATCGCCGAGATGGCGCTGAACGGCAGCCGCAGGATGGAGGCGGCGACGGTCACGACCAGCCAGGCGAGCAGCAAGATGCCGAACACCCGCCAGAAGCTCCCGTGCACCAGCCGCCAGGACCGCCTGAGCGCCTCGACCGGTCCCTGCCGTTCCAGCACCACCGCTGGCGCCGACATGGCGAACATGACCCAGAACCACACGCCAAGGACGACCGCGGCCACCACGCCGAAGGCACCGAGCACGGCCGGCAGCCAGACCGGCGCCCCGGCCACCGCGAGCAGGACCACGATCACGGCCACCGCGAGGAAGGGGCCGATGACGGCCCCCCCGGTCAGCAGCGTCGCGCCCACCAGGGCCCCCAGCCGGGGCAGCGCGATGTGCCAGGCCTGCCCGGCGGTGATCCGCTCGCCGAGCACGCTGCGCCCGATGACCGAGGTCAGCAGGCCGGCGAGCAGGATCTGGACGACGAAGGCCAGCACGATCGTGGCGAAGAAGCTGGGCACCACGACCGCCAGGAAGCTGATCACCTGCGCACCCGTCGGTGTCTGCCCGGTGGTCGTGCTCAGCAGCGGCTGCGACACCAGCAGCAGCGTGACCGCCGTGGTGAGGACCCCGGAGATGGTCAGGACGACGGCGGCGGTCCCGATGGTCGCCTTGGGGTTGCGCCGGATGGCGGTGAACGCGCCGTCGAGGATCTCGCCGACCGCGATCGGCCGCAGCGGGATGACGCCGGGTTTGGGGGCCTGGGGCGGGGGCGACCAGCCGGGCGGGGGCGACCAGCCGGGTGGCGGGGGGCTCTGGCCGTAACCGGCACCGGACGGGGGCTGGCCGTAACCGGAGCCCGGCGGGGGCTCGCCGGGCTGGCTGGCCGGGGGGAACCAGGGCTGCCGCGGCTGGTCGTCGCCTTGGTTCCCGCCCTGGCCGGAGCCCTCGCCGGCGCCGCCCGCGCCCCACGACGGACTGTCTGTCATTGCTCTCCTCACCGTCCCCGCGCGGTCCGCATACCAGGATGCTCCCCTCGCTGGCGCCCATACTCGCACGAAGACACAGGCCCATGAAGGCGGCCCGCGAACGCGGGCAGGTCCTGGCTGCCCACCCAGCCCGCCGCCGTGCGGGCCGTGGGCCGCCCCCTGCCATCGTTACGGATATCGGGGTGCTGGCGCTTGCCGTTGCGGCCTCTCGACCGGCGATGCCCGGGTGACGCACACTCAGGGCGTGGGCACCGATGCGCTGCGCTGGCTCGACCCCCCGGCGGGGCCGGCTGTCGTGCTGCTCGACCAGACCCGGCTTCCTGCCGAGGAAACCTATCTCACCTGCACGGATGTGCCCTCGCTCGCGGACGCGGTGCGGCGGCTGGTCGTCCGCGGGGCGCCGCTGCTGGGGCTGGCAGGCGCGTTCGGCGTGGCACTGGCCGCCTGCCGGGGCGAGGACGTGGCGCAGGCGGCCGCCGAGCTGACCCAGGCCCGCCCGACCGCGGTCAACCTCGGCTGGGGTGCGCAGCGCGCGCTGGCCGCCTACCGCCACGCGCGCCAGCACCAGGGCAGCACCACAAACCCAGGCGCGGAACGCCTCGCGGCCGCGGCTGCCCTGGCACAGGCGCGCTCGATTGCGGCCCAGGACGCCGCGGCGAGCGTGGCCATCGCGGCCCACGGGCTGCACCTGGTCCCGGAAAACGCCCGGATCCTGACCCACTGCAACACCGGGGCCCTGGTGTCGGCGGGCGAGGGGACCGCGTTCGCGATCATCCTGGCCGCGCACCGGGCCGGGCGGCTGGCCCAGCTCTGGGTGGATGAGACCCGGCCGCTGCTGCAGGGTGCCCGGCTGACCGCGTATGAGGCCGGCCGGGCCGGGATGCCCTATGCGGTGCTGCCCGACGCGGCCGCGGCGTCGCTGCTGGCGGCGGGGGCGGTGGACCTGGTGCTGACCGGGGCCGACCGGGTCGCCGCCGACGGCAGCGTGGCCAACAAGGTCGGCACCTACGGCCTGGCCGTGCTGGCCAGCCATCATGGCGTGCCGTTCGTGGTGGCCGCGCCCATGTCCACGGTCGACTTCGCCACCCCTGACGGCGCCGCGATCGTGGTCGAGCACCGCGCGGCGCAGGAGGTCACCGCCGTGGCCGGGGTGGCGGTCGCACCCGCCGGGAGCGGTGCCTACAACCCCGCCTTCGACGTCACCCCGCCGGGCCTGGTGACCGCGCTGGTGACCGAACGTGGGGTAGCGCGGCCGGTCAATGCGGGTACGCTGCATCTCCTGGGTGCCGCACCGCCGGTTGGAGTGGCTGCCCCCGCCGAGGTTTCCGTGGAACTATGAGGCCTATGAAAGGACGCGTGCTAGTCGTCGATGACGACGCCGCTCTCTCCGAGATGCTGGGCATCATGCTTCGCGGAGAGGGATTCGAGCCTACGTTCGTCGCCGACGGGGACCACGCCCTGCAGGCGTTCCGTGACACCCATCCCGACCTGGTGCTGCTCGACCTGATGCTGCCCGGTGTGGACGGCATCGACGTGTGCCGCCAGATCCGCACCGAGTCCGGCGTGCCGATCGTGATGCTGACTGCCAAGAGCGACACCGTGGATGTGGTGCTCGGGCTGGAGTCCGGTGCCGACGACTACATCGTCAAGCCGTTCAAGTCGAAGGAGCTGATCGCCCGGGTGCGGGCGCGGCTGCGGCGGACCGACGACCCGGCACCGGAGATGCTGCAGATCGTCGATGTCAGCATCGACGTGGCCGGGCACTCGGTGAAGCGGGGCGGGGAGCAGGTCAATCTCACCCCGCTGGAGTTCGACCTGCTGGTCGCGCTGGCCCGCAAGCCGCGGCAGGTGTTCACCCGTGAGGTGCTGCTTGAGCAGGTGTGGGGGTACCGGCACGCGGCGGACACCCGGCTGGTCAACGTGCATGTGCAGCGGCTGCGGGCCAAGATCGAGAAGGACCCGGAGCATCCGGAGATCGTGGTGACGGTGCGGGGCGTGGGATACAAGGCAGGACCGATCTGACCGCCGCGGCGGGCTGGGCGAAAGAGCACGGCAGCGAAGAAGGGCGATGACGGGGAGGGTACTTCGGAGCGGGTCAGCCGGCGGCGAGGCGCACGCCGGCGGGCTGGCTGCTGGGGTGGCCGTCCTGCTGCGGCGCTGGCTGCCGCCGCCGGGCCGCCGGGTGCTGCGGACCGTTCGCCGCCAGGCGCAGGCGGTGGTCGGGCAGCTGCGCCGCCGCTGGCACCGTTCGCTCCAGCTGCGGGTGATCGCTACCACCATGGTGATCTCCGTGGTGGTCGTCGCCGTCCTCGGCTTCTTCCTGGTCCAGCAGATCGCCGGCGGCCTGCTGGCGAACGAGCAGAAGGCGGCGCTGACCCAGACCGGGGACGGTCTGGCCATCGCCCAGGCCCGGCCGGACATGCAGGGACCGCAGGTCAGCGGGGCGGCTGCGCTGAACTCACTGGCCAGCGACCTGCAGGCGGGCAGCGGCCCGGGTGACGTCTACGACGTGGTGATCTTGCAGCAGCACGCCAACCCGGGCCTGGGCGGCGTCCTCGGCAACCCGGAGCTGGCACCGAGCATCCCGAAGAACCTGCGCGCGGCCGTCACCGCGGAGCAGCGCCATGGCAGGAACGACCGCCTGCTGTACGCGCCGACCCAGCTGATCAGCGCGAGCGGCAGGTCCGCGCAGCCCGCGCTGGCGGTCGGGGTGCCGCTCTCCAGCCACGACCAGCTCTACTACCTGTTCCCGCTGACCCAGCAGGAACAGGCGCTGCGGCTCGTCCAGACCACGCTCCTCGGTGCCGGGGTGGCCCTGGTGCTGCTGCTGGCGGTCATCGTCTCGCTGGTCACCCGCTGGGTGGTCGTCCCGCTCCGGCAGGCGGCGCAGGCGGCCAGCAGGCTGTCAGCGGGCAGGCTCGACGAGCGCATGCCCGCCCGCGGCACCGACGACCTGGCGGCGCTGGCGAACTCCTTCAACGACATGGCGGCCAGCCTGCAGGACAAGCTCCGGGAGCTGGAGGAACTGTCCAAGGTGCAGCGGCAGTTCGTCTCGGACGTGTCGCACGAGCTGCGCACCCCGCTGAGCACGATCAGGATCGCGGCGGACGTCCTGTTCGAGGCCAAGCAGCATCTGGGCGCCGATGCCGGGCGTTCGGCCGAGCTGCTGCAGAGCCAGCTGGAGCGGTTCGAGGTGCTGCTGTCCGACCTGCTGGAGATCAGCAGGTACGACGCGAACGTGGCGACCCTGGACGCGGAGTCGGCCGACGTGTGCGACCTGGTGCGGCGGGCGGCCACGGACGCGGAGCAGCTGGCGGCCCGCACCGGCACCCGGATCGATTTCCGGCTGCCACCCGAGCCGTGTGTCGCCGAGGTGGACCGGCGCCGGGTGGAGCGGGTGCTGCGGAACCTGCTCGACAACGCGGTCGAGCACGGCGAGGGCCGGGCGGTCGTGGTCACGGTCGCCGCGGACCGGGACGCGGTGGCGGTCGCGGTGCGCGATTACGGGATGGGGTTCGGGCCGGGTGAGGAGTCGCTGGTGTTCGACCGGTTCTGGCGGGCGGACCCCGCCCGTGCCCGGACCACCGGGGGCACCGGGCTCGGCCTGGCCATCGCCCTGGAGGACGCCCGGCTGCACCGTGGCTGGCTGCAGGCCTGGGGGGAGCGCGGCAAGGGCTGCGTGTTCCGGCTCACCCTGCCCCGGACGCTGGGCGAGGAGCTGGCGGGCTCGCCGCTGCCGCTCGGCCCGGACGAGGTCGAGCTGCCGGCCGTGGGCGGCGGGGGGACCGGTCCCGGCACCGCTGCCCCCCTTCCCACCAGGGCGGCTGGTCCGGTGGAGCGTGTTTCCGGTGGCTGACCGCCGCCGATGGGCAGGCCGCGCCCGGACCCGCGCCGTGGCGCTGGCCGGGGCGGCCCTGGCGGTCGCGGCGGCGGGAGGCTGCGCGACGATCCCCGCGTCCGGGCCGGTGCAGTCCACGCCGACCCCGGCGCCCCCCGGTGGCGGCGGGGCCGCGTGCTGCGCGCTGATCGTCGAGGGCCCGCAGCCCAACTGGACCCCGCAGCAGATCGTCAGCGGATTCCTGCTGGCCAGCGCCAGTTTCACGCACGGGCACCAGATCGCCAGGGAGTACCTGACCGCCAGCGCCAGCAGGTGGTGGCGGCCCGGTACCAGCGTGACCATCCTGGCCCAGAACCCGACGGTGCTCCAGCAGCACGGGCGGCTGTCCGGGCAGACCAACCGCGCCAGCGTGGTCGTGAGCTGGCGGCAGCTCGCGACGCTGGAGCCGAACGGCCAGTACAAACCGGCCAGCCCCGGGCAGGCGGCACAGCGGCAGGTCTTCACCCTGGAGTCGATCAAGGGCCAGTGGCGCATCGACGGCCTGCCGCAGACCGGCACCGCACGCGTCTCCACGGAGCTGCTGCTGCCCAGCACGCTGTTCCGGCTGGTGTACGCCCCACGCAACCTGTACTTCTACGCGCAGCCGGACTCGCTGCTGGTGCCGGATCCGGTGTTCGTCCCGGTCGAGTCCAGCAACCTGGTCGCCACCTTGGTCAACGGCCTGCGGCAGAACCCGAACGGCTGGCTGGAGAACGCGGCGGTGACCGCCTTCCCGCCGGATGCGCGGCTGCGCAAGGTGCAGGTGCTGCCAGCCCCGCCCGGCGGCAAGACCGTGATCGTCGATATCGGGCTGCCCCGCACGACACGGCGGTCCACGGTGCAGGCCATGGCCGCCCAGCTGGTGTGGACCCTGACCAGCCCGGCCTACGGCCCGGCACTGTTCCAGGCGGTCAAGCTCAAGATCAACGGGCATCTGTGGCAGACGGGGCCCGGTGGCGCCGTCCAGGGGCTCGCCGACTACTGGCACTACATACCGCGCGGCCGGCACGACGAGCCGCTGTACTACGTGAGCAGCAACGGCGCCGTCCGGATGTTCGGCCGGCTGGCGCGCAGCGTCGCGGTGCCCGGCGAGGCGGGAACCGGGCAGATCCAGCTGAACAAGATCGCGGTGTCGCCGGACGGCCGCTACCTGGCGGGCATCGCCGGCCCTGCGACCACCGTCTACACCGCTGACCTGGCCGCTGCCGCCAAGCCGCACGCGCCCGCGTCGGCAGGCGGATTGCACACCCGGCTGACCGGCACCCAGTTCTCCGCCGTGAGCTGGGACAGCGCCGACGAACTGTGGGTCGCCGGCCGGGTACACGGCTCGCCGGGCGTCTGGGTGATCCGGGCCGGCAAGGGCGGCGCGGAGCGGGTGAGCCTGCCGTTCGGCACCGGCCCGGTGACGGGCCTGCGGGTCGCCCCGGACGGGGTCCGGATCGTCCTGGTCGTCGGCACCGGCCCCGAGGCCTATCTCCAGCTCGGCGCGATCGTGCGCGGCGGTGGCGCCTTCTCGATCTCGCGCCTGGTGGCGCTGGCTCCTGGCCTCGCCGGCCCGTCCGCCGTGACCTGGTACGACGAGGATCACGTGCTGGCGATCACCCAGCCGGGCCTGGGTGCCCGGCTCTGGGAGGTGCCCGTCAACGGGGACCAGCCAACCCCGCAGAGCGCTCCGCCGGGCATGGTGTCCGTCACGGCGGCCGGCCCGCAGAACCCGCTCTACCTCGGGATGTCGGCGGGGCGGCTGGAGAACGCGGTCGGGCTCGGCGAGCCGTGGCGTGATGTGATGGCCGGCGGCTACGCGACATACCCCGGCTGACGTCGGCCTCCCCCGGCTGACCTCGGCCATGGTGACGTAATACTCGCTCCGCGCGTCCTGACATCGGGCCCGGAGCAGGCTAGTTTCGTGTCATGGCACCCGCCCGGGTCCGTGGTTGCGCCAGGCAGGGCCACCCGCCAGCCGTGGGTGGCTCGCTCTGGCAAGCCGATGCCAGCCGCAGGCTAAACGGCCCACGTAAAGCGACTTCTCGTCGACTGATCACGGTGCGGCTTAGAGGTAAGTCCTGCCCCGCCGGGCGACCCGATGTCTCCCGGGCAGGGAGAAGGGCAGTAGTGGCAACAAGCTGCCGCGAACCCCTCAGCAGGCGGATGTGGGGACGAAGACCAGGTCGGCCGGGCGGGTGCCGCCGCGTATATCGGGCCGAAAGGAGGATTCCCTGGTGGACATCATCTTCAAGGGTCGGCGTACCGATGTGCAGGAACGTTTTCGCAGGCACGCCTCAGCCAAGCTGGGCAAGATCGAGAGGCTGGACAGCAAGGCGATCAGGATTGACGTGGAGGTCTCCACGGAGCGCAATCCGCGTCAGTCGGACCGGCGGGAGCGGGTCGAGCTGACGATCCGGTCCCGCGGCCCGGTCATCCGGGCCGAAGCGGCGGCCGATGACCGGTACGCGGCGCTCGACCGTGCCCTCGCCAAACTGGAGGCACGCCTGCGCCGGCTGGGGGACCGGCGCAAGAGCAAGCACGGCGGTGCCGGGGCGGAACGCACCACCGGCCCGCTCCCGGCGCTCACCGAGGCCGGCGAGCCGGTGCTGGCGGGGCTGGGCACGGCCGCCGCGAACGGCCTGTGGCCCGAGCCGGCGTTCGGCCTGGAGCCGGCCCTGGCCTCGCGCGGCTACCTGCAGCCCGATGGACGGCCCGGCGCGGATGGTGTCATCCCCATCCAGATGGAGGGAGACGGGCCGCTGGTCGTCCGGGAGAAGTTCCACGCCGCCGTGCCGATGAGCATCGACCAGGCGCTGCTGGAGATGGAGCTGGTCGGGCACGACTTCTACCTGTTCCGCGACGACGCCTGCGGTCACCCGAGCGTGGTCTACCGCCGTCACGGGTACCAGTACGGGCTGATCCGCCTGGTCGAGGCGGCTGAGAGGGCCGGTGCGGGCACGGTGGGGCAGCCCGCCCGGAGAGCCTGAACCGGGGGTGAGCCGGCCCGCCGCCGGTGCCGGGCGGGCCGGCCTGCTCCCCGGCCGCCGCTGATGCCAGCGCGGAGTGCCCAGGACGCTGGTTTGCATGCCGTGGCCTGGTCGGCCAGAGTTTGACCCAAGACCGCGGCCGGTGAGACCTGCCTGGGATCTGGCAGGTCGCCCGCACACTGGCCGGGAAGCCGGGTATGGCGGGCACGCACGCCTGCCAGCCGGGCCCCGGCCAGGCGTCAGGGTCAGGGGAACAGGTCAGGGGAGGCGCGATATGAGCGGAGATCCCGGAACCACCGGTGAGGCAGATGATGCCCAGCAGGTTCCCGATCCGATCCGCGTGCTGATCGTCGACGATCATGCTCTGTTCCGCCGCGGGCTGGAGATGGTCCTTGCCACCGAGCCCGATCTTGAACTGGTCGGCGAGGCAAGCGATGGCAGGGAAGCGGTCGAGAAGGCCGGTGAGGCGCTGCCCGATGTGGTGCTGATGGACATCCGGATGCCCAAGAGCAGCGGGATCGAGGCCTGCCGTGGCATGAAGGAGGTCGCGCCCAGCGCGAAGATCGTCATGCTGACGATCAGCGACGAGGAAGAGGACCTGTTCGAGGCGATCCGGGCCGGCGCCAGCGGCTACCTGCTCAAGGACATCCCCTACGACGAGGTCGCGGACGTGGTCCGGGCGGTGCACGGCGGGCAGTCCCTCATCAACCCGTCCATGGCGGCCAAGCTCCTGACCGAGTTCGCGGCGCTCGCCGGGCGGGACGAGGAAGAACGCACGCAGCAGGTCCCCGCCCCCCGGCTGACCGACCGCGAGATGGAGGTGCTCAGGCTGGTGGCCCGGGGGATGAACAACCGCGACATCGCCAAGGAGCTGTTCATCTCCGAGAACACGGTCAAGAACCACGTGCGCAACATCCTGGAGAAGCTCCAGATCCACTCCCGGATGGAGGCCGTCATGATCGCGGTGCGGGAGAAGCTGATCGAGTTCAGCTGAGACGGCCGGGTCAGCTCAGCTGAGGCGGCCGCCTTTAGGGCAGTGCGGCGTGCAGGCGCTGGGCCAGGTGGGGCGGCTCGACCCGGTCCACGGCGACCGCGGAGCAGCCGACCCATTCCGCCGCTTCCCGCAGCGCCCGGGCCATCGGCCCGGCGGCCGCCGCCGTGGCCAGTGACAGCTGGCGGGCGACCAGGGTCTGGCCCCGCCGCACCGGGTCGGCGCGGCCGACCAGCCTGCCACCGGCCAGCAGCGGCATCGCGTAGTAGCCGTGGACCCGCTTGGCCTGGGGCACATAGGCCTCCAGCGAGTGGTCGAAGCCGAACATCTGGCGGGTGCGCTTGCGGTCCCAGACCAACGAGTCGAACGGGGACAGCAGCGTGACCCGGTGCCGGCCCCGGGCTCCCGCCGCGGCCTGCGCCAGGGCCGCGGGGTCGGCCCAGGCGGCGGTGACACGGCCGGCTGCCCCCTCGACGCAGACCGGTGTCAGCCCGGCCGCCTCCGCCGCCTGGTCCACCAGGTCGGCGTGCCTGGTGCCGGGGCTGGTCATTTCCCGCAGCCGGTGGTAGTCGATCAGGTCGGCGCGGGTCACCACCCCCATGGCCCGGGCGGCCACCGCCGCGAGGTGGGCCAGGCACTCGGTGTCGCTGGGATCGTGGGCGAGCAGCGCGGCGGGCAGCACCCGCTCCGGGAGGTCGTAGACGCGGCGCCAGCCTTCCCGGCGCACGCAGATGACCTCCCCCACGTCCAGCAGCCACTCCACGGCGATCTTGGTGTCCGACCAGTCCCACCAGGCGCCCCCACCCACCTCCCCGTCCCCCTTCACTGCCCCGCCGAGCTGGGTGGCGGTGAGCGGCCCCTCGGCCTGGAGCCTGGCCAGGACCTGGGCACACACCTGCTCGTGGCTCTGGTGCCAGCGCTTGCCGCGGGCGCGCAGGGCACGCCGCCGGAACGCGAAATAGGGCCAGTACTCGATCGGCAGCACACACGCGGCGTGGGACCAGTACTCAAAGGCGGTGGGCTGGCGCGGATGCCAGTACGCGCGCTCGACCCGTTCCCGGGGCACCGGGCCGAGCCGGGCGTAGGCGACGAGCTCGTGCGAGCGCGCCAGCACACTGATGGTGTCCAGCTGGACCGCCCCGAGCCTGCGCAGCATCGCAGGGACCCCGCCACGGCGCGCCTGCGTGCCGACAAGCCCCTGGGCGTGCAGCGTCATCATGCGCGCTTCAGCGGCCGACAGTGATAGCTGCGCCGGCTGGGTTACCGCGATGGCCACAGCCGGAGCCTAACGGCGGCCTCCGACAGTCCTGTTCCCGCGGGACCGGGGTTTTCTAATACCAGTCTTCGAAGATGTGGGTGCCCAGTGCCAGCAGCCCGCCGACGGCCGCCGCCGCGGTGCCGCACCAGAACAGCCACCAGGTCGGCCCCAGCATCAGGCCGAGGCCGCCGACCAGGAACCCAGCCATGATGATCGAGACCGCCACCCAGGACACGGGCCGGCCGTGATACGCCCCGCTCGCGTGGCCACTGCCGGGCACCGCCTGGACGAGGGTGCCGGCCTCCTGGCCGCCACCGGCCACCGAACCCGGACTCACCTGGTCCGCCATGCGCGCCGCTCCTCTCGGGGTGGGCGGCTGGCGTCGCTGCCGCCGCCGTACCCATCATTGTGGCGAAGCCGGCTTGCCCGTGCGCACCGGCCCCCTCGCAAACCCCGCCAGGGCCCGCCGCGATGCCGGCCTGCCCTGTTCCGTGCCGCTCCCCGGCGCCTGGATCTGGTAGCGGGCTGTTACCGCTCGTGGCTCGGCTTCACTGCCTGACTCGCCTACCATGACTGTGAGGGCGGCGGCACACTTCCGGCCGCCGGCTGGGGGCTGCCGGCCGGCCAGCGGGCCGCGACCAGTTCGGACAGCCAACGATCCGCGAGGAGCGCGACGAGAAGTGCCAGCCATCATCGATAGGGTCATGCGCACGGGTGAGGGCAAGATCCTGCGCAAGCTCGTGCGGATCGCCGATCAGGTCAATTCGATCGAAGAGGACTTCGAGAAGCTCAGCGACGCCGAACTGAGGGCCCTGACCGGCGAGTTCCGGCAGCGTCTCGCCGACGGGGAGTCACTGGACGACCTGCTGCCGGAGTCGTTCGCGACCGTGCGCGAGGCGGCCAGGCGGACGCTGGGCCAGCGTCATTTCGACGTGCAGATCATGGGCGGCGCGGCCCTTCACCTGGGCAACATCGCCGAGATGAGGACCGGTGAGGGCAAGACCCTGACCGCGGTGCTGCCCTCCTACCTGAACGCGCTGGCCGGCAATGGCGTGCACGTGGTCACGGTCAACGACTACCTGGCCAAGCGTGACTCGGAATGGATGGGGCGGATCCACCGGTTCCTGGGCCTGGAGATCGGCGTCATCCTGGCCCACATGACCCCCGAGGAGCGGCGCTCGCAGTACGCCGCCGACGTCACCTACGGCACCAACAACGAGTTCGGCTTCGACTACCTGCGCGACAACATGGCCTGGGGGCTGGAGGAGTGCGTCCAGCGCGGCCACCAGTACGCGATCGTTGACGAGGTCGACTCGATCCTGGTCGACGAGGCGCGGACGCCGCTGATCATCAGTGGGCCGGCCGAGCAGAGCGCCCGCTGGTACACCGAGTTCGCCAAGATCGCCCCCCGGCTGCGCCGGGGCGAGGACGGCGAGGGTGACTACGAGGTTGACGAGAAGAAGCGGACCGTCGGCATCATGGAGTCCGGGGTGGAGAGGGTCGAGGACTGGCTCGGCATCGACAACCTCTACGACCCGGTGAACACCCCGCTGGTCAGCTTCCTCAACAACGCGATCAAGGCGAAGGAGCTGTATAAGCGGGACAAGGACTACGTCGTGATGAACGGCGAGGTCCTGATCGTGGACGAGTTCACCGGCCGGATCCTGCACGGCCGCCGCTACAACGAGGGCATGCACCAGGCCATCGAGGCCAAAGAGGGCGCGGTGATCCAGAACGAGAACCAGACGCTGGCCACGATCACGCTGCAGAACTACTTCCGCCTCTACGAGAAGCTGGCCGGCATGACCGGCACCGCCATGACCGAGGCGAACGAGTTCCACCAGATCTACAAGCTGGGCGTGGTGCCGATCCCCACGAACAAGCCGATGGTCCGGGCCGACCAGCCCGACGTGGTGTACCAGACGGCGGCGGCCAAGTTCGAGGCCTGCGTGGCTGACATCGTGGACCGCCACGCCGCCGGGCAGCCGGTCCTGGTGGGCACGACCAGCGTGGAGAAGTCGGAGATCCTGTCCCGCATGCTCAAGGGCAGCGGGGTCCCGCACGAGGTCCTGAACGCCAAGTACCACGAGCGGGAGGCCACGATCGTGGCCCAGGCCGGGCGCAAGCGCGCGGTGACGGTGGCCACGAACATGGCTGGCCGCGGTACCGACATCATGCTGGGCGGCAACCCGGAGTACATCGCCGACGCCGAGCTGCACCAGCGTGGCCTGTCGCCGGTGGACACGCCGGAGGACTACGAGGCGGCGTGGCCGGAGGCGGTGGAGAAGGCCAAGCGGGCGGTGGCGGCCGAGCACGAGGAGGTCGTGGGGGCCGGCGGCCTGTATGTGCTGGGCACCGAACGGCACGAGTCCCGCCGGATCGACAATCAGCTCCGTGGCCGGTCCGGGCGGCAGGGTGACCCCGGCGAGTCACGGTTCTACCTGTCGCTGGAAGACGACCTGATGCGGATGTTCAACGCCGACAAGGTCGCCCACTTCATGGAGTGGCTCAAGACACCGCCGGACGTGCCGATCGAGTCCAAGGCGGTCTCCCGGTCGATCCGGTCCGCCCAGACCCAGGTCGAGCAGCAGAACTTCGAGATCCGCAAGGACGTGCTCAAGTACGACGACGTGCTCAACCGGCAGCGGCACGTCATCTACGGCGAGCGCCGCACCGTGCTGGAAGGTGCGGACCTGCATGAGCAGATCCGCCAGATGATCGACGAGGTGGTCACCGCGTACGTGGCCGGGGCGACCAGCGACGGCTTCCCGGAGGAATGGGACCTCGACCAGCTCTGGACCGCGTTCCGCGACCTGTACCACCTCAAGCTCACCGTCTCGGACCTGATCGATGAGGCCGGCGGTGAGAAGGCGGCCCTGTCGGCCGAGTTCATCACCGAGGTGGTCAGGACCGACGCCCAGGCCGCCTACGACCACCGCGAAGCCGAGCTCACCCCCGAGGTGATGCGGGAGCTGGAGCGCCGGGTGGTGCTGTCGGTCCTGGACCACAGGTGGCGCGAGCACCTGTATGAGATGGACTACCTGCGGGAGGGCATCGGCCTGCGGGCGATGGCGCAGCGTGATCCGCTGATCGAGTACCAGCGCGAGGGCTTCGACATGTTCGCCACCATGATGGAGGGGATCAAGGAGGAGTCCGTCGGCAACCTGTTCAACCTCCAGGTCGAGGTCCAGCAGAGCCCGATCGTGGAGGAGGCGGCCGGCGATATTCCCGCGGTGCCGTTCGCCATCGGGCAGGGCCCCGCCGGGTCCGCCGGGCCGGGCCCGGCTGGCGGTGCCAGGCCGGCGGATGCCGGCCCCGAGGTCGTCGCCCCTGGCCTGTCGCGTCCGCAGCGGCCCAGCCGGCTTTCCTACAGTGCGCCCACCGTGGACGGCGAGGGGCAGGTGGAGCGGCGCAGCGAGGCCGCCAGCGGCGGTGGCGAGTTCGGCAAGGTCGGCCGGAACGCCCCGTGCCCGTGCGGCTCGGGCCGCAAGTACAAGCTCTGCCACGGCGACCCCCGCAACCGCGCAGGCTGACCGAGGCCGCGCCTACGCTGCCTCGATGGTGGTGCACAGCCACCTGGCCTGCTGGGCGTCGCGGCCGGGGCTGGCGGGGGACGAGCCTGCCCGTTCCAGCCGGACGGCGAGTGCCCGCACCCGCGGCCCGAACCCCACGACGACCGTCATCTCCAGGATGTCCGCGGTGGGGTGGCAGGTGACCACCCGGCGCACCCGGGGACGCTGCCCGGCTGCCAGGTGAGGGCCGAGCCGCTGGATGCGGTCGCGGGCACGTTCGGTCGTCCACGGCACCAGCTGGTGGGCGGAGCGGGCCCCGGCCAGTGTTTCCGCCAGGACCTGCGCGAACTGGCTCGGCCAGCCCGGTGTACCCGGCCGGCTGGGTACCGGGAGCGGCCCGGGAACCCCTGGCGGCCCGGACCTGCTGGGAGTGCCCGGGCCGGCGGGTGAGCGGGAAGTGCCGCGGGCGCCGGGCAGTTCGCCGCCGGTGCCGTCAGCCTGGTCGGTGTCGTAGGGCGGGGCGGAATCGGGGATGCGGCACAGGAGCACCCCGTCCGGATCGGGCAGCGGCTTGGGCACCACGGCCGGGCGGGGACACCGACGCCGGCCCGGCGTCATCTGCTCAGGGGGTGGCGGGGGCGCTCCGGGCAGGTCGGGCGGCAATTCGGGCATGGCGTCTCCCGGTGATGTCAGCGAGATAGCGGCCTGGTATCCACCGGCGCCGTGACCGGTCAGTCCCGGCGCTGCCGCATGCCCTGAGTTGTACTCGTGCCTGGTGACATTTTCGGCTCCACCCCGTTGAAGGAGCGTGAAGCGCCAGCGGCCCGGGGGTGGGAAGCTGGAGCCGGCCGGGCGGGAGCTGGCGCGGGAATGTGCCTGCCCGGTGTCGGGTTAGTGCTGGAGCCGGGTAGAACGAACCCGGATATCGCCTTTCAGGAGAGCTACCGTGTCGCTGCCCCCGCTGGTTTCCCCGGCTGACGACCTGACCGTGGACGAGGTCCGGCGCTACTCCCGGCACCTGATCATCCCCGATGTCGGGAAGACCGGGCAGCGGCGCCTCAAGAACGCCAAGGTGCTGTGTGTCGGCGCGGGCGGGCTGGGGTCCCCGGCCCTGCTGTACCTGGCCGCGGCCGGCGTGGGCACGCTGGGCGTCATCGACTTCGATGTGGTGGATGAGTCGAACCTGCAGCGGCAGATCATCCACGGCATGTCCGACGTGGGCCGGCCGAAGGCCGTTTCCGCGATGGAGAGCATCCAGGAGGTCAACCCGCTCGTCAACGTGGTGCTGCACGAGGAGCGGCTCGACTCCGACAACGCCATGCGGATCTTCGAGCCCTATGACCTGATCGTCGACGGGACGGACAACTTCGCTACCCGCTACCTGGTCAACGACGCGTGCGTGCTGCTCGGCAAGCCCTACGTCTGGGGCTCGATCTACCGGTTCGATGGCCAGGCCAGCGTCTTCTGGGCCGAGCACGGGCCCTGCTACCGCTGCCTGTACCCCGAGCCGCCGCCGCCCGGGATGGTGCCGTCGTGCGCCGAGGGCGGCGTGCTGGGCGTGCTGTGCGCCTCCGTCGGGTCCATCCAGGTCAACGAGGCGATCAAGCTCATCGTCGGGATCGGCGAGCCGCTGGTCGGCCGGCTGATGATCTACGACGCGCTGGACATGACCTACCGCCCCGTCCGGGTCAGGAAGGACCCCGAGTGCCCGGTGTGCGGCAAGAACCCGTCGATCACCGAGCTGATCGACTACGAGGAGTTCTGCGGCACGGTCTCGGAGGACGCCCAGAAGGCGGCCGCCGGGTCCACCATCACCGCCACCGAGCTCAAGGACATGCTCGACAACCAGGACAACATCTTCCTGGTGGACGTGCGGGAGCCGAACGAGTACGAGATCGTTTCCATCCCGGGCGCCATGCTCATACCCAAGGGCGAGTTCCTGTCCGGTGCCGCCCTGGAGCACCTGCCCCAGGACAAGCGGATCGTGCTGCACTGCAAGAGCGGCCAGCGCAGCGCCGAATGCCTGGCCGTGGTGAAGGACGCCGGCTTCTCCGATGCGGTGCACGTCGGCGGCGGTGTGCTGGCCTGGATCAACCAGGTCGATCCCTCCCTGCCGTCATACTGACAGGCGCCTGCTGGGGTGAGGCCGTAACATTCCGGTGTGGTGTTGCGGCCGGAGCCCCCGGGAGGCGGCGGTCCGGGACCGGGCGCGGAAGGTGTGGCGCCACCCGGGCCGGTGCCTGGCCCGCGCCGTCCTTCAAGTCCCCAGATCCGCGGGTACGCGGGCAGACGCGGATCCCGGTCGCGGCCGCCGCGCCGGCGACGCCGGGGCCTGATGCTCACCATGCTCGTGCTCGCCCTGGCCGGGCTGGCCGCGTCGGTGGCCGGGCTCGTGGTGCAGATCCTGCCGCGCACCTTCAGCGCGGCGCAGGATCAGCAGATCGTGGCCTGGGAGATGGGCAAGCGCTGGCGCGCCTGGCCCGCCGGTGAGATCTTCCCCGGGCGGATCCCGTACCGGGTGACCAGCCGGGTGCTGGGTGGCACCGGTGACCTGACCCTGGCCGCACGCCGGATCGGCATCGCGCCCCCGGCCAGCTGCCAGCAGGCCACCGACACCGCGGTGGGCGCCGTCCTGGCCCGGCAGGGATGCCTGGCCGTGCTCAGGGCGACCTATGACGACGCGACGCAGAGCCTGGCGGTAACGGTGGGCGTCGCCGTCCTGCCCAGCCCCGCCGCGGCCAGCGCCGCGGCCCGTGCGCTGCCCGGCGCCAGCGCCGGGCGCCTGCCGCCCGGTGTCCGGGCGGTGGCGTTCAGCCACACGCTGGTGGCCAGGTTCCGTGACCGGCAGCGCCAGCTGTCCTGGGATCAGGCCGCCGGGCCCTACCTGGTATTCGCCACGGTGGGCTACGCCGACGGCAGGCGGCGGGTGCACGAGGCGAGCAACACCTACGCGGCCGGCGAGATGCTCAGCCTGGCGGGCGGCGTCGGCGGCTGGATGGCGTCCCACCTGGGGGCCGTCCCCCCGGCGCCGCGCTGCCCCGGCGGGCCCGCATGCTGAGGGCACGGGCAGCGGCCGGGCGCGCGGTCGCGATCCTGTCCGCCGCGGCGGCGGCCTGCGCGCTGGCGGTGACCGCGGCGGTCCCGGCTGGCGCTGACGCCGTGCGCAACCAGGAGCAGTGGGTGCTGAACATGGTGAACGCCCCGGCCGCCTGGGCCACATCAACCGGCCGCGGAGTGACCGTCGCGGTGATCGACAGCGGTGTCTACGGCTCCATCCCGGACCTGTCCGGATCGGTCACCAACGGCCCGGACTACTCCGGGGTCAGCACCTCGCGCTCCAACGCGTCCTGGGGCGTCCACGGCACCTGGATGGCCTCGCTCATCGCCGGCCACGGTCACGGGCCCGGCGGCGCCAGCGGGGTCATCGGCGTCGCCCCCGGCGCCAGGATCCTGTCCATCCGGGTGGTGACCGACCGCGGAGACCCCCACATCAAGCAGTACGAGCACGAATCGAATGCGACGGTCCAGACTGCCCTGGCCAAGGCCATCACCTACGCGGCCGGCCATGGCGCCAAGGTGATCAGCATGTCGCTCGGTTACGGGGCCGCCAGCTGGCAGGTCCGGCTGGCGCTGCAGAACGCCCTGGACAAGGGAATCGTCGTCGTCGCCTCGTCAGGCAACTCGGGGGACACGGCCCGTGCCCGGCGTGGCCAGCCCGCCCCGTACTCCTTCCCGGCCGACTATCCGGGCGTGCTCGGGGTCGGTGCCCTCGCCCAGAACGGGTCGGCCGCCGGCTTCTCCAGCGACAACCTGTCGGTGGAGGTCGCCGCGCCCGGGGTCAAGGTGCCGGCCCAGGGCAGGGACGGGCAGTACTGGCTGGTCAGCGGGACCAGCCCGGCCTGCGCGCTGACCGCCGGCGTCGCCGCCCTCATCAAGGCCGTCTACCCCGGCCTGGCCCCGGCGCTGGTGGAGCAGGCGATCACGAGCAGCACGCGGAACCCGCCCGCGGGAGGATACGACGACCGGGTCGGCTTCGGCACCGTCGACGCGGCGGCGGCGC
This sequence comes from Streptosporangiaceae bacterium, assembly GCA_035532275.1. Taxonomy (GTDB): domain Bacteria; phylum Actinomycetota; class Actinomycetes; order Streptosporangiales; family Streptosporangiaceae; genus UBA9676. The sequence goes on along the minus strand of DATKRG010000269.1, from coordinate 25,865 downwards.
TCGCTGCCGCTGCCCGGCTGAAGGGCGACCGGCCGGACGGACGGGGCACGAAGGTGTCGGCTCACTTCGGGGGAGGGCCGGCGGCGATCACCGGAGTCCCGGTGCCGGCACGAGGCCGGGAGCGGCTGGCGCTGTACGCGCTGCTCGCGCTCGTGTGCCTGGTGACCGCCGGGGTCGCGGCGGTGCTGCTGCTGCGCGCGCCGCGAGCCCGCCGGGAGCGCGCCGAGCCCCGGCAGGGCAGCCAGTCCTGGCAGGGCAGCCAGTCCTGGCCGGAGCAGCCGCGCTGGCGCCATGCCGCGCCCACCGCCGGGCCGGTCCCGTCCGGCCCACCGCCCGCGACCCATGCCGGCTGGCCGGACCCGCCGCCGCAGGGCAGAGCGCCGGCCTGGGATGGTGCCCCGTGGGCACGGGGAGGGGCGCCGGGAGATGTCCAGCCCGCCGGGGATGCTCTGCCCGCCGGGGATGCTATGAGCGGGGAAGCTCCGCCGGCCTGGCCGCCGCCATCGGGTCCCAGTTCGCCCGAGCTGCCATGGCCGTCAGCGGGCACATGACCGGTGCGGGCGTCGGCCGCGAGCACGCGGCCGACTTCGCTGACCGCGTGCTCGACGTCGTCGACACCATCCCGCCCGGCCGGGTGATGTCCTACGGCGACATCGCCGAATACCTGGGCGTGGGCGGCCCGCGCCAGGTGGGGCGGGTCATGGCGCTGTGGGGCGGCGGCGTCGCCTGGTGGCGGGTGATCCACGCCGATGGGTCCTTGCTGGCCGGGCATGAACGGGAGGCGCTGGCCCGCTACCGCCAGGAGAGAACGCCGCTGCGGGAAGGCGCCGGCGGCAGCCGGCTCCGGGTGGACATGCGGCGGGCCCGCTGGACCGGGCACCAAACGCGTTCGGTGACCACAAACCGGGACAAAACCATGGCGATCTTGACTGAACCGCGTGAAACCAGCCTATAGCGGGGTCTGGGGGGCGGGCGGGAACGGTTCGGGCTGGTGGAAGCAGCAGGTGCCGGTGGCGCCGTGCGGCATGCTCTTGATCCCGGCATCGGGATCTTTGCTGCCCCGCACGATCGCGCCGCCATAGCCCGCCCCGCCCAGGAAGGCGCCCCACCACAGCACCCACGGCTCCGGCCCGGACCGGGCCGGGAACGGCTCGGCGAGCGGCCGGACCCGGCGCCGCAGCACGAACGGGCTGTCCATCGCGGCGGCGAGCTGCCGTTCCCACTCCGCCGGGGTGGTCAGCCAGCCCTGGATCACCCCCGCACCCGAGTGCAGGGCGGTCGGCTTGAGCACGAGATGCTCACGTTCGGCCATCGCGTATTCGGTCATGTCGGCCTGCGTTCCGCCGCCGACGGTGACCGGCCCGGGACGGACCATCCGCGTCCATGGCAGGGCACCGCCTCCAGCTGGTACCTGCGCAGCAGTGCGGCGCTGTAGCGCAGCTGAGGTTCCAGGATGCTGAACGAGTCCGGCCAGTCGGCGATCGCGATCAGCGGCCGTGCCCCGTCATCGATGGCGCACTCCGTGCGCAAGGTGCCGACCAGGACATCCATGGTGTCCACATAGGACAGCCCGTGCGCGGCGAGATCGTCGCGCAGGACGGCGAATTCGGTGTGCTCGAGGAAGACCGGCCGGGTCAGGCACTGGCCGTCGTAGGAGGTCGCCGCCAGGTCGAACTGCTCGCTGGCCAGCCGCACCAGCCAGTCAGCAACGGCCCCGCGCCCGGCCACCTCGGCCAGATACTGGCTGGTGAGCGTCTGGGGAGTCGCCACGCCCCATGGTGATCACGCGCGTTCCCGGGTCACCGGCCGTGCGAGCCGGCGCCCGGGAACGCCTGCGGGTGTGAGCCGCTGCCGGGGTGGACGGCACATCAGGCCGCGGCCGCGACCTTGGCGTAGCCGTCCAGGATGGTGGCCCAGCCGCCGGGCGAGGAGACACCGCCATGGATGCCGGCCGCGCCCGCGCCGTGCCGCTCGAAGTGGCGGTGCTCGAGCTCCACCCGGGTCTGGCCGTCCGGCTGGCCGGTGAACGTGACCTCGAACTCGCTGGCATGGGCGGGGTCGGGGTCGAGGAACCAGTCGTCGGCGTTCGCGTTGATCTGCCAGGTCACCACGATCCGGTGCGGCGGGTCACAGGCGAGCACCGTGCCCCAGTCGCACTCACTGCCGTCCACGCCCCGCTCGTAGTAGCGGCCCCCGGTGCCGGGTTCCAGGATGGTCTCGGCGAGCTCGGCGCTGCCGATGTGGTGGCTGTGTGGCCACCATGAGTGGTAACCCTCGGTGAACAGGGCGAACGCCTTGTCGGGGGATAGCGGCACGGTCACCGCACAGCGGACGGGTGCGTAGGTGGTGGCTGCCGCGGCGTTGTCTGTCATGGCTGGTCCTGCCTTTCGCCTGGGGTGCTGTCTGCGGCGGCAGCGGCCCGGATGGCCGCCGCCTGAAACGAGGCCAGTGCCTGCGCCCACATCTGATCCAGGTAGGTGTGGATGGCCTGCACGCCCTGCGGCTGGATCTGGTAGATGCGCCGGGTCCCCTCCGCCCGGTCGGTGACCAGGCCGGCCTCCTTGAGAACCCGCAGGTGCTGTGACACCGCGGGCCTGCTGACCGGCAGCTCGCTGGCGAGCTGGCCAACCGCTTTAGGCCCGCGGGCGAGGCATTCGAAGATGGCCCGCCGGGTTGGGTCTCCGAGTGCGGTGAGCGCATCAATTCCGTAAGTCCCCACGAACCGTAAGTCTGCACTTACTAATGCTGGCTGTCAAGCCGGTGGTGGGATGAACACGCCGGCGGCGCGGCCAAACGGCCCCGGGATGTCCGAGGGTTCTGCTGGAATGCGGTACGGATATGGACAGGCACGCTCACCCCTACCGCCTCGTCCGCTCGCCTGGGCGAGCCGGCGAGGCACCTGTGCTGGACCCTGCCCAGCAGGCCGTCGTCGACCACGTGGGCGGCCCGCTGCTGGTGCTGGCCGGCCCGGGCACCGGCAAGACCACCACGATCGTGGAGACGGTCGTGGAGCGCATCACCGGCCGCGGGATCGACCCGGAGCGGGTCCTGGTGCTCACCTTCAGCCGCAAGGCCGCCGAGGAGCTGCGGGAGCGGATCACCGCCCGGCTGCACCGGACCACCAGGGAGCCGCTCGCCCTGACCTTCCACAGCTACGCCTACGCCCTGGTGCGCCGCGAGTTCGTGCTGGCCGGGGACGAGCCGCCCACCCTGCTGTCGGGGCCCGAGCAGCTGCTGGAGGTGCGGCGCATGCTCCGGGGCGAGGCCGAGGACGGCGGCTCGCGCTGGCCGGAGCGGCTGCGCCCGGCCCTGGCCACCCGGGGCTTCGCCGCCGAACTGCGTGACTTCCTGCTGCGCGCCGCCGAGCGCGGCCTGGACGGCCACCGGCTGGCCCGGCTGGGCCGCGACCACGGGCGCGACGACTGGGTGGCCGCTGGCGCCTTCCTCGACCGGTACGCGGCGCGCTTCGACCTCGCCCCGGTCCCGGCCTACGACTACTCCGAGATCATCAGGATCGCCGCCTCGCTGCTGGCCAACGGCGCGGTCAGGGACCGTGAGCGCAAGGCCTACGACGTGGTCCTGGTGGACGAGTTCCAGGACACCGACCCGGCACAGGAGGCACTGCTGCACGCCCTGGCTGGCGACGGCCGGGAACTGATCGTGGTCGGCGACCCGGACCAGTCGATCTACGCCTTCCGGGGCGCTGATGTGCACGGGATCGGCCGGTTCCCGGAGCGGTTCCGCACCCCTGACGACCAGCCGGCCCAGGTCGTCGCGCTGCGCACCTGCCGGCGCAGCGGGCCGGTGCTGCTGGCGGCGTCGCGGCGGCTGGCCGTCAGGCTGCCCGCCGGGCCGGGCAGCCACCGGGACCTCGGCGCGCTGCCGTCCGCCCCGCCGGGCTCGGTCCGGGTGATCACCGCCACCAGCGCCAGCCAGGAGGCCGCCGTGGTCGCCGACGTGCTGCGCCGCGCGTACCTGCACGACGGTGTGGGCTGGGCGTCGATGGCTGTGCTGGTCCGGTCGGTGACCCATCAGGTGCCGCTGCTGCGGCGGGCATTGGCGGCGGCCGGCGTGCCGACCGTGGTGGCCGGGGACGAACTGCCGCTCACGGCCGAGCCGGGGGCACGGCCGCTGCTCCTGCTGCTGCGGTGTGCGCTGCGGCCGGACACGCTGGACGAGGACGCCGCGATCGGCCTGCTGACCGGGCCGCTCGGCGGCACCGACGCGCTCGGCCTGCGCAGGCTCCGGCGGGCGCTGCGGGCGGCCGCCCAGGCGGCCGGGGAGGAGATGAGCGACGAGCCGCTGGCCGATGCGCTGCGCGACCCCCGGGAGCTCACCCTGTTCGACGGCCCGGCCGCCGATGCGGCCCGGCGGGTGGCGCGGCTGCTGCGGCTCGCCCGCGACACCGCCAGTGACGGCACCGCACACGACACGCTGTGGGCGGTATGGCACGCGTCGGGCCTGGCCCGGGGGTGGCAGGAGGCGAGCGCGGCTGGCGGGAGCCGGGGCGCCGCGGCCGACCGTGACCTCGACGCGGTGGTCGCGCTGTTCGACTCGGCCGCACGGTTCACCGCACGGCTGCCACCCGGTTCGGCCTCGCTGTTCCTGGACAGCCTGTCCGGCCAGGAGATCACCGGCGACACGCTGGCCGGGCAGGCGCCGCCGGGTGAGGCGGTCCGCATCCTCACCGCCCACCGCGCCAAGGGCCTGGAATGGGATGTGGTGGTGGTGGCCGGGGTCCAGGAAGGCGTCTGGCCTGACCTGCGGCTGCGTTCCTCACTGCTCGGCATGGACGAGCTGGTGGACGCCGTCGGCGGGATGCTGGGGCCGGCCGCCGGGACCGACGCCGCGACCGCCGCGCTCGCCTCCAAGCTGCTCAGCGAGGAACGCCGGCTGTTCTACGTCGCGGCCACCCGCGCCCGCCGCAGCCTGGTGGTGACCGCGGCGGGCGGGGACGACAGCGAGGAGCGCCCGTCCCGGTTCCTGGCCGAGCTGGCGGGCGAGGAGATCACCATCGAGCACGTCGCCGGGTCGGATCTGCGCTGGCTGTCGCTGCCGGCGCTGACCGCCGACCTGCGGCGGGCCGCCGCCGACCAGCGGCGCCCAGCCGCGCTGCGGCAGGCCGCGGCCACCCAGCTGGCGCGGCTGGCCGCCGCCGGGGTTCGCGGTGCCGACCCCAGCCACTGGTACCAGCTCACCACCCTGTCCGACTCCGGCCCGCTGGTGGCGGAGGTGCCGGTGCCGCTCACCGCCGGGCCGGCCGAGGGCGCCCTGATCAGGGTCTCGCCGTCGCAGGTGGAATCGTTCACCAAGTGCGGGCTGCGCTGGCTGCTGGAATCGGCCGCCGGGGCCGGCTCGGTGGACGTGGTACGCCACTTCGGCATTGTCATCCACGCCGCCGCGGTGCTCGCCGCCGAAGGGGCCACCGACGACACGATCGGCGGGCGCATCGACCAGGTGTGGCACCACCTGGACTTCGGCAGCGCCTGGTACAGCGAGAAGCAGCGGGAGCAGGCGCACGAGATGGTCAGCAAGTTCCTGGCCTGGCACCGGGCGAACCCGCGCGCCCTGGTCGGCTACGAGGAGAGCCTGCGCGCCCAGGTGGGCGCGGTGGAGATCACCGGCCGGGTGGACCGGCTCGAAAGCGACGGGACCGGCCGGGCGATCGTGGTCGACCTGAAGACCGGCTCCCGGGCGGCCGACGGTGACATCGACCGGAACCCGCAGCTGGGCGTCTACCAGCTCGCCGTCATGCTCGGCGCGTTCGAGCAGCTCGGCCTGACCGAGCCCGGCGGCGCGGAGCTGGTCCAGGTCGGCCGGGCGAGCCTGGCCGCCCAGGTCCGCGTGCAGCCGCAGCGGTCGCTGGCCGATGACCCGGAGCCGGGCTGGGCACGCGATCTGGTCGAGACCGTGGCCCAGGGCATGGCCGGGCCGCTGTTTCACGCCACGGTGAACCCGGGCTGCCGCACGTGCCCGGTCGCCACCAGCTGCCCGGTGCACGAGGCGGGGGAACAGGTGACCCCGTGACCGCCGCTGCCCGGTACGGCCCCGCCCAGCTGGCCCGCCTGCTCGGCCTGCCCGAGCCCACGCCCGAGCAGGCGGCCGTGATCGCCGCGCCGCTGGAGCCGCTGGCGGTGATCGCCGGGGCCGGCTCGGGCAAGAGCGAGACCATGGCCGCCCGGCTGGTCTGGCTGGTCGCCAACGGCATGGTCACCCCGGAACGGGTGCTCGGCCTGACCTTCACCCGCAAAGCAGCGGCCGAGCTGGGGCAGCGGGTCCGGGCCAGGCTCACCGGGCTGCGCCGGGCAGGTGTCGCCATCGCCCGGCCCGAGCCAGCCGGCCAGGACCCGCCCGGGCCCGACCTGGCCGGAACAAACCTGGCCGGAGCCGACCTGGCCGGGCCGGGCCTGGCCGGGGGGAACCCGCCCGGGCGGGGCACGCCCGGGCAGGGGAGCGCCGGTGCCGGGGAGGTGCTGGATGGCGAGCCGGTGGTGTCCACCTACCACGCCTACGCGGCCCGGCTCGTGACCGACCACGCGCTGCGCGAGGCGCTGGAGCCGTCGCTGCGGCTCATCACGCCCGCGGTCGCCTGGCAGATCGCGGCCCGGGTGGTGGCGGGCTACACCGGCCCGATGGACGCCATCGACTGGGCCCCGCAGGCGGTGACCGCCGCCGTCCTGGCCCTCGCCGGCGAGCTGGCCGAGCACCTGTGCGGTCCCGGTGACGTCGCCGAGGTCGGCGCCTGGCTGGACACGGCCTGCCAGGCACTGAGCCCGAAGGTGCCCGCCCAGGTCCGGAGGATCACCCGGTGCCAGCGGACCCGGGAGCAGCTGCTGCCGATGGTGACCGCCTATACCCAGGCCAAGGCCGCGCGGGAAGTGATCGACTACGGCGACCAGGTCGCGCTGGCGGCCCGGATCGCCACCCGGCACCCCGACGTGGGGGCGGCCGAACGCGCCCGGTACCAGGCCGTGCTGCTCGATGAGTACCAGGACACCAGCCATGCCCAGCTGGTGCTGCTGAAGGCGCTGTTCGGCGGCGGGCACCCGGTCACGGCCGTCGGCGACCCCTGCCAGTCGATCTACGGCTGGCGCGGCGCGAGCTCGGGCAACCTGCGCCGCTTCGTCGCCGACTTCCCGGTGAACGTCCCGGGGAGCCGGGAGAGCCGGGACCCAGCGGGCCGGTCCCGCCCGGCCGAGGTCATGATGCTGTCCACCAGCTTCCGCAACACCGGGCGGGTCCTGGACGCGGCCGCGGCCCTGCAGGAAGGGCTGCGGGCGGAGGCGCCGCTGGTGCCGCGGCTGGTCCCGCCCCCGCAGCGGGCCGGCCGGGGGCAGGTCGTCTGCGCCCTGCTGGAGACCGCCGCGCAGGAGGCCGACTGGGTCGCGGCGCAGATCGCCGCGCTGCTGGCCTTGCCGCCGGGGACGGCGCCGGACGGCGAGCCCTGGCCCGGGACCGGCGGGGCCGGCGGGGCCGGCGGCACCAGCATCCGCGCGGCCGACATCGCCGTGCTCTGCCGCAAACGGTCCCAGTTCCCGGCGCTGCGTTCGGCGATCGAGGCGCGGGGGATCCCGGTCGAGGTGGTGGGACTGGGCGGGCTGCTCACCGTGCCCGAGGTGGCCGACGTGGTGGCGACCCTGCGGGTGCTGCACGACCCGACCGCGTCCGGCTCGCTGGCCCGGCTGCTGACCGGGCCCCGGTGGCGGATCGGCCCGCGCGACCTGGTGGCGCTTGGCCGGCGGGCCCGCGACCTGGCCCGCGAGCAGCACGCTCCCGGGCCGGCCAGCGCCAGGCGCGCTGGCGGCGAGCCGGGCACCCCCGGACCTGCCGGGACGTCCGGCCCCGGGCAGGGCCGCGCGGGCGTACCCGGCCAGCCTGGCGGCGGCGTTAAGCGTGACGATGCTCTTGACCTGGCCGTCACCGACCTGACGGCCGAGCAGGGCAGCCTGGTGGAGGCCCTGGATGACCTCGGCCCGGCCGGGGCGTACTCGGCCCGCGGTCATGCGCGGTTCGCCGCGCTCGCGGCCGAACTGCGGCTGCTGCGGGCACACGTGGACCGGCCGCTGCCCGACCTGGCGGGAGAGGTGGAGCGGGTGCTCGGGCTGGACGTCGAGGTGGCGGCCCAGCCCTGGCGCGACCCGGCCGCCGCGCGCGCCGACCTCGACGCGTTCGCGGACGCGGCGGCCGCCTTCGCCGACGACGAGGAGCAGCCGACCCTCGGCGCGTTCCTGGCCTACCTGACCGCGGCCGAGGCCGAGGAGTACGGCCTGGAATCGGGCCAGCCGAGCGGCACGAACTCGGTGACGCTGACCACGGTGCACGGTGCCAAGGGCCTGCAATGGGCAGCGGTCGTCGTGCCCGGCCTGTCCGCAGGCGCGATGGCGCGGGTGTTCCCGGCCCGGCCGGTGGCCAGCACGCGGTGGACGGCGAATCCGCGGCTGCTGCCGTTCGGCCTGCGCGGCGACGCGGGTGACCTGCCGGGCCTGGCGGACCTGAGTCGGCAGTCGCTGGACGCGTTCAAGGAGGCCTGCGACGCGCGTGACCTGGCGGAGGAACGGCGTCTCGCGTATGTGGCCGTGACCCGGGCCGCGTTCTGGGTCGCCTGCACCGGCTACTGGTGGGGCGATGGCGTCTCCCCGCTCGGCCCGTCCCTGTTCCTGGACGAGGTACGGACCGCCTGCGAGGCGGGCGCGGGGACGGTGGCGCGGTGGGCGGCGGTGCCCGAGGAGGGTGCCACGAACCCGGCCCTGGCCGAGCCGGCGTCGGTGTCCTGGCCGCCGGCTCCGGGTGGGCCGCGGTATGACGCGGTCAGCGAGGCGGCGGCCCTGGTCCGGCAGGCCAGGGCCGGGCTGGCGGGTGCTGGCGGCGCGGGTGCTGGCGGCGCGGGTGCTGGCGGCGTGGGTGCTGGCGGGGATCAGGCCCGGGCCGGGCTGGCCGTGGACGGGCCGCTGCGGGGGAAGGACCGGGCGCTCGCGCTGGCATGGGAGCGGGACACCACCATCTTGCTCACCGAACGCGAGGAGCGGCGCGGTGAAGCCGCCGCCGCGGTCTGGCTGCCCGGCCGGCTGGCGGTGTCGTCGCTGGTGACGATGGCCGCCGATCCGGCCGAACTGGCCCGGCAGATCCGCCGCCCGCTGCCGCGCCCGCCTGCCCCGCAAGCCCGCCGCGGCACCGCGTTCCACCGCTGGCTGGAGGAGCGTTTCGGGCAGCAGCGGCTGATCGACCCGGCGGACCTGCTCGGCGCCGCCGACGAGCCCGCCGACGACGGCGATGCCGGTGACCTGGCGCTGCTGCGCGAGCGGTTCGAGGCGGGGGAGTGGGGCAGCCGCTGGCCGCTGGAGGTGGAGGTGCCGTTCGAGACACTGATCGCCGGGCGGTCGGTCCGCGGGCGGATCGACGCTGTGTTCTGCGACGCGGGGGATGGGGGGTTCGACGTGGTGGACTGGAAAACGGGCCAGCCGCCGGCCTCGCAGGATGAGCAGCGGGCGGCCGCGGTCCAGCTCGCCGCCTACCGGCTGGCCTGGTCCGGGCTGGCCCAGGTGCCGCTCGGCCAGGTGCGGGCCGCGTTCTATTACGTGCGCCACGACCTGACGCTGCGGCCGGCGGACCTGCTCGACGAGACCGGGCTGGCCGCGCTCATCGAAGCCATCCCGCTGCGGGCGTGACCTACCTGGCAGAAGGTTGTGCCGACATCGCCGGGCCGTGGTGTGGCCGGCGGCTCCGGCTTACCGCGACAGCGGGTCATCAGCTCCCTGCGCGGGAAGCGTGACATGGAACACCGCCCCGTGGCCCGGCTGGCCCTCAGCCCAGCACCGGCCGTGGTGGCGTTCCACGATGCGCTGCACGCTGGCCAGCCCGATCCCGGTCCCGGGGAACTCCTCGGGTGGGTGCAGGCGGGAGAACGGGCGGAACAGCTTGCCAGCATCGGCCGGGTCGAACCCCGCCCCGTTGTCGCGGACATAGCAGTGGATGACCCCGTCCCCCGCCGGGATCACGCCGAAGTCGATCTCCGCCCCGGTGGTCTTCGAGGTGAACTTCCAGGCGTTGCCGAGCAGGTTCTCCACCACGGTGTGCAGCAGCCGTTCATCGCCCACGGCCTGGACGCCATCGTCGACGCAGGCCCGCACCTGCCGGCCCGGACCGTTGCGGCGGAGCGTGGCAATGGTGTTGCGGGCGAGTTCGCTGAGGTCAACGGTGGCCGCGTGGATCTCGGCCCGGCTCGCCTGGGACAGTGCGAGCAGGTCGTCAATCAAGTCGTCCATGCGCACACAGGCAGACTGGATGCGGGCGATGTAGTCGCGCCCGTGGCCGCCGGGCCGGTCACCGTAGTCCTCGGCGAGCATCTCGGTGAATCCCGCCAGTGCCGTCAGCGGGGCTCGCAGGTCGTGCGAGACGGTGTACGTGAACGCCTCCAGGTTGCGGTTGGCGGCCTGCAGTTCGGCGGTCCGCTGCCATACCCGCTCTTCCAGCTCGGCGTTCAGCCGGGCCACCTTGTCCTGGGCGTGCTTGTGGGCGGTGATGTCGGTGATGGTGTCCACGTACTCGGAAACCCTGCCCTCATCGTCACGCAGCGCCCCGACGGTTATCCCGACCCACACAACCGAGCCGTCCTTGCGGATGTAGCGCTTCTCCAGCGAGTACCAGGGAATCTCGCCGGAAACGACCTGCCATGCCTTGGCGACGTGGAGCTCCATATCGTCGGGGTGGGTGATGTCGTGGTACCTCCGGACCAGCATTTCCTCCTCCGAGTAGCCGGTGATCTCGCAGAGGCGGCGGTTGACCCGCAGGAACCGGCCGTCCAGGCCCACGTTCGCGAACCCGGTAGCGGCGCTTGCCAGCGTCACCCGGTAGCGCTCCTCCGAGGCCCGCAGCTGCCGCTCAGCGTTCATCCGGGCGGTGACATCGCGCAGCGTGACCACGATCCCGTCCCCCAGCTTCGCCCCGCGGACCTCGAACGCCCCGGTCAGAACGTCTTCCTCGAACCGCGGCACCTGATAGTCGGTCGGCTCACCGGTCTCGATGGTGTGCACGAGCTTCGCGAACATCCCCACCGGCGCCATCGACGGGAGCACGTCGAGCAGCCGCTGCCCCACCAGCTCCTCGAGCGGACGCTGGAACAGGGTGCAGGCGACCGGGTTGGCGTACTCCGCGCGCAGGTCCACGACCTGCCCCGACTCATCACGCACGGCCGACAGCACGCCAGACGCGTCCAGCAGCACATCGACCGTGGAGCGGAACCGTTCCTCCGACGCGTGGGCCCTCTCACTGAGCCGGTGCTGCGTGGTCACGTCCCGCAGAAGAAAGATCACCCCCGTGATCGCGCCGTCCTGGCTGTGCAGCGGCTCGAACCGCGCCTCCCATGTCGAATCAGTACGGGAGCTGGGCAGAACGGGCACAGTGCTGCTCTCGCCGCGCAGCGCAGCCGCCATGTGCTCCTCGATCAGCCCGGCTACCGGTGGGGGCGCAAGATCCTGGGGCTGGCGCCCCAGGATCTCGTCAGCCTGCCAGCCCGCGCGTTCCAGTGCCTCGCCGCCGACCAGCACATAGCGCATGGCCCGATCGGTCACGATCAGGACCACATCAGGCAGCTGGTCAATCAGATGCTGATACTCGGCGGCGTCGAGCGTGATGCGATTTCACCCCCTGCCCGCACCCCGTGGACAGCCCCCCCCATCACATGCTACGTGCCCGGGCCCGCGCCACCCCGGCTGAGCCCGAGCTCACGCACCCCGCTGACCTGGGAAGAAGGCTGCTCACTGGCGGCCAGGCTGGCGGGCCTGGTCAGCAAGAGCCAGGCCGCCAGGCCCAGCGGGTACATGAAGTAGCCGGCCCGGCTGGCCGGCGCGAGCAGGAACAGCAGCGTCAGGCCAGCGACGAGCCGCCAGCCCGCGGCGGGCAGGTCGGCTGGCGGGCGGACGATCAGCGACGCCCCGACGGCCACGCCCGCGATGACCACCAGGGCGACGGCCGCCCACCGGCCCCCGCTCCCTGCGGCCGCGATGAGGTGACCGGGCAGGACGCTGGCCGCCGGGCTGGCGACCTTGCCCATCCCGAGCGGGAACGTGATCGTGTTGGCCACCATGGCGCCAGGTGCCGCCGCCACCGCCGGGCCGTCGGCGACGACCGCCAGCCCGGCCGCTGCCAGGCTGAACGCGGCAGCGGCGCGCCTGCCGTGCCGGGCCACGGCCAGTGCCAGCGCGACCGCCAGCGCGGGCCAGGCGGTCGCCTTCATGGCGGCGGCCAGGCCCAGGACGAGCCCGGCGGCCACGACCCGGTGCCAGGAGCGCCCGCGCGGCCCGCCGGCCAGCAGCGCGAACCCGAGGCACAGCAGCCCCAGCACCGGCAGGTCGTCGCCGCCGACCGACAGCGGGAAGGCGGCCACCGGCGACGCCGTGACGGCCGCGGTCCACCAGCCCACCCGCGGCGTGCCGAGCAGGGCGAGCGCGGCCCCGAACGTGACCACGAACACCACGCCGAACCACACCCGCGGGTCGGTCGCCAGCCCCCCGCCCAGCACCACCCGCGGCAGCCCGAACACGATGAGCGCCGGCAGGTACGGATCGTAGGCGTTCGGGCTGTGCGCCGCGGCGAGCGCCGCCGTTCCCTGATAGGGCGTTCCCCGGTAAAGGAACAAGGAGGCAGAACGAATGATCACCCGGACCTCTGGTTGCGCCCGCCCGGCCGCCGCCAGCCAGGCGAGTGGGGCGAGTGCGGACCCGGTCAGGGCTGCCAGCACCGCCAGCCGCGTGCCTGGGCGCCGCGCGGCCGGTCCCAGATGCGCCGCGGTGAGCATGATCAGCCATGCCGTGCCGTAGCCCACGGCGGCGAACCGGCCCCAGGTCCGCTCCGGCGGCTGGGAGCTGACCACCGCGATAACGACGGCGAAAACGGCGGAAAGGCCGGACAGCACCGCCAGCCATTCCCGGCCGAGCGTTCCGGCTGCCAGCGCCGCCGGATGCCACTTGTGCCAGGGCAGACACCGCGGTGCACCAGCACCCTCCCGGTCGCAGGAGAGTTGCAGCGTCACGATTCATGAGGCTAGGCGAGGGGCATGGGCGCAGTCGTCATGCCCGAGGGTGATCTGTGACTGGGCCCAGGGGACCATCCCGGCGCACCGCCGGGCCGGGCACCCGCTGGTCTAGAGTGCCGGAACAGAACCCGTGAGGAGGCGGTCAACAGTCATGGATGCCCGTGGCTACATCGAGCAGCACGCGCGCGGCTTCTTCGAGGACCTGAAGCAGTGGCTGGTCATCCCGTCGATCTCGGCCGATCCCGGTCACCACGGCGACGTCCGGGCCAGCGCCGAATGGCTCGCCGCGCACCTGCGGGCCACCGGGTTCCCCGAGGTGGAGATCTGGGAGACCGGCGACGCCGGCTCCCCCGGCCTGCCCGCGGTGTTCGCCTGCTGGCCGGCCGACGATCCCGCGGCGCCGGTGGTCTGCGTCTACGGGCACCACGACGTGCAGCCCGTCGAGCCGCTCGCCGAGTGGGACTCGCCGCCGTTCGAGCCGGCCGAGCGGGACGGCCAGCTGCTGGCCCGGGGCGCTTCCGACGACAAGGGCCAGGTGATGCTGCACAGCCTCGGCCTGCGGGCGTACCTGGCCGCCGCCGGCGCCACCGCCCCGCCGGTCACCATCAAGCTGATCATCGAGGGCGAGGAGGAGTCCGGCTCGCCGCATTTCGCCGGCCTGCTGCGCGCCCGGTCCGGCAGGCTGGCCTGCGACGTGATCGTCGTCTCGGACACCACGATGTGGGCGGCCGATGTGCCGTCCATGTGCACCGGTATGCGCGGGGTCATCGCCGCCGAGATCGCGCTGCGCGGCCCGGACTCCGATCTGCACTCGGGCTCGTTCGGCGGCGGGGTGCCCAACCCGCTGCACGCGATGGCGTCACTGCTGGCGGGCCTGCACGACGCGGACGGCCGGGTCACCCTGCCCGGCTTCTACGACCGGGTGGTGCCGCTCACCGCGCAGGAGCGGGAGCTGTTCGCCCGGCTGCCCTATGAGGAGAAGCTGTGGCTCGCCGACGCCGGCCACAGCCAGGCGGCCGCCGGCGAGGCCGGGTTCACCACCCTGGAGCGGATCTGGGCCCGGCCGACGGCCGAGGTCAACGGCATGTGGGGTGGCCACACCGGGCCGGGCGGCAAGACCATCGTGCCGCGCGAGGCGCATGCGAAGGTCTCGTTCCGGCTCGTCGCCCACCAGGAACCGGCCGAGGTAGCCGCCGCGCTGCGGGAGTACGTGCGCGCGAGCACACCGCCGGGCATCGACGCGGACGTGACGTTCGAGGGCCCCGGGGTGCGGCCCTGCTTTTCGCCGATCGCCTCGCCGGCCGTGCAGGCGGGCAAGCGGGCGCTGGAACGCGCGTTCGGCCGCGACGTGCTGTTCACCCGTGAGGGCGGCAGCGGCCCCGAGGCCGACCTGGCCGACATCCTGGGGGCACCGCTGGTGTTCGTGGCGGTCGGCCTGGACTCCGACAGGATCCACGCGCCCAACGAGAAAGTCGAGATGGCGCTGCTGCTCAAGGGCGCCGAGGCGGTGGCCTATCTGTGGCCCGAACTGGCGGCGGCGGCCAGGCCGGCTGCGGCAGGCCAGCACTGACGGCGGCAGGCAGCCGGGGGCCGGGGTTCGGTGGACAATGGCCCGGTGGGTAACGGCACGGTGGGCAGCGGCACGGTGGGCAGCGGCACGGTGGGCAGCGGGATGACGGTGGACGGCGCCGCTGGCGGAGCTGAGCCGCAGCAGGCCCGGGATCTGGGCGGGGAGCTGGGCGGGTTCGTGCTGGCCCGCAGCGAGGTCGACCGGGCCAGTGCCCGGCGGGAGGACGCGGACTGGATCACCGCCGCCTGGGCCGACGCGGCCAGCCGGGTGCTCGTCCTCGACAAGGACCAGGCGCTGGTCAGTTTCGGCGAGGGCACCGCCGATCTCGTCCTGGTCCCGCCCGGGCAGGCGCCGGAAGGAGTGCGGTTCCTGCTCGGCCTGGACGCCGCCGGCGTCGCCTACTTCGGGCTGGCCGGCCCGGTGGGAGGTCTCGGCGCGAAACCTGTCCCGCCGCCCGGCAGCGCGCTGCCGGCGCCGGAGCCGGGGGTGCGCCCGGCAGGCCTGCGCCAGGTGGGGCCGCTGCTCGGCGACCGCGACGCCGGCCTGTTCACGCACGCGGTGGCGCTGGCCAACTGGCACGCCCGGCACACCCACTGCCCGCGCTGCGGCACCCTGACCGTGCCGGCGCCGGCCGGCCACGCACGGCACTGCCCCAACGACGGCAGCGAGCACTTCCCCCGGATCGACCCGGCAGTGATCATGCTGGTGACCGATGACGGCGACCGCTGCCTGCTCGCGCGCAACCGGCAGTGGCCGCCGCGCCGGGTGTCGATCCTGGCGGGTTTTGTCGAGCCGGGGGAGTCCGCGGAGCAGGCCGTCGTCCGCGAGGTCCGGGAGGAGACAGGGATCACCGTCAGCGGGATCCGCTATGTCGGCAGCCAGCCCTGGCCGATGCCGCAGAGCCTGATGCTCGGCTTCCGGGCGCTGGCCGGCCCCGGGCAGCAGATCAGGGTGGACAAAGAGGAGATCGCCGAGGCGCGCTGGTACACCCGGGCAGAACTGGCCGCCGCCGTGACCGCGGGCGAGGTGCTGCTCCCGCCGCCGGTGTCGATCGCGCACCGGATCATCGAATCCTGGTACGGCGAGCCCATTCCCGGCAGCTGGTAGCCCAGCCTTTGGACCCACAGCCCGACGTTTCATCGTTTTGGGTCATGATCGCCGAAGTTTTGTCCCGGTTTGTGGTCACCGAACCCGTGAAACCAGCGTCGGACTGGCGCCCGGAGTGCGGGGCGCAGGGGCGTGACGGGTGATGACGGGTGGTGACGGGGAGCCGGCTGGCGCGGGTCAGGCGGGGGCCAGCTGGCGGACCGCTTCGGACTCGTCCACGCCGGGGGCGGGCACGATCATGATGACCGGGGTGTCCAGCCCGCTGTCCCGGTACTGCTGCACCCGCTCCCGGCACTGCTCGGGCCGGCCGTGCACGACCAGGTCATCGACCACCTCGTCGGGGATGGCGGCCAGCGCGCCCTTGCGGTCGCCCGCCGCCCACGCCTTCTGCATGGGCCGCAGTGCCTCGCCGCGGCCGAGCCAGTCGTGGAAGGCGGCGTAGGCGGGGACGGTCAGGTAGGCCGCGATCAGCCGCCGGCCGATCTGGCGGGCCATGTCCGCGTCGGCGACGGGGCAGACGAAAACCCGGGCGATCAGCTCGCAGTCCGGCCCGGCCACCGCGCGCACCGTCGGCACGTCGGACGGCGCCAGCCAGTTGGTGATCGCCCCGTCGGCGAGGGAGGCCGCCAGCCGCACCATGCCGGGCCGCAGCGCGGCCAGCGCCAGACCAGGCGGCTGGGCGGGCGCCGGCTCCAGCCGGAACCCGTTCACGGCGAAGGTCTCGTACTGGGCGCTGACCTTCTCCCCGGCCAGGGCCGGGCGCAGGAAGCGCAGCGTGTCCCGGGCGCGCTGGTAGGGCCGGTCCAGGGCGATGCCGTTCCAGTCCTCCACGATCACCGGGGAGGACACGCCGATGCCGAGCACGAACCGGCCCGGCGCCAGGTCGGCCACGGTGGCCGCGTTCATCGCCAGCAGGGCCGGCCCGCGGGTGAAGATGCCGGCGATCGCGGTGCCGAACCGCAGGCCGGTGGTCCACTGGGCGGCCAGCGCCAGGGGGGTGAAGGCGTCGGCACCGTTGAGTTCGGCCGACCATGCGTCGGTGTAGCCGAGGTCGGGCAGCATGGTGACAAGATCCCGCTGCCCGGGCAGCGGCTGGCTGCGCAGTGGGAGCGTGATGCCCCATCTCGGCGTTGTTTCCATCGGCGGCCTCCTCGGGGTTGTCCGCCCATCATGCTGTCACGGCCGGGACGGGCAGCGGGCCCGCCAGTACTGGACCACCAGACGAGAGCGAGAGCACTGCTCTTGACAAGCGGCACGCCAGGGGAGACACTGTTCTTAGTCAAGAGCACTGCTCTCGAAGATGGAGCAGGCCTCACGGAAGGGACGACCGTCATGACCGGCAGCACCCCCGACCCCCGCTATGTCCAGCCGGACCGCGGCACCCGGTTCTTCAACGGGGCCGTCGCCGCCTTGACCCGCGCCGGTGTCAGCGTCTGGGGATCACGGGTCCTTGCCGTCCGCGGGCGCACATCGGGACAGTGGCGCACCACCCCGGTGAACCCGCTGACCCTGGACGGGGTGCGCTATCTGGTCGCCCCCCGCGGCGAGACCCAGTGGGTGCGCAACATGCGGGCCGCGGGCGGCGGCGAGCTCCGGGTCGGCCGCCGGGTGGAGCCGTTCACGGCGACCGAGCTGGCCGACGCGGACAAGCCGCCCATCCTGCGCGCTTACCTGAAGAAGTGGAAGTTCGAGATCGGCATGTTCTTCGACGGCGTCGGCCCGGAAGCGCCCGACGCGAAGCTGCTGGAGATCGCGCCCGGTTACCCGGTCTTCCGGCTCGGCCGCCCGGCCTGACCGGCCCGGTCAGCCGGGCCGCCCGGGCCGCCCGGGCCGGCCGCACGGGCCCGGGCGAACCCGCCCCTGCCCCGCAGCGCGGACAGCACCCCGGCCACCGCCACCGCGCGGACCTTCTTTCAGCGGGTGAGCGCCAGGGTGGCGCCGGTGTCGTCGAGCAGCCGGTGGTGGCCGTCCGCGGCCGCGAAGCTCTCCCGTGCCTGGCGCACCCGTGCCCGCGGCCCGTCCGGGCCGGCCAGGGTGGTGCCTTCCGCGCCGACGGCGATCAGTTCCCCGCCCGAGCGGAGCAGCACCGGGCCGTCCCGCCGGGCGGAGATCGCCACCCGGCCCGAGCGCAGGCCGTCCAGCACCGCCGCCAGCCCGTCCCCGGCACATTCGACCCAGGTGGTCGGCGTCCCGGGCGGCGCGTCCGCGCCGGGCCGGTGCCAGTCGCTCCCGCCGACCGGGATCGCGCCGGAGTCCCAGGCCAGCCACCAGGCCAGCGGGGTGGTCCAGTGCAGGTCCAGCCAGCTCCAGTGCCACACCTCCACCAGCGGCGGCTTCACCCGCATCGGCAGCGTCCAGCTGACCTCACCGCCGATCGGGTGGTTGACCGACAGCAGCCCGCCGCGCCGCTGTGTCTGCTCCAGCCAGGCGTCGGCGGGCTGCCGGAAGTCGACCCAGCCGACCTCGCCCAGCGCTCCCGCGTGACCGCCGGGGATCGTGACCTCCTGCCCGGGCAGCAGCGTGATGCCATACCGCGACGCGGCGGCGGGAAGCTCGCGGTGATGGCTGACCGTGTTGTGGTCGGTGACCGCCAGAAAATCAAGACCAAGCCCGGCGGCATAACGAGCCAGTTCCGCGACTGTCAGCGCACCATCCGAATGCACCGTGTGGGTATGGAGGTCGCCGGCCAGCCAGCGCCGGCCGGACCCGGCCGGCAGGACCCGGGCCGGGGGCCGGTCCGCGGGCGGGACCGGTGGCGGAGGTGACGGCTCCGGCTCCAGCTCTCCCGGCCTGGCGCTCACCTGCGCTGAGAGCCGGTACTCCGCCCCCTCGGGAGGCAGCCGGTAGATGCCGATCATCACCTGCCAGGTGCCCGGCTCCAGCTCGCCCGGCAGGTAGCCCGGGGTCGCGGCGTCCGCGGCGATCACGAACGACTGCCGGGCACCGCCGGACCAGCCGCGGAACCCGGCCGGGCCGACGCAGCCCAGATCCAGCACGGCGGCCGAGCGGTCGTACTCCAGCTCCACCCGCAGGGCGCGCGACCCGGGCGGGACCTCGAACGGCAGGTAGTGCCAGGACGAGGCGAAGCGGTCGGCCAGCGTCCACCGGCCGTGGTGCCGCGTCGCATCGGGCATGCTTCCATCCGACCAGATCCACCCGGCCCAGGCCAGATGTGCGGGCCAGGCTTGCGGCCTGCCGGGGTGTTTTCCGGCTCGCGCCTACAATCCCGGCATGGAACCCGCCGCTGCCGGTGCGGCAGTAACCCGGCGGCGGCGGTGGCTCCCCGAGCGCAGCCCGCACGACGGCGAGATCCTGCGGCTGGCGGTGCCGGCATTCGGCGCACTGGTGGCCGAACCGCTGTTCCTGCTGGCCGACTCGGCGATCGTCGGCCGGATCGGCACCACCGCGCTGGGCGGGCTCGGGGTGGCCAGCCAGGCGCTTACCACCCTGGTCAACGTCTCCATCTTCCTGGCCTACGGGACCACGGCGGCGGTCGCCAGGCAGCTGGGGGCCGGGAACCGGCAGGCGGCGATCCGCCACGGCATCGACGGTCTGTGGCTGGCCGGCGCCATCGGCGCCGTCGTGCTCGCGGCCGGCTGGCCGCTGGCCCCCACCATCGCCGCGCTGTTCGGCGCCTCGGCCGGGGTCACCGCTGGCGCGGTCACCTACCTGCGGATCAGCCTGCTCGGGGCGCCGGCCATGCTCGCCGTGCTGGCCGGGACCGGGGTGCTGCGCGGGCTGCAGGACACCCGCACCCCGCTCGCGGTCGCCGTCGCCGCCAACCTGGCCAACGTCATGCTCAACGTGCTGTTCGTGCTCGGCCTGCGCTGGGGCATCGCCGGCTCGGCGTGGGGCACGGTGATCGCCCAGAACGCCGCTGCCGCCGCCTACCTGATCATCGTGGCCAGAGGCGCCCGCCGGGCCGGGGTCGCCTTCGGGCCGGACCGGGCCGGGGTGCGGGCCGCCGCGACGGCGGGCGCGGCGCTGGTGGTGCGCACGCTCGCGCTGCAGGCGGTGCTGGTGGTGACCACGGCGATCGCGGCACGCCAGGGAGACGATGCGATCGCCGCCCACCAGATCGCGTTCCGGCTCTGGCTGCTGCTGGCCCTGGCCCTGGACGCGATCGCGATCGCTGGCCAGGCCATCACCGGCCGGTATCTCGGCGCCGGCGACGTGGCCGGCGCCCGGGCGGCCACCCGCCGGATGACCGGCTGGGGCGCGCTGTACGGGCTGGTGTTCGGGGCCGCGCTGCTGGCCGCCCGTCCCCTGCTGCCGGGCCTGTTCGCCGTCGCGCCGGGGGTCAGGCACCTGCTGCTGGCGGTGCTGCTGGTCGCCGCACTCCAGCAGCCGGCCGCTGGCGTGGTGTTCGTGCTGGACGGCGTGCTGATCGGCGCCGGGGACCAGAACTATCTCGCGCTGGCCGGGCTGGCGACCGCGGCCGTGTTCGGCGTGGCGGCCTGGTATGTGCACGTCACCGGCGGTGGCCTGGTCGCCCTCTGGCTCGCCTACAGCCTCTGGCTGGCGGCCAGGTTCGTGTCGCTGACCTGGCGCGCCCGCGGCACCGCCTGGCTGGTCACCGGCGCCGTCCGCTGACGGTGGCCTCGGTCAGTGGCCTCCGTCAGTGGCCGCTGTCAGTGGCCTCGCTCAGTGGCCGCTGTCAGCGCAGCCGCCAGCCGATCACCTGGCCGGCCCGGGTGGCCGGGGGGCCGAGCAGGCCGGCCAGGAACCGTGCCAGCGGGGAGCCCGCCGGGGTGACCGCGACCACGGCGGCGGTGCGCCACGATGCCAGCTGTGCCCGCACTTTCGCGGCGGGCACAGCCGGGACGCCCGGGTCACCGCCCCACAGCGCGTTCAGGTAGCGCGCGGTCGGCGTGCGGCGCGGGACGCACGGCCGGGCCAGCCCGGCCTTGTCGCGGGCGAAACAGCGGCCGTCGATCAGCGAGGCCGGCTCGCCGGTGTCCGCCTGCCAGCGCAGCACCTGCGGGAAGACCGGCACGACCAGGACCGGTGCGTCGCTGGGCAGCCGCAGCCGGGCAACGGCCGCCTGCCAGCCGGCCGGGACCGGGGCCGCGGGGGCGGTCGGCATCGGCAGCGGGACGAGTAGCAGCACCGCCAGCACCGTGATCGCGGCCGGGATGGCACGCCGGGCCAGGCTCGCGCTCTGGGGCAGGGCCGCCCGCGCCCGGTCCAGGCCGAAGGCCAGCAGCGCCGCCGCCGCGCCGTCCGCGAGGATCGCGAAACGGTCCGGCAGGATGGCGCCCAGCACCGGCAGATGGCGCAGCCAGTACCAGGGCAGCAGCACACCGGGATAGTGCAGCCCTCCGAGGGGGATGGGCGCGCTGCCGAGGGTGAACAGTTCCAGCGCCGCGAACGTCACCGCGCTGGCGCGGGCCCGCAGGTCCGGCCAGCAGCAGACCGCGGCGGCGAGCAGCACCACCAGCAGCGGCCAGCCCAGGTAGCCCAGATACTCCGGCAGCAGCCCCGGGTAAGCGGCGGCGTAGCCCGCGCTGCCCGCGGTGTGGAACAGCAGATCGCCGGGCGGGGTCACGAGCACGGCGAGATAGCTGTGGAAGGCCCCGGCGTGCCAGGGACTGCCGTGCAAGCTGGCCGGGCCCACGAACTGCACCCACAGGGCGTATCCGCAGATCGCCAGCGTGACCGCGGCTGCTGTGGACAGGCCCGCCGCGGCCGGACGGATGTGCCCGCGGACGGCATGCGGCCTGCTCGCGGCCAGGGTGACGGCCAGCAGGGCGGCGGCCACGGCGGTCTGGGCCAGCAGCTCCTCCCCGATGAACACCTGGGCGGCGGCCAGCAGGCCGAGCACGGCGCCCGCTCTCACCGGCCGCGCGCGGCCGGTGAGGATCCTCAGCGCCACGTCGATGATCAGTGGCGGCAGCACGGCGAACTGCAGCTGGTAGTGGCCGATGCCGGAGTTCAGCAGCGCAGGCGAGAAGCCGTAGACGGCGCCGCCCAGCGCCGCCGCGGACAGGCTCGCATCCCAGCGCCGCAGCACCCAGAACATGCTTGCCGCCGACCCGGCGAACCCCAGCGTCAGCAGCACGGTGAGGCTGACCTGCGGGCCGGCCAGCAGCGTCACCGGGGTGAGCAGCACCCCGGGCAGCAGCACCGAGGTGTTCCCCATCAGGTTGATGCCCTGCGGCGCGTTCATCGCCGTCGTCACCAGCGCCGGGAGCCGGCCGTGGGAGACGGCTGCCGCCGCGTAGCGCATGAACCAGGTGAACTGATCCTCGTCGGGCAGGTTGGCCGCCTGGGCGTGCCCGGCCGGGTCAGCCCACAGCCGGGCGGTGACGGCGACGGCGGCCAGCAGGTAGCAGCCCAGGACCAGCCAGGACGCCCGGCGCTGGCGACCGGCGGCCGTCCGCATGGCCGCCAACCTAGTTGATCGCCGGGCGCGGTGATCGGTGCTTTTCTCCGGCTTTGCCACCCGCACCGGGTTGACCCGGTAAATTCACCGTGCGTAGAATTCAACAGGCGTTGAGATTCCGCCGCGCGGCCCGGAGCGGCCCTCAGTGACCCGCTGCCGGCCACCCGGCCCGGTGCTAGGGAGTCCCTATGTGGGCGATGATCGTCAAGGAGTTCCGGCAGCTGCGGCGTGACCGGCGCACGCTGGCGATGATGATCGTGATGCCGGTGATCCTGCTGATCGTGTTCGGCTACGCGGCCAGCTTCGACGTGTCGACGATCCCCACCGTGGTCGCCGGGCCGCAGGGGGCGGCGGTCGCCGCCACCCTCGGCAAGCCGTTCGACGTGGTGGCCACCGCGCCCACCCAGGGCCGGGCCTGGGCCCAGAACGAGCTGCGCGACGGCAAGGCGGCGATGGCGGTGATCGCTGGCGGCGGGCCGACACAGGTGCTGGTCGACGGGAGCCAGCTGTTCACCGCCCGGACCGCGCTGGCCGCGCTGTCCGCCGCGCAGGAGCGGGCCATCGCCACCCGGGGCATCCCGGCCGCCTCCGCGCAGCGGCCGCACGTGACGGTTCTCTACAACCCCGGGCTCACGACCGCGGACATCATGATCCCCGGCCTGTGCGGGGTGGTGCTGGTGTTCATCGGGACGATCATCACCAGCCTCGGGGTGGTCCGCGAACGCCAGTCCGGGACGCTGGAGCAGCTGGCCGTCATGCCGCTGCGCCCCCGGGACGTGTTCCTCGGCAAGATCGTCCCCTACTTCGGGGTGGCCGCGCTCGACCTCGCGATCGTGGTCGGGGTCGGGGTCGGTGTCTTCGGCGTCCCGTTCCGCGGCTCGTTCGCCACGTTCGCGCTCGGCGCCATCCTGTTCCTGTTCGTCACCCTGGGCCTGGGGGTGCTCATCTCCAGCGTGTCGGAGAACCAGGGCCAGGCCATCCAGCTGTCGGTGATGGTGATGCTGCCGCAGGTCCTGCTCTCCGGCCTCATCTTCCCGCTGTCCTCGATCGCGGTCGGGGTGCGCTGGATCTCCTACATCCTGCCGCTGACCTACTTCAACCAGATCTCGCGGGGGGTGATGCTGCGGGCGGAGCCGATCGGGCCGCTCTGGCAGCCCTTCCTCTTCCTGGCCCTGCTCGGCCTGGTCGTCTTCACCCTGGCCAGCCTGCGGTTCCGCAGCTTCCTCGCGCCCGCGGCGCCGCGCCGGGGCGCGAGGAAGCCGGCCGCGCAAGTGCCAGCGAGCACGGGGCCAGCAGGCACGGGGCCAGCAGGCACGGGGCCGGCGAGCACGGGCGACGCTCCGGCTGCCAGCGCGGGTCCCGCTTCCGCCGAGGATGCTGGTGAGGCCGGTCAGGCGGCTCCGGGCGGGAGTGCCGGGAGCGCCCGGTGACCGCGCCCGCAGCCAGCCCGGGAGAGGCCCGCTCCGCGGGCGCCGGCGGTGACGACTGGTGGGGTGCCGAGGCGGTGTGCGTTAAGTATGGGGGAAGGCTGGCCCTTGACGACGTGAGCTTCCGCGCGGTGCCCGGCCGGGTGAGCGCGGTGGTGGGCGGTGACGGGGCGGGGCGGACCACGCTGCTGCGCTGCCTGGCGGGGGCGCTGGCGCCGTCCAGCGGCCGGGTCCGGCTGCCCGCGCCGCTGCGGATCGGGTACCTGTCTGCGGGTTCGGGGACCTACCCCGATCTGTCGGTAGCCGACAACCTCGCCTTCCGCGCGGCCGCCTACCAGGTGCCGGCCGCGGCTGCCCGGGAGCATGGCGACGAGCTGCTGGAGCGGGCCGGGCTGGCCGGGGCACGCGGCCGGCTGGCGGGCCAGCTCTCCGGCGGGATGCGGCAGAAGCTGGGTGTCATCGCGGCCATGCTGCACCAGCCCGACCTGCTGGTGCTGGACGAGCCGACCACCGGGATCGACCCGGTCAGCCGGGCCGACCTGTGGTGGCTCATCGCCCGCGCCGCCGCCAGCGGCGCGGCCGTGGTGCTGGCGACCAGCTACCTGGACGAGGCGGAACGCGCCTTTGACGTGCTCGCCCTGGACGCGGGCCGGGTACTGGCCCGGGGCACGCCGCAGGAGATCGTCGCGGCCATGCCCGGCACGCTGCGGGCGGTCCAGGACTGGCCGCAGGGCGAGACCAGGCGCCGGGCCTGGCGGCGGGCGGCGCGCTGGCGGGTCTGGGACCCGGACGGGGAGCCGGCGGACGCGGCCGGCGAGCGGCTGGCGCCGGACCTGCAGGACGCGATCACCGTCGCGATCCTCGCGCGTGAGCTCGCCGGCGGCGGTGACCTGGCAGGCGCCGGCACCGCCGGCCGCGGTGAGCGGGCCCATGGTGACCAGGCCCGTGGTGAGCGGCAAGGAGGCGCGATGACCGGGATGCTCGCGCAGTGCACCGGGGTGACCCGCCGGTTCGGCCACTTCGTCGCCGTGGACGGGGTCGACCTGGAGCTGGGCCGCGGCGAGGTGGTCGGCCTGCTGGGCGCGAACGGCGCCGGGAAGACGACCCTGATCCGGATGCTGCTCGGGCTGCTGGCGACCTCCGGCGGTGAGGTGCTGCTGTTCGGCGAGGCACCGTCCCGCCGGACCCGGCAGCGCATCGGGTACGTGCCGCAGACCCTCGGGCTGTACGACGACCTCACGCCGGCCGAGAACCTGGCCTTCTCGGAAGCGGTGTTCGGCGCGGAGCCAGCCGGTGGCGGGCAGCAGGCCGGCCGCCGCCGGGCCGCGGCCGCCGGCCTGCCGGAACCGCTGCGCCCCTTCGGCCGGACCGTGGTCGGGTCGCTGCCGCTGGGCGTCCAGCGCAGCGCCGCGTTCGCGCAGGCACTGGCTCACCATCCGGAACTGCTCATCCTTGACGAGCCGACCTCGGGAGTGGACCCGCTGGCCCGCGCCCGGCTCTGGGAGACGGTGGCCGAGGCCGCCGCATCCGGGGTCGGGGTGCTGGTCACCACCCACTACATGGACGAGGCGGAGGAGTGCGACCGGCTGATGGTGATGGCCGACGGCCGGGTCGTCGCCGAAGGCACGTCGGCCCAGATCACCGGCGACGCGCGGGTGAGCGTGGTGGAGAGCGGGTCGTGGGCGGCCGCGTTCGGCGCGCTGGAGGCCGCGGGGCTGCCGGTGGCGCTGGTCGGCCGGACGTTGCGGGTGCCCGGCGCCGCACCCGCCGATGTCCGCCGCGCGCTCGGCGGGGTGCAGGCCAGCGTCAGCGAGGGCCCGGCCACGCTGGAGGAGCGGTTCTTCGAGCTCACCCTGACCTCCAGCAGGGCGAAGGCACCGGCATGACCGTCCCGTCCACACCGCCCGGGCGCCGCGGTGGGCGCGGCAGCCGCAGCGAGGGCGGCAGGCGAAGCGAGACCGGCAGCCGCGGCGGGCGCGGCAGCCGCAGCGGCCGCCGGGGTGGCGACAGCGGCACCCGGGAGGCGATCCTGGCAGCGGCGCGGGCCCGGTTCGGCGACTACGGCTACGACGGGGCGACGATCCGCGGCATCGCCGCCGACGCCGGGGTGGACGCCGCTCTGGTACACCATTTTTTCGGCACCAAGGAGCGGCTGTTCGCGGCGGCGATGCGGCTGCCGCTCATCCCGGGTGAGCTGGTCGCCAGCGCGCTGGACCCCGGCACCCGGGAGCCTGGCCGCAGCCTCGGCGAGCACCTGCTGCGCACGGTGCTCGGGGCCTGGGACGTCGCCGAGATGCGGTCCACCTTCCTAGGGCTGCTGCGCTCGGCGGTCACCAGCGAGCAGGC
>DATKRG010000268.1:0-27614 GCA_035532275.1 Streptosporangiaceae bacterium | reverse complement strand
GAGCGGGCGCCGGCGCGCTGGGAAGGTGATGCCATGGACGGGCTCAAGCCCGAGGTGGAACCCGCCGAGGTGGGCCTGGATCCGCAGCGGCTGCGCCGGATCGACCGGCATTTCGCCCGGTACGTCGACGACGGGAGGCTGCCCGGCTGGCTGGTCACGGTCGCCAGGCACGGCCGCCTGGCGCATGTGGCGTGGGGCGGGATGCGTGATGTCGAGGCGGGCCTGCCCGTGCAGGCGGACACGCTGTGGCGGATCTACTCGATGACCAAACCGGTCACCTCGGTCGCCGCGATGATGCTTTACGAGGAGGGCGCGCTCGAGCTGAGCGACCCGGTGAGCTCCTACATTCCGGCGTTCGCCGGCGTCCGGGTCTATGCGGGCGGGTCGGACCTGCGGCCAGCCACGGTGGCGGCGACCGAGCCGGTGCGGGTCTGGCACCTGCTCACCCACACCGCCGGCCTGACCTATGGGTTCCACCGGGTGCATCCGGTGGATGCCATGTACCGGGCGGCTGGCTTCGAATGGTCAACTCCGGCCGCGGTGGACCTGGCGCAGGCCTGCGACATCTGGGCCGGCCTGCCGCTGCTGTTCCAGCCGGGCGCGGAGTGGAACTACTCGGTCGCCACAGACGTCCTCGGCCGGGTGATCGAGGTCGTCTCCGGGACCAGCCTCGACGAGTTCCTGGCCACCCGCATCCTGGGCCCGCTGGGCATGTCCGGCAGCCGTTTCCACGTCAGCGACGGCGACGCCGGGCGGCTGGCCGCCCTGTACACCCCGGGCCGGGACGGCCGGGCCGCGCGCCTCGACGCCCTGGGCAGCGCCGCCCGGACGCCGCCATCGATGATCAGCGGCGGGGCCGGCCTCATCGCCACGGCCGCCGATTACCACCGCTTCACCCAGATGCTGCTGGCCAGCGCGGACAGCCCGGCCGGGGAACTGGACGGCGTCCGGCTGCTCAGCCCGCGCACGGTCCGGTACATGACGCGCAACCATCTTCCCGGCGGCCTCGACCTGGACAGCTTCGGCAGACCGCTGTACGCCGAGTTCCCGTTCCGCGGGGTCGGCTTCGGGCTGGGCTTCGCCGTCGTCACCGACCCGGTGGCAGGCCGGGTGGTCTGCTCCGAGGGCGAGTTCTCCTGGGGCGGGGCCGCCAGCACCGCGTTCTGGGCCGACCAGGAAGAAGAGCTGGCCGTTTCCTTCTTCACGCAGCTGCTCCCTTCCAGCGCCCACCGGATCCGGCCACAGCTACGCCAGCTCGTCTACCAGGCATTGGCTGGCTGAGCCATTCCCGCTCCCGCCGCAGCGGGCGGGCGATTGGCGGTCCGGGCGCAGCCTGTAGCGGCGCGGCCATATCATGCGTGATAGGGATCATGCGGCTAAGGATCCGGGGTGGGGACCTTGATGATCGACGTGCAGGGGAGCCGGTATGGCGGAGATGGATTGGATGAACGTGGGTCCCGCTTACCCGGGAGTTGACCTGCAGACCGACCGGCCCCATCCGGCCCGTGTCTATGACTACCTGCTCGGGGGCAAGGACAACTACGCCGCCGACCGGGCCGCCGCTGAGGCGGGCCTGAAAGCCAACCCCAACTCGCGGGTCCCACCGCGGGAGAACCGCGCGTTCTTGCGCCGGGTGGTCCGCTATCTCGCGCGTGACGCCGGCATCAGCCAGTTCCTCGACATCGGCACCGGCATCCCGACCTCGCCCAACGTGCACGAGATCGCCCAGGACGTCGAGCCGGCGGCACGGATCGTGTACGTGGACAACGACCCCATCGTGCTCGCCCACGCCCGCGCCCTGCTGACCACCGGGCCGGCCGGCCGGACCGCCTACATCGACGCCGACCTGCGCGACGTCGAGCACATCCTCGGCTCAGCCGACCTGCGGGACACGCTCGACCTGAGCCAGCCGGTGGGCCTGCTGCTGATCGCTGTCATGCACTTCATGCCGGATGAGGACGACCCGTACCGGCTGGCCAGCGAACTGCTCGCGGCCCTGCCTTCCGGCAGCTACCTGGCCCTGTCCCACCTCACCGGCGACTTCGATCCGGCTGCCTGGGAAGGCGTCGCCGCCGTGTACCGGCGCAGCGGGGTGATCATGCGGGTCCGCTCACACGCGGAGATCGAGCAGTTCTTCGCTGGGCTGGATCTCATCGAGCCAGGTGTCGTGTCACTGCCCCGCTGGCGGCCCGACCCCACCGACATCGGCCAGGCCGGCATTGCCAGCGACGCCGCTGTCTCGGTGTACGGGGGCCTGGCCCGCAAACCGTGATCCCGCGGGGAACGGGCGGTCCCGGGCGCGCGGCCCGGCTGGCGTGGGCCGTTCCGGCGCTGGGCACGGCACTGCTCACCGCGGCGCTGGCGTGGGCCGCGGTGACAACGGCGCACAGCGCCGCATTCGCGCCCGGGCCGCGATGGCGGCAGTGGCTGCGGCCCGATGCCTCGTGGACCTTCCCCATCCTGCTGGGCCTGTGGGCAGCAGCGCTGGCGCTGTACTGGTGGCCCCGGCGGCAGCAGCACACGAACGTCGCCCTGCCAGCCTTGCTGAGCATGGTGATCATCGGGGGAGTACTCGGCGAGGCCTCGTTCCTGCCGTGCGCGACGGGCCAGGCCCCGGTCCTGGCACCGTTGAGCTGGGTGCTTGAGCTCTTCACCGGTCAGGTGCAGGCGAGCTATGGACCATCGGCCCATACCGGCTGCCCCGGGCCCGAGCCGCTGGCCCTGCAGGCGGCGGCCGTCTTCTGCCTCGGGGCGACATTCGTCGGCGTGGTAGCGGCCGGGGCGGTGCTCTGGCGGGTGGAGGTCGACCGGCTGAAGACGCGCTTCGTCGGCGAGCTGACCATGATGACCGGCCTGGACGCGATGACCCTGGCCCTGCTGGGCAAGCTGGTCTCCGACTCCGGTGCTAACCGGGTCGTGGTCGTGGAGCCAGACCCGAACCATCCGCTCATGGAGGAGGCCAGGGCCACCGGGGCACGGGTGATCGTCGCCGACCCGGCCCGGGCGCAGTCCCTGCGGCCGGTCGTCACCCACCTGGGCAAGCCCTCGGTCCGGCAGGTGTACGCCCTCCACCCGGGTGCGCAGGACAACGAGGCGATCCTGACGCGGGTGCGGGAGGTCCTGCAGCAGGCGCCGCGCCACACCGGCCACCGCCCGCATGTCGTCGCCCGCGTCGACGACCCCCGGCACGCCGACACCTGGCGCGGCAACCACATCGGCCCTGATCAGCTCTGGCTGGAAGACGCGCTCAGCCCGTACGAGACGACGGCCGTCTTCGCGGTGCAGGCGGTGCTCGCGCACGGTGCCCGCACCCTGATCCTGTGCGGCGATACGACGCTCGCGCTGGCGATCCTGATCGAAGCCGCCCGGTCTGCCTGGGAGCAGGGGGAACTGCGGGCCGCGGCATGCACAGGCGGGAGCCCCGCCGCCGGCGACAGCGGTCTGAGCTCCATCCGGATCATGGCCCGCCGGGCCGGCCACCTGCACCGGGAGTTCACGCAGACGGTCTCCGTGGGCCTGCGCGAGTCCCTGCCCGCCGTCATCGCCGACCGCACACGGTGGCATCGCGGCTTGCTCGACTACCTGGACTCATCGTCCCTGGCTCCAGGGGAGTGCGCCGTGGTCATCACCGACCCGCCCACCCCGGAGAACATGCACGAGGCGGGACGGATAGCGCGGCTCCATCCGCAGACGCTGATCTACGCCCAGTCCGTCGACGGCGCCGGCGGTGCCGGTGCCGTCTTCGACCAGCTGCATCACTTCCGGCCCGGGTTCCTGGTCGACGGGGACCTGCCGGCCGACACCTGGACCAGGCTCGCCCGCCACAACCACGAGTGGTACCGGCTGCGGTGGCCGGTCCCGGCCGGGAGCCCCCGGGAGTCAGCGCGCCGGCCCTGGGAACAGCTCGATGAGTTCTACCGCGATGAGAACATCCGCCAGGTGCGGCAGGTGCTCTCGTCGGCGGTCGAAATGCGGCGGCAGTGGCGCCCGCTGCGGGCCGTCCCGGACGGGTCCGTCGTCGAGCTGACCGATTCGCAGGTGCTCAAGATCGCCCACGACGAGCATGACCGCTGGTACGCGCGCCGCATAGCGGCCGGCTGGCGCCCACCGCGGGCGGGAGAGCGCGACGACTACAGCCGCCGGATCAACGCCAGCGTCCTGGCCTGGACGGCTCTGCCCGAGGCCACCCGCACCGGGAACGTCCAGCACATCCGTTCCATCCTGGAGCGCCTGGAGGCGATCGGTTATGTCGCCGTGCTCCCGGACGCCGGGCCGGAGGACGCCGCGTGCTTTCACCGCCGCGGCGAGGTCCGGGCCGGCCGGCTCCGTTCACCCGCGGCCTGGACGGCCGCCGACGGGACGGTCATGCAGGCCGCGCCTGGCGACTGGCGGATCCAGGACGGGCAGGGGCGGGTGCACAGCGTCCGGGACGCCCAGTTCCTTGCCACCCACACGCGGCTGGGCGGGAACCGGTGGACCCGGACCGGCGAGGTCCGCGCCTGGCAGGTGACCGAGCCCACCACCGTGCGGACGCTGGAGGGCCGGGTCACTGCCGCCGCCGGCGACTGGGTCGTCCAGGGACCGGGCGGCGAGCGCTGGCCGGTCCCGGCCGCCCAGTTCGACTGCGGCCATCTGGAGTGCGCTGGCCACCAGTGACCAGATCTGAGGGCCGGGCCAGCGTGCGGGCTAGCCTGCGTGCGGGTTACAGCGGCTCGCCGGCCAGCCAGCGGGCCCCCCGCCGGTAGAGGTTCTCGACTTCCGGCCCCACCAGGCCTGGCATGTCCGGCTTGACGTCGAAGCCCAGGCCCACCTGGAGATAGGCCAGGTGGCAGTAGCCCACAGGGAACCGGGCCAGCGTCGCGGCGGACAGCTCGACCCGGGCGGCCGGGTCCACCGGGTCAAGCCGGTCCTTCTCGTAGATCGGCTGCCGCAGCACGATGCCCCAGCGGCCGTCCCGGCGTTCCAGGAAATCGTAGAAGCGGCCGGTGCACACCACATCGCACAGC
This sequence comes from Streptosporangiaceae bacterium, assembly GCA_035532275.1. Classification (GTDB taxonomy): domain Bacteria; phylum Actinomycetota; class Actinomycetes; order Streptosporangiales; family Streptosporangiaceae; genus UBA9676. The sequence goes on along the minus strand of DATKRG010000268.1, from coordinate 22,608 downwards.
ACGTCGTGGACCAGCCCGCGCTGGGAGATGGTCATCTTCGTCTGCGCGATGGCCCGCTCGCCCGCCAGATCGATCGCGGTCCCGCCCAGGAAATGCAGGATGCTGACCCCGTGCTCGAAGCCCTCGCGGCTGACCCGGATGAAGTCATCGGCCGGTCCCTGGAACCAGGTGGCCATCATCGTGCCGTCATCGTGCCAGACCGTCCGGAAGCGGTCCCAGTCACCGGCGTCTCGCCACACCGCCCAGTTCTCGACCAGATCGCGGATCAGCTGCCGGCCCACTGCCGCATTCCCCATGCTCGTGTTCACCGTTCCCCCGCTCACCGGGTCTCTCCCGGGCAGTCGTACAGGATGACCGTGACCGCGCGGGCGGGCTCGGTGGCCGGGTTCAGGTACCGGTGGGGCATGGATGAGGGGAAGTCGATGCTGTCACCAGGCTCCAGCCGGTAGCGCTCGAAACCGACGGTGATCTCCAGGCAGCCGCTCACGACCAGCACCATCTCAGTGCCGGGGTGGGTGTACTGGCGCGGGTGGGACTCAGCCCCCGGCTCGTAGACGAGCTCGAAGAAATCGAGATGGTCCGGGGTGGCGCGGGTCAGCCGCTCCCACCGCACCCCGCCCTCGATGTCGATCACCGCCCGGCCGCCCCGGCGCACCACATAGCGGCCCTCGGCGGGCGGGCCCGGGTCGGGCGGCGATGCCGCCGGCTCCCGGAAGAAGGCGTCGACCGGGACGTTCAGCGCCTGGGCGAAGGCGAACAGGGTGGACACCGACGGCCGGGACATGCCGTGCTCGATCTGGCTGATGAGGCTGGGCGTGACCCCGACCTCACGGGCGAGCTCAGCCACCCGCATCCCGCGCGACTCCCGGTGCGCGGCCAGCCGCCGTCCGATGTCGCCGGCGAGGTCGCTACCGGCTGGGCCGCGTCCAGCCGGCCCATCGCCGCCGGGTTCGGTGCCACTGTGGCCGGCAGCGGCCCGGCTGCCGGTAGTCACGCTCACTTCTGCCATGGTGCCTGAATGTTACTGCACTGTCCGTTGCCCACCGGGGCCGGGTTCCCCTGCCTCGTTTAGTGCTGCTATCGTCCGTGGCTGAGAGAGCCGCCCTTCGCTTACTGCCACTGAAGAGCGGCATCGTGTGGCTTGACGACCTGTAGGGAGCATCCCGTGGCGGCTGGACCAGATCCCAGCGGGGCTCAGCCACCGCCGGCGTTCAGCGGCGGGGGTGTGGAGATCGAGCGGGACGTGCCCGTGCCGATGGACGACGGCGTGGTCCTGCGGGCTGATGTGTTCCGGCCACCCGGACCCGGCCGCTACCCGGTGATCTTGACCTACGGCCCCTATGCGAAGGGGCTCGCCTTCCAGCAGGGATATCCCGACCAGTGGCGGCTCATGATCGCCGCGCATCCGGACGTGGCCGCCGGGTCGAGCAACGTGCACCAGAGCTGGGAGGTCGTGGACCCGGAGAAGTGGGTGCCGGACGGCTACGTGTGCGTCCGGGTGGACTCGCGGGGCGCAGGCCGCTCCCCGGGCCGGCTCGATCCCTACTCGCCCCGGGAGACCCGCGACCTGTACGAGTGCATCGAGTGGGCGGCGGCCCAGCCGTGGAGCACCGGGAAGATCGGGCTGAACGGCATCTCCTACTACGCCATGAACCAATGGCATGTGGCCGGCCTGCGGCCGCCGCACCTGGCCGCGATGTGCGCCTGGGAGGGTGCCACCGACTTCTACCGGGATGCCACCCACCACGGCGGGATCCTGTCCTCGTTCTGGCACAACTGGTACGGCAAGCAGGTCACCGTGGTGCAGCACGGGGTGGGGGAGCGCGGCCCCCGCCATCCGGTGACCGGGGAGACCGTCGCCGGCCCGGAGACGCTCACCGATGCTGAGCTCGCGGCCGCGCGGGTGCCGTTCGGCGAGCAGATCCGCGATCATCCGCTCGACGACGGGTTCCACCGGGCCCGGTCGGCGGACTGGCAGGAGATCACCGTCCCGTTCCTGACCGCGGCCAACTGGGGCGGGCAGGGCCTGCACACCCGCGGCAACTTCGAGGCCTTCACCCAGGCAGCCTCGCGGCACAAGTGGCTGGAGGTGCACGGGCTGGAACACTGGACCCACTTCTACACCGATTACGGCGTGGACCTGCAGAAACGGTTCTTCGCCTGCTTCCTGCACGGTGACGGCAGCGGCTGGCGCGACCAGCCACCGGTGCAGTTGCAGGTGCGCAGGCTGGACGGTTTCCAGCAGCGGGCCGAGCAGGAGTGGCCGCTGGCCCGGACCGAATGGCGGCGGCTCTACCTGCGGCCCAGCGGGCCCGGGCTGAGCGCGGCCCCCGGCAGCGAGCCCGAGCAGGCGTCCTACCAGGCGGACGGGGAGGGGGTCACCTTCCTCGCGCCGCCCCTGGCACAGGAGACCGAGATCACCGGGCCGGTGGCCGCCCGCCTGTTCGTGTCGTCCTCCACCACCGACGCGGACCTGTTCTGCGTGCTGCGGGTGTTCGCGCCGGGCGGTGCGGAGGTGACCTTCCCGGGCGCGATCGACCCGCACACCCCAGTCGCGCAGGGCTGGCTGCGGCTGTCGCAGCGCAAGCTCGACCCGCGGCTGAGCACCCCCTACCGCCCCTACCACAGCCACGACGAGATCCAGCCGCTCACGCCGGGGGAGGTCTACCAGGCGGATGTGGAGATCTGGCCCACCAGCGTGGTGATCCCGGCCGGCTACCAGGTGGCGCTCACCGTCCGCGGCCGCGACTACGAGGTACACCACCCGGCCGCACCCCGGCTGGGCTCGTTCAAGAACGAGATGACGGGGTGCGGGCCATTCCTGCACGACGACCCGGTGGACCGGCCGCCGCATGTCACCGGCAGCACGCAGACCCTCTGGCACGGTCCGGGCCGGGAGTCCTACCTCCTGCTGCCGGTCATCCCGGGCCAGCTGACGGCACCGTGACCCGGAGCGGAGCGAGATGACCCAGGACTTCACGGTGGTCGTGACCGACCAGGTGTTCCCGACCATCACCGCCGAGACCGAGCTGCTGGCCGCCGTCGGCGCCCGGCTCGTGGTCGCCGACGGCACTCCCGGCGGCGTCGCCCGCCTCGGCCGCACCGCCGACGCGCTGCTCAACACCTACCTGCCGGTCACCGACGAGCTGCTGTCCCAGCTGCCCGCCTGCAAGATCGTGGCCCGCTACGGCATCGGGGTGGACAACGTGGACCTCGCGGCCGCCGCCAGGCGCGGGATCGTCGTCACCAACGTGCCCGACTACAGCGTGGAAGAGGTCGCGGCGCACGCCCTCACGCTGCTGCTGGCACTGATCCGGCGGCTGCCGGAGGCGGGAAGGCTGGTCGCTGGCGGTGGCTGGGGACTGACCGGGCTGCGGCCGATCCGGCGGCTGTCCACCCAGCGGGTCGGGCTGGTCGGGTTTGGCCGGATCGCCCGCCGCCTGGCCGGACACCTCGCCTCGCTCGGCTGCGAGGTGGTCGTACACGACCCGTTCCTGCGGCCGGGCCCGGGCCTGCCGCCGCTGCTGGCCCTGCCGGAGCTGCTGAGCAGCTGCGACGCAGTGTCGCTGCACGCCCCGCTGACGCCGCGGACCCGTAACCTGATCGGGGCGCCGGAGCTGGCGGCGATGAAGCCGGGTGCCGTGCTGGTCAACACCGCGCGCGGCGGACTGGTCGACACTGAGGCCGTCATCGAGGCGCTGCGGGCCGGCCGGCTGCGGGGGGCCGCGCTCGACGTCCTCGCCGCCGAGCCGCCGGCGCCAGGCGCGCTCCCCGGCGACCTGCCCGGCCTGCTGGTGACCCCGCACATGGCCTACTACTCGGAGGAGTCCATCGCCGAGTCACAGCGCAAGGCAGCGACCCAGATCGTCAAGGTGCTGACAGGTGGCCAGCCCGACTACCCGGTAAGAGAGGACGGCAGCGCATGAAGGAAGCGTTCGGTGGCCTGAGCACGGACTGGAAGGAAGGCATCAACTGGGCGGCGGTCCGGGCCTGGCGGCTGCAGCGGGCGCGGGAGGCGATGGCCCGGCATGGCCTGGGGGCGATGCTCTTGTTCTACGACGAGAACATGCGGTACGTGTCGTCGACCTACACGCCGGGCTGGAACCGGCTCAAGCCCGGCCTGCGTTACGTCGTGCTCTGCGAGGGCAAGGAGCCGATCGTGTACGAGCAGGGCGACATCGGCATCCACCTCAAGGTGCACAACCCATGGATCCCGCCGGAGAACGTGCGTCACTCGTACACGTGGATCAAGGGTGCGGCGGGCCCCGCCGCGCAGAGCCAGGTTGCCAAGTTCACCACCGCGCTGGTGCACGACCTGGAGGACGCGGGGGTGCTGGACAAGCCGCTCGGGGTCGACTTCATCGACATCAACATGATCGCGGCGTTCCAGCGGGCCGGGGTGACCTGGGTCGACGGCATGACCCCGATGATGGAGGCCCGGTCCATCAAGAGCCCCGACGAGCAGAAGGCTTCCCGTATCGTCGGCGCGATCTGCGACGCGCTGCACTATGAGTTCACCCAGTTCCTGCGGCCGGGCCTGACCGAGAACGAGGTGGCCGCGTTCGGATTCGAGTACCTCTACAACATCCCCGGCATAGAGGACGTGGAGGACATCATCGTGTCCTCCGGGCCCAACGCCTGGCCGAACTGGCGCAACTTCTCCGACCGCATCATCCGGCCCGGCGAACTGGTCATCGTCGACCTGGCGGCGCTCACCTGGAACGGGTTCAAGTCCTGCGTCTACCGCACCTACTGTGTCGGCGGCCGGCCGACCGCCGAGATGAAGCAGTACTACGACACCGCCCACAAGTGGCTGTGGGACGCGATCGAGGTGGTCCGCCCGGGTGTGACCACCCGCGACATCGCGCTGAAATGGCCGTCGGCCAAGGAGGCATGGGGCTACGAGGAGGAAGACCAGGCCGCGGCCAACCTGTGGGGCCACGGGCTGGGGCTGGCCCAGTACGACCGGCCGGTCATCTCCCGGATCTGGTCGCTGGACTACCCGGAGGAGATCAGGCCCGGCATGGTGTTCGCCCTGGAAACCCAGCACGGCAAGGTGCACGAGTTCGGCGTGCGGCTGGAGGAGATGCTGCTGGTGACCGAGGACGGGCACGAGCTGCTGTCCTCCTACGCCTCTGACGAGATCATCATCGCCGGATGAGCACACGGCCCCTGTCGCGGCTGCTGCCGCTGGGCGACGAGCTGACCCGCGCCAGCGGTGCCGATGGGCCAGCCGCGCTGGCCGGGGCCAAGGCAGCGCGGCTGGCCGGTGCCCTGGCCGCCGGGCTCGCGGTGCTGCCCGGATGGGTGATCCCGGCCGACGAGGCCCGGCCCGCGCTGGCCGCCGCGATAGCCGCCGTGCGGCGTGGGCGGCCCGCCTCGGCCCGGCGGGCGGTCCTGGGGCACCAGCTCGACGACGTCCTCACCGGGCAGCTGCACGAGGCGGTGGCCAGGCTCGGCGGGCGGGTCATCGTCCGCTCGTCCAGCCCGCTGGAAAGCGACCCCCGCTGGTCCGGCGCGTTCTCCACGGTCGCCGGGGTAGGCCCGGGCGACGTGGTATCGGCGGTGCGCAGCTGCTGGGCCTCCGCGTTCGCGGTGGACCCCCTGCAGCGGCTTGAGGCCTGCGGCCTGCCACCGGAGGCGCTGGCACTGGGCGTCCTGGTGCAGCCGGAGATCCGGCTGGCCGCGGGCGGGGTGGCCCGCGTGAACGGGGCGGGCACCGAGGTCACCGTGGAGGGGGTGCGCGGCCACCCCGGCGCTCTGCTGGCCGGCTGGGCCGACGGGGAGTCGGCCCGGGTCCGGCTCCCGGCCGGCCCGCCGTCCCGGCCGGGGGAGCCGGGGACGGGCGGCGGGGACGGGCTCACCGCCCTGCTCGGCGAGCAGACCGTGACGGCGGTGGCCCGGCTGGCCGGCCAGGTCTGGCAGGAGCTGGGCGACGACGTGATCGAATGGGCCGCCGGTGACGGCGGGATCTGGCTGCTGCAGTCCCTGCGCAGCGCCCCGGCGACGCAGAGGCCGCCAGCGCCAGCGCCAGTGCCGGGCGCCCGGCCGGCTCCGGTGGCGGTCGCTGACCTGCTCGCCGCACGGGAATGGATGCCGGTGCTCGCGGAGACGGTGATGGGCCGGGGGGAGCATGTGCCGGGCAGGCCGGCCGCGCCGGGGACGGCGGCCGGGCTGCTGCTGCCCTGCCGGCCGCACGAGCGGCCGCCCGACGGGCTCACGGATGCCATCTTGCTGGTGGAACGGCCGCTGCCGGCGCTGGCACCGCTGCTGTTCGGCGCCCGCGGCGTCATCGCCCGGTCCGGGGCGGCCGGCTCACACCTGGCCGGGGTGGCCCGCAGTCTCGGGGTGCCGATGGTGACCGGCTGCCGGCCGGAGCTCGTCACCGGCGCGCACCCGGCCATGACCGGCGGCTGGCTGGCCGCCATCGACGGCTGCGGCGGCGACGTCGCACTTCTGGGTGATTGGCGGACATAGATGGTGAGCAAGGTGCGCTGGGGAATTGTCGGGCCGGGCCGGATCGCGGACTCTGAGATCGCCCCGGCGATCAACGCCAGCCCGCAGGGTGTGCTGCACGCGGTGGTCAGCCGGGACCAGGCCAGGGCGGATGCCTTCGCCGCCCGCCACTCCGCCGCCCGGGCGCTCACCAGCTTCGATGAGCTGCTGGCCGACCCGCAGGTGGACGCGGTCTACATCGCCACCCCGAACGCGCAGCACGCCGGCCAGGTCGTCGCGGCCGCGCGCGCCGGCAAGCAGGTGATGTGCGACAAGCCGCTGGCGCTGTCCGTCGCCGACGCCCGGCGCGCGGTCGCCGCCTGTGAGCAGGCCGGGGTCCGGCTGGGGATCACCTTCCAGACCCGGTTCCACGACAACTTCGGCCGCCTCCGGCAGGTCATCCAGGACGGCACGCTGGGGGACATCCGGGTGGTGCAGGTGGAGATGAGCTCGGGCCGGACGCTGCTCAAAGGCTGGCGGACCGACCCGGCGCTGGCGGGCTTCGGGACCATCAACAACATCGGCGTGCACGCCTTCGACCTGATCCGGTACCTGCTGGGAGCCGAGGTGACGGAGGTGACCGCGCTGACCGGGCATGAGGACGGCCTGGACCCGGAGACCCTGGCGCTGGTGCTGCTGCGCTACGGCACGGGCGCGCTGGCATATGTGAACGTCAACCAGTCCGCCGCCTTCCCGCAGGCGGACATCACGGTGTACGGGACCAAGGGCCGGGTGGCCGGCCGGTCCTGCACCCGGATGAACATGACCGGGACCCTGAGCATCGTGACCGGCGACGGCGAGACCACGGTGGAGACGGCCAGCTTCGGCGCATACTCCGGCGCCGTGACGGCGTTCGAGGAGGCGATCACCGCCGGACGCGAGCCCAGCCCGTCCGGGCTGGACGGCCTGCGCAGCGTGGAGCTGACCGCGGCCATCGCGGAGGCGGCCGCCGCCGGCCGGACCATCACGGTGTCGCCCTCGGGAGCCTGAGATGTTCATCGACGTCCACAACCACGTCATCCCCGACCCGGTGCTGCGGCTGGCCGCCCGTGACGGCGGGCTTGGCATCTCCACCGATGACGGCGTGTTCCGCAGCCCGAACCACGTGCCGTTCCCGCTCGCGCCCGCCTTCCACAGCCCGCAGGAGAAAACCGCCGATCTGGCCAAACGAGGGCTCTGGGGTGCTGTGGTCTCGCCCGCGCCGGTGCTTTTCGGCTATGACCTGGACCCGCGGCTGGCGATCGCGCTGTGCGAGGCCACCAATGAGGGGATGGCGGACTTCTGCGCGTACGCGCCCGATCGCCTGCACTGGCTGGCCAACCTCCCGATGCAGGCACCCCGGGAGGCGGCCCGGATGTACGCCGAGGCGGTGTCGGCGGGTGCGGTGGGGGCCGCGCTGGGCACCTCGATCGCCGGCCGCCGCCTGGACGAGCCCGGCTTCGGGGTGTTCTGGGAACAGGCCGACGCGATCGGGCGGCCGGTGCTCATCCATCCCGCGTTCAACTGTGCCCACCCCGCGCTGGACCAGTGGTACCTGCAGAACGTGATCGGCAACCCGCTGGAGACCACGATCGTGGTGGAGCGGCTGATCTGCGCCGGGGTGCTGGCCCGCCACCCGCGGGTGCGGCTGCTGCTCATGCACGGCGGCGGGTTCCTGCCCTACCAGGCCGGCCGCCTGGTGCATGCCCGCGGCGTCCGGCCCGAACTGGCCGGTGCCCCGGTGAACGCGTGGGACTTCTTCGGCCAGCTCTACTTCGACACCATCACCCACGACGCGTCCGCCCTGCGCTACCTGGTCAGCCGGGCTGGCCTGGACCATGTGGTCCTGGGCACCGATCTTCCCTTCGACATGGCGCTCGCCCGCCCGGCCGACACCCTGGCCGAAGCGCTCTCCGATGAGCAGGCGCAGGCCGTGGGGGTGACCAACCCCCGGCGGCTGTTCGGGCTCGGCTAGGGTGATGCCACGGCTGCTGCTCACGGGGCGGGAGAGGGAGAACGGGTGCGACCCGAAACGATCGCCATTGATGGGCCCGCGGGGAGCGGAAAGAGCACGATCGGCCAGGCTCTTGCGGTGCGGCTGCACTACGCGATGGTGGACACCGGGCTCATCTACCGGCTTGTCGCCCGAGGGGTGCTGGACAGCGGGACCGATCCCGATGACGCCGACGGGGTGGTGAAAGTCTCGATCGGCGTGCTGAAGGATGTCGGGGTCGCCAGAACCGGCACCGGGGGAGTCATCAACATCGCCGGCCGGCCGCTGTCGGACATGCGGCTGCACGTTGAGGACATCACCCGGACCGTCCCGCGGGTGGCCCGCTTCGAGCGGGTCCGGGAGGTGGTCAGGCAGATCCAGCGGCGTGTCGTTTCCGAGGGGCCCACCATCCTGGCCGGGCGCGATATCGGGACCGTCGTCGCGCCGGAGGCCGGGCTCAAGCTGTACCTCGACGTGAGCCTGCAGGAACGCGCGGCCCGGAAGCTGTGGGCACAGAGCGTCGATGAGCTCACCACCCAGGCCGAAGTGGAACGGCAGCTCGCCGAACGGGACCGGATGGACCGGGAACGGGAGACCTCGCCCATGCGGGTGGCACCCGACGCGGTCGTGATCCGGACGGACAAGATGTCGGTCGACGAAACCGTCGATATCGTCATCGCGATGTGCGGGCTCGAGTTAGGCCCGGAGGGAGATGACCGGGTGACACCGGATTCCTGGGAGGCCAGGACATGAAATACCTGCGCGATGCCACCTATGTCGTGGGCGGGTACGTCGTGCGGAACGGGCGGGTCCTGCTGCTGTGGCATGGCGGACTGTCGCGCTGGGTGCCGACCGGCGGGCGGATAGAGCTCGCGTCGGGGGAGTACCCGCACGAGGCACTCATCCGGGAGGTCAGGGAAGAGACCGGGCTGGCGGTCAGCGTGGCCAGCGGGAATGGCGTCGACGTGCGCGACGAGGCGGTGTCCCCGCTGCCGATGCCGGTGGCGATCCAGGAGATCCGGATCAGCCCGTCGGCGGAGTACCTGGATTTCGTGTACTTCTGCCATGTCGTGGACGGGGAGGTCTCACTCGACTACCGGGCAGCCCGCGCCTATCACTGGTTCAGCAAGGACGAGCTCCGGCGCTTCCCGCTGATGCCGCATGTGCTCGCCTACGCGTCGCGGGCGCTGGCGGAACTGACACCCGGCCAGAACTGACGGCGCGCCGCTGGCCGCGGCCCCCGCCGCCGGCTCAGCGGGACGAGAGCACCTCGGCGATCTTGGCCGCGGCGGCCGACGGATCCTCGGCGTCGTGCAGCAGTTCTCCCCAGGACCACCGGAAGTACCAGCGGAGACGGCCGTCGTCGTCGGTGCCGGGAATACAGTCGATGCTCTCGGCCAGCATGGCCGCACCCGGGGCGAAGATGTGCAGTGCCGCGGGGTAGGTAGTTCTCATCGTCGACTGCAGTCCCTGGGTGTCAAGGGCGGTCGCCAGCCGGTGCAGATGATATGAGCGTGCGTGATCCCGAGGGCGGTCCACCGTCTCCCCTGCTCTGTGTCGCGGTCGGGACATTCTCAGCCCGCGCCATGCTGGTCTGTCAACCCTGGCTGGCGGGATAGCCACCGTACCCGTCGTGCCCGTACGGGTCGGCGGCATAGCCGGCCGGGTAGCCAGGGGCGTAGCCGTCGTTGCCGTAGGCATCGTAGGAGCCCTGGCTGTGCTCCTGCGGGTAACCGCCGGCCTCGGCATATCCAGCTTCCGGGTAGGACCCGGGCGGGGGGAGCTGGGTGTCGCCGGCCGGGGGAACGGGCACCCCGGCACCCGGCATGGCCTGGTACGGCATGGCGGCCGCCTGGTCATAGCCCGGTTGCTCGGCGTAACCGGCCGGGTAGCCGGGATATCCCGCGCCAGCGTGCTGCTGGTGCTCATACCCCGCCGGCGGGGTGGTGGGATAGCTGGCCTGGGCAGGTTCCACGTAGCTCCCGTACGGATTGCCCTGCGGGACGGCGGGCTCGTCGTACCAGCCGGCCTGCTGGGGGGCGGGAGCTGGCGGCAGGCTGGGCTGGGCCGCAGGAGCGGGCGGGTAGGCGTAGGCCGTGGTGGTGTTGTAGTCGGGGGCCTGGTAGGTACCGCTGGCGGGGACGTAGGCCGCGGGCTCGGCGGCGCTGTGCCCGCGGCCAGCACTGTGCCCGCTGCCGTTGGCATAACCGTTGCCGTTGTAGCCAGCGGCCTCGTAGCCGCCGGTTCCGTAGCCGTTGCCACCGTAGCCAGCACTTGCGGGCGGGCTGTCCAGCTGCTGGTGCCCACCGGTGTCCTGGGCCTGCGGGTTCTTCCTGGCGCTCTGGTAGGACCGGCTGTCAACCGTAGGCCTGGCGAACGACGGGCTGGTCAGCGGATCCTCATCGAGCGCACCGGCAGGCCTGGCCGGTGGGGGGGCACTGGCGAGGCTGGCCAGCATGGCGAGGCTGGGCTCGCTGGGCTCGCTGGCCTGGCGGCCGTTGCCGGCCCGGGCTGGCGGCGGGCTGTCACTGGCAGTGCGGGCCGGCGCAGCGGGCTGCGGCCGGGCCCGGATCGGGAGCCGTTCGGTGACCGCTTCCCGCTGCTGGGCACTGCGGCCCTTCCTGCTGGGCAGGTCACGGTCACGTCCCTGGACTGGTTCGGCGGCCGGGGGCAGTGCCGGGGCCGGATCGGCCTTGGCGGACTTGGTCTTTGCGGCGCTGGCGCGCGACTGCCCGTTCTTGGCGGCCGCCGGTTTGGGCTCGCTGGACGCCAGCGGCTTGTCGGAGGACAGTTCCGCCCAGTACTGCTCGTCGGAGAGCTTGTCCCATTCCATGCTGGGCCAGTCATCGTCATCATCGCGCTTGCTGCGCGACCGTCCCTTCGCCGCGCTCTGGCCCTTGGCCGGCTTGCGCCGTTGCTCCGGGCGGTCCCGGCCGCCATCGCCTGCCGCGGCCGATCTGCCGCGGCCACGGGCAGCGGGCATTTCACCGGAAGGAAAGTCGGCCACGGGCAGCGGCCCGGAAGGGAATTCACCCGATGGGAGGTCCGCGGCCGGGAACGGCCCGGAGGGAAAGTCGTCTGCCGCCGGGCGCGGCGCGGGGCCGGTGTCAGACAGCGATGCGCCTGAGTCGTACCGGTCCCGCCCGCTGCCGGACCTGCGGGCGGACTGGTCCCGGCTGGAACCCGCGCGGCGGGCCCCGGCCGCTACCGGCCGGCGCGGGTCACTCGGGTGCTCCAGTGGCCCACTGTCGTAGCGCCCGCCGCGCTGCGGCGGGTAGTCGTACTCCCGCGGTCTGGCCTGCTCGCGCTCGGGGCGGCGCTCGTCGCGGTCACGGTAACGGCGGTCTGGCTCGGCTTCGGCCCGTTGGCGCTGGCCATTGGGCACGCCAGCGCGGGCTGACCGGGCAGAAACGGCCGATGGGCGCCGCGCTTCGCGCCGGTCACGGTCCCGCGAGCGGGAGTCCTCGGCATCGAGGCGGTCACGGCTGCGCTCGCCGGGCCTGCCCTCCGACTCCTCGTGGTCATCGCCCCGCCCGAGCCGCAGGCTCAGAAAGACCGCGATGAGAATCACGAGGATAACGGCTGCGAGGCCCACTACCAGCAGCAGAGTCATTACACCACCCAACGAGCCATGGCCATCTGGGTAGCGCTAGCGAGGCACACGCGGCCATCGACGCGGACCTTCCCCTGTGGCGCTAGCGCCTTGGATCAGTCCAAGGCTGAACTCCTGATCAGTGATTGTGGCGGACCCGTATGGCCTGTGTCACGTGTTTAGAGAACTTTTTACTCCTGATGTTTACACTGCGCGACTAATCGATTACGGAGTGGCAATAGCCGTAAGCCTGCCACGCGCGATAGCGGCCTGTGCGATAGCCGACCAGGCCGATTTTGCGCTGGCCCCGGCCCGGAGCCGCAGCCTCGAACCGAGTGCGTAAACGGTAAAGCGGTACGCATGGTTTTGATTCACCGGGCATGGCGGATCATAGCCAACCGAGCCTTTACTATTGCGCGCCTGCCGCGCCCCGGCTGGAATCTGGCCCGCTTGTATATTCGTGGTTTGCGGGCCGATATCAAACACGATCCAGTAGATATACGGGGTTACCGGGGCGGCGGCGTCATCCATGACCACCGCCAGCGACTTGGTGCTCTGCGGAGCGCCGGACCAATGCAGGCCCGGGTACTTTCCGGCCCCCCGGCAGGTGTAAGCCGACCCCATCACCCCCCTGGGGGTGACATCCGGGCTGGTCACGGTCATGGTGTTGGGGACGTCCGCCCGCACCGTCTTCGGGCCGCCGACCAGGCCGCAGCCGGTCAGCAGGAGCACGCTGCAGCAGGCGGCCACAGCGGGCGTAACCCAGCCGCGCCAGCCGCGCAGAAGTGCGTCGTGACAGCGGCTCACCTGCACCTCTTCCGACCACTACGGTTTTCGCTGGCGATCGTACCCGCGGGCCCCGGCGCCGCGGCCGCGGCGCCCGCGCCCTAGTCGGGCTGGCGTGAGGTCCCGAACATGATCTCGTCCCAGGAGGGCACTGAGGACCGCCGGGACCTGCCGCCTGCCGCCTTCCTGGCCGGGCGCTCCCGGCCAGGAAGGGGAGGTTCGGGCTGGGCGTCCGCGGCCGGCCGGGCGTCCTCGGTGACGACAGCCGCCCGCTGCGGGCCGCTCACGTGCGCGGGCTCGGGCTGTGGCCGCGGATCGTAGTCGGCGGGTGCAGTGCTCAGCCGGCTGGCGATAGGCGTGACTGTCGCGGACCCAGGCTGCCGCGACGGCGACGGCGGCAGCTCAGCGTGCGGCAGGCACAGCCCGGCGGCGGTGTCGTCGGCCGGGCTGGCGTGCCTGCTGCGCGGATCGAACACCCACTCGGCCAGCCGGGGATGGTCGCCCGCGCTGAACATCAGCGACACCTGCCAGTTGCCGTCCGCACGCTTGCGCGAATCCCACTCCGCGTCCTCGGTATCCGCCCCGAGGTCGGTGAGGCGCTCGGTCACCACGTCGCCCAGCCGCCTGCCCGGGCCGGAATCGCCCGGGTGGCGGATGCTCGCCCTCTGCGCCTCCTGTGCCCGGTAGGCGCGCTCGGCCAGCACCGGCCCCTCGAACCGGCGCACCCGCTCGATCGGCACACCGGCCGCGTCGGCGATCTCTTCCGCCGTCTCTCCGGCACGGATCCGGTCCTGGATCTCCTTGGGTCGCAAGGGACTCTCCACTTCGATCTCGTACTGAGCGAGCCGGGAGAACTGCCCACGCGCCACAATCCGCAGCCTGTCATCGATCGGCAGCGAGAAGCGGCCACTGCGCCCCGGCGCTGTGAGGACGGCATAGGTGCCGTCCTCACTCACCGCGGCCAGGCGCAGTTCCTGCATCGGCGTCCCTTCTGCGCCGCCGGCCGGGCCGGCGTGCCTGATGCCGCGCGAGGGCGTAGCTCGGATTTCCCCTCAGGCGAGTGTGACGGGTCAGTACCGCTGTGGCCAGCACCTGGCACGGCATGTCCCGCAGATCACCGACAGTATTCCGCCCGCTGCCAGCCGGGTGGCCTGATCGGCGGTATTCCGCCATTCGCCCGGTGGGGGGAGCAGGACGCGCGCTGGCGGCCGGCTCAGCCCCGCGCCCGTCCCAGCGCGGGGTCGTCGCTGCCGCCCGCGGCGAGGGAACCCCCATCCGGGCTGTCCGGCCCTTCGGTGCTGGCCGCGTCCGGGCCGGCACTGGGCGCCTCAGCACCGGGGCGGCTCATCCGGGACGGCCACCAGTTCCACCGGCCCAGCAGTACCACGGTGGAGGGGACCAGCAGGGTCCGTACCAGGAAGGTGTCCATGAGGATGCCCAGCGCCAGCCCGAACGCGATATCGCGGAACTGGCTGCCACCCGAGCCACTGCCCGCCACCAGGCCGAACACGACGAAGGTCCCGGCCAGGACCAGGCCGGCCGAGGTCACCGTGGTCCCGGTCACGCTCAGCGCGCGCGACACCGCCTCGCGCAGCCGCAGCTTGCGTGCCTCCTCCCGGATCCTGGTCATCACCAGGATGTTGTAGTCCTCACCGAGGGCCAGCAGGAAGATGAACATCAGGAACGGCAGGAAGAAGACCAGCCCGCCGCTGTTGCCGATCTCGACGAACAGCAGGACAGCCAGCCCCAGCGCCGCCAGGTAGGACAGCCCGACCGAGGCGATGAGATACAGCGGGGCCACCAGGCTGCGCAGCACCACGGCGAGCAGGAGGCCGATGGCCAGGATCGCGATCGGGATCACGTGCACCAGGTCGCTGTTGGAGATGCTGCTGATGTCGTAGAGCGCGGGCGCCTCCCCGCCGACTCCGGAGTCGGCGGCACCGACCGACGCGGCCACCCGGGTGGTGGCGGCACGGACCGACGGCACAGCGTGCATCGCCGGGGTACCGCCCGGATCCCCGGCCTTGAGGCCGACCGAGTACTGCACTGTGTGCCCGTCAGCGCTGACGTAGTTCGCTGTCGCCCGGTAGAGCTGGTACAGGAGGGCCTGCCGTCCGCTGATGCTGGGCGGGGGCACCGCGGCCAGGGCACCGGCCGGGCCGAGCAGGCGGTGCATCGCGGTGTAGGCGGACGGCGGCATCGGCGCGCCCACCGGGTTGAGCGGCCCGGTGACGGTGGTGAACAGCCCGGTTGCGGCGAGCTGGCGCTGAGCCGCGGCCAGTGCCGCCGGGTGCTCCCAGACCGGCGCCGCGAAACGGAAGATCAGGCTGGTCGGGTTGGCCGAGGACTGCGGGAAGTGGCGGGCCAGGAGGGTGGTGCCCGCGGCCGAGTCGCTGCCCGCCGGCGGTGCGGTGTTGCCGCCGAAGCCCGAGGCCTGGTAGCCGAGCACCGCGAAGGCGAGCCCGCCGAACACGATCAGGCCGGTCGCCAGCGTGGGCACCGGATGGCGGACGATCCGGGAGGCGATCCGGCCCCAGGTGCCGGCCTTCCCGCTGCCCTGGATGCTCCAGGGCAGCAGCTTGGGCCGGTGGAAGGGCGGGGACGCAGCGAAGAGCGTCCGCTTGAGCGCGAGCAGGGACAGCCGGATCGACAGCAGCGCGGGCAGCAGCGTCAGCCCGGAGACCAGGATCACGCCGATCGCGATGGCGAACGGGATCCCCAGGTTGGAGTAGAACGGGAAGCTGGCAAGCAGCAGCGTGAGCACCGCCGCGATCACCGTGCCCGCGGAGAACGTGATGGATTCGCCGACCCGGGTCACCGAGTGGACGATCGCCTCGCGGGCCGGCTGCCGGGGGTGGACCAGGTCCCCGCCCATCGCGCGCAGCATGTTCCCGAACCCGGTGGTGGCGTAGGACTCCTGCTCATGCTGGGCGGCCCGCAGTTCCTCCCGGACCCGGAAGACCAGGAACAGCCCGTAGTCGGTGCCCGCGCCGAGCACCAGCACGATCATCAGGTACTGCGCCAGCGGGGAGACCTGCAGCCCGTGCTGGGCCGCCTCGGCGACCAGCGGCCCGGAGATGAGGACCGAGAACACCGCCGGCGCGATCGTGGTCAGCGCCAGCGTCAGCGACCGGAAGATCAGCACCAGCAGCACGAGGATGAACAGCATCGAGAAGTTCTGGACCTGGCTCCCGGTGTTGCCCGACGCCTTCTGCTGGTCGACCTGAACCGCCACATTGCCCGCGAGATGCGTCTGCAGCCCGGCCGGCAGATGAGCCCCGGCGATGGTGGCGCGCATCGCATCGACGAGATCGGTGATCTGGTTCTGCCCGCCGCCCGCCTGGGTCGCGAGCACGATCAGCTGCTCGGCCTGCCCGTCCGGGGACCGGCCGAGGTCGATCACCTTGCTGACGCTGGCGACCTTGCCGAACTGGCCCTGCAGGCTGGTCAGCGCCGCCACGTCGGCCGCGGTCAGCGGGCCGCCGGACCGGGCCGCCACCACCGGGATGGGCAGCAGGTTGGCGGTGCCGAACGGAGCCGCGAGCAGCGCCGCGTGCTCGCTCGGCGCGCTGGCGGGCAGGAACTTGGTGTTGTTGCCCTGCGTCACGCTGGACAGCGACGGCAGCAGCGTGATGGCGGCGATGGCGCCCGCCACCCAGACTGCCAGGACCAGCCAGCGGAAACGGACGGAAAATGACCCGATGGCCCGGAAGACGGTGTCGATACGCACGCGCCGAAGAATACGCGGTCGGTATGACATCCATGGGTCCGGCCGGCCACGGCGCGGTCACCCGGCGTCTATCATCGGTGGGCCATGACCACGGATGAGCGATGACCGGACTGGGCGCTGGCGCGCTGATCAGCATCGTGCTGCCGGTCCACGGGGTCGAGGAGTTCCTGCCGGAATGCCTGGGCTCGGTGCTGGAGGGCCAGGCGGCCGGCCAGGCCGGCGCCGGCCTGGAGGTGATCGCGGTCGATGACGCATCGCCCGATGGCTGCGGCGCCATCCTCGACGCCACGGCACGGGCGGACCCCCGGCTGCGGGTGATCCACCTGCCCGAGAGCACCGGGCCGGGCCCGGCCAGAATGCGCGGGCTCGCCGAGGCGGCCGGCACCTACGTGTGGTTCGTGGATCCCGACGACCTGCTGGTACCCGGCGCACTGGCCGCGGTCGCCGCGAAACTGGACCGCGAGCAGCCCGACGTGCTGCTCGTCGACTACCTGATCCTGCACCGGCCGGGCCGGACGGAGCCGAGCCCGGGCGCGGGCCTGCTGGCCGCCCCGGCGCCGGGCGCCGGCCCGGCGCTCACGCTGGCGGACCGGCCGGCCCTGATCGAGCGGACCATGACGGTCTGGAGCAAGGTGTTCCGGCGGGAGTTCCTGACTGGCCTGCCGGTCTGCTTCGCACCCGGGATCCACGAGGACGTGCCGGTTTCCTGCATGGCACTGCTCCGCGCGGAGCGGATCGCCCTGCTGGACCGGGCCTGCTACCTGTACCGGCGCCGGAGCCGTTCTTTCCTGGCCACCACCAGCATGGCCCATTTCCGCATCTTCTCCTCCTACCAAGCCGTGTTCGCCCTGATGGACGGGGTGAGCGCGGAGGTGGCAGCAGCGGTGTTCGGGCGGGCGATCGAGCATTACAGCACCGTGCTCGCCAGCGGGCTGGTGCCGCGCCGGGCGCGGCGGGAGTTCTTCCACCAGATGGCCGCCGACTACCGCCGCTACCGGCCATCCGGTTACCGGCGCCCACCAGGCCCGCGCGGCGCGAAGCTCGCCCTGATCGAGCGGGACGCCTACGGGGCCTACCTGGTGCTCGGGCCGCTCAACCGGGCCCGGGTGGCGCTGCGGCGGCTGCGCCGGCCCGGCCAGGCGCGCCCATTGGCTGTCCAGCGTATGACCAACGGACTGCCAGATCGCGAGGGGGTCAAGTAGAGTCGCTCACGCCGTAGTTTGGGATTAGGAGCGGGAGTAGAGGTCCAATGGCTGAATGCGTCACCTGATAGGCATCATTCTGGCAATAGCCCTCACCGCCGCCTTGTTCTTCGGCGCCGGCTGGGGCATCACCCACCTCACCGTCCTGGCCACCCAAGGCTCCGGCCTCACCAGCAAGACCGGCCTGATCGCGCTGTCGGCGCTGATCGCTACCGGCCTGTTCCTGGGCATCCTGCTCGCGGTCCGGGCCATCTCCCCGCTCGCCACCGGCCTGCCCGGGCTGGCGCTGCTGGGATGGACCGCGCTGCTGGCCGTGAGCAGCCACCGGGCGCTTGGCTGGATCCCGCTGCAGGGCCATGCGTTCGGTGCGGGCTTCCGGGCCATGCTCGCCAGCGGCGCGCTGGCGCTGCTGGGCGCCGCGATGATCGTCCCGCTGTTCGTCCCCGCGCGCTGGCACAGCGAGCACGACGAAGACGACGAGGACGACGAGGAGACCGCGCTGCCGGCCGCCACCGGCCTGCTGTCCTGAGCTGAGCCGGCGGCCAGGCGCTGCCTGGCCGCCGGCCTGCCACGGGCTTCCGGGACCCGCGGCTCTCTCAATGTGCGTGGGCGGCGGCGAACTGCTCGCTCTCGGTGGAACCCGCCAGCGCCACGGTGGACGCGTCCGGCGTGATGGCCGAGGTGACCAGGTCGAAGTAGCCGGTCCCGACCTCCCGCTGGTGGCGGGTGGCGGTGTAGCCCGCTGCCTCGGCCGCGAACTCGGCGTCCTGCAGCCGGACATAGGCGGGCATGCCCTCCGTGGCGTAACCGCGGGCCAGGTCGAACATCGAGTAGTTGAGCGCGTGGAAGCCGGCCAGCGTGATGAACTGGAACTTGTAGCCCATCTCGCCCAGCTCGCGCTGGAACTTCTCGATCGTCCCGTCGTCGAGGTGCTTGCGCCAGTTGAAGGACGGTGAGCAGTTGTAGGCGAGCAGCTGGTCCGGGTACTGCTGCCTGATCGCCTCGGCGAACTCCCGCGCCTCGTCCAGGTCCGGGGTGGACGTCTCCATCCACAGCAGGTCGCAGTAGGGGGCATAGGCCAGGCCGCGGGCGATGCCCGCCGCCATCCCGTTGCGCACCCGGTAGAAACCCTCCGCGGTCCGCCCGCCGGCCAGGAAGGGCCGGTCGCGCTCGTCCACGTCACTGGTGATGAGCGTGGCCGCGCGCGCGTCGGTCCTGGCCACGACCAGGGTGGGAACCCCGAGTACGTCGGCGGCCAGCCGGGCGGCGTTCAGCGTCTTGATGTGCTGGCCGGTCGGGATGAGGACCTTCCCGCCGAGGTGACCGCACTTCTTCTCGGACGCGAGCTGGTCTTCCCAGTGCACCCCGGCCGCCCCGGCCGTGATCATGGCCTTCATCAGCTCGAACGCGTTGAGCACGCCGCCGAATCCGGCCTCGGCGTCGGCGACGATCGGCGCCAGCCAGTGCGGCGGGGTGCCCGCGGCGCCGGCCTGGGTCTCGGCCCAGGTGATCTGGTCGGCGCGCAGCAGGGCGTTGTTGATCCGCCGGACCACCTGCGGGACCGAGTTGGCCGGGTACAGGCTCTGGTCCGGGTAGGTTTCCGCGGCCAGGTTGGCATCGGCCGCCACCTGCCAGCCGGACAGGTAAATGGCCGGCAGCCCCGCCCGTACCTGCTGCACTGCCTGGTTGCCGGTGAGGGCACCGAGTGAGTTCACGTAGTCCTCGGTGTGCAGCAGCTTCCACAGCCGCTCCGCGCCCAGCCGGGCCAGGGTGTGCTCCTCCTGGACCGAGCCGCGCAGCCGCACCACGTCCTGCGCCGCGTAGGTCCGCTTGACGCCGCGCCAGCGCGGGCTGGACGCCCACTCCCGGCTCAGCCGCTCCGCCTGCGCGTCCGCGGGGCTGGTCTCGCGCTGCCCATGACCGTTGCTGCCCTCGAGGCGACCATCGCTCACTGGATCCTCCCGACGTTCTGTCGTCCCCTGGGTGATATCTGCGAGCTTGCCCGGTCCGAGCGCGGCACGCCAGGAACTGGGTTGTGAAAATCGCGAGAATTTCATCTAGACTGAACTTATGACAGACTTCCTTGAGCAAGAAGCGAGATCATTGACGTCAAGTGGTCTAGACCTTGCTACGAATGGGGCTGGGGACTTCGCCGTGGACCTGGCCACGTTCGGCCAGCGGCTGCGTCACCTGCGCCGCGCCAGGGGCATCACACTCGCCGAGCTCGGCGCCCGGGTGGGGCGCGCGCCGTCAGCGCTCTCGCTGCTGGAGAACGGCCGCCGGGAGCCGAAGCTCTCGCTCATCGAGTCACTGGCCAAGGCGCTGTCGGTCGCGCCGGAGGAACTGCTCCGCCACCAGCCGCCGAGCCGCCGTGCACAGCTGGAGATCACCCTGGAGGAAGCGCAGCGCGACCCGCTTTACGCCGCCCTCGGCCTGCCCTACCTCAAGGTCGGCGCCCGGGTGCCCAACGACGTGCTGGAGCACCTGGTCGCGCTCTACGGCGAGCTGCGCCGGCAGCGCACCAGGCCGACCGCCTCCCCGGAGGAGGCACGGATGGCCAACGCCGAGCTGCGCGCCGCCATGCGGGAGCGCGGCAACTACTTCGCCGGGATCGAGCGGCTGGCGTCGGACGCGCTCAGCGCGGTCGGCTACCGCGGCGGCGCGCTCTCCCAGGGGACCCTGCTGGCCATCCTGGCCCACCACGGGTTCTCGGTGAACTACGCGCAGGACCTGCCCCGGTCGGTGCGGTCGGTCACCGACCTGCGGCACCGGCGCATCTACCTCAAGCAGGAGGCCGTGGGCATGCACTCGCCGCGGACCATCCTGCTGCAGACGCTCGGGCACTTCCTGCTCGGCCACAACATCCCGCGCGACTTCGCCGACTTCCTGCGGCAGCGGGTGGAGGCGAACTACTTCGCCGCCGCCGTGCTCGTGCCCGAGCAGTTCGCGGCGCGGTTCCTGGCCGACGCCAAGCAGGCCAGGGACCTGTCGGTGGAGGACCTGCGGGATGTGTTCTCGGTCTCCTACGAGATGGCGGCCCACCGGTTCACCAACCTGGCGACCCACCACCTCGGGCTGCCGTGCCACTTCGTGAAGAACGACGAGAGCGGGATCATCTACAAGGCATACGAGAACGACGGCCTGCTGCTGCCGGCCGACGAGACCGGCGCGATCGAGGGCCAGCGCATGTGCCGCAAGTGGTCCGGCCGGCAGGTGTTCTCCTCGGCCGACCGGTTCTCGCCGCACTACCAGTACACCGACACCCCGGCCGGGACGTACTGGTGCGTGGCGCATGTGGACCCGGGCCGGGAGCGCGGGTTCGCCATCACGCTCGGCACCCCGTATGAGCACTCCCGCTGGTTCCGGGGCCGCGACACGGTCACCAGGATGGCATCGCGCTGCCCGGGCGCCGACTGCTGCCAGCGGCCGCCGGCCGCGCTGGCCACCCGGTGGGACGGCATGGCCTGGCCGTCGGCCCGGGCGCACTCGCACATCCTGTCGGCGCTGCCCACCGGCAGCTTCCCCGGCGTGGACGAGACTGACGTGTATGAGTTCCTCGACCGGCACGAACGCGAGTAGCCGCATGGGCCGCCGCCGGGTGGCCCCGGTAACCTACTCTCCGGTAACATAGCGCCAGGCCCTGCGGAGCAGTGCCCCCGACGGCAGGAGCTGGAATGAGCGGTGAGCCCGGAACCAGCGGGGAGTTCTGTCCCGAGCCCGGGCCCGGGCTGCGCGAGATGCGGGACTGGGTGCACGGATTCGCGGCCGGGGTGATCAGGCCCGCCGCCGCGGAATGGGACGAACGGGAGCAGACGCCCTGGCCCATCCTGGAAGAGGCGGCCAAGATAGGCCTGTACTCGCTGGACTTCTTCAGCCAGCAATGGCTCGATCCCAGCGGGCTGGGCATCCCGATCGCCTTCGAGGAACTCTTCTGGGGTGACGCCGGGATCGGGCTGTCCCTGGTCGGCAGCACCCTGGCGGCGGTGGCGGTGGCCAGCAACGGCACCCCGGAACAGGTAGGGGAGTGGCTGCCGCAGATGTTCGGCGGGCCGGGCGAGGTCAAGCTGGGATCGTTCTGCGCCTCCGAGGCGGACGCGGGCAGCGACGTGGGTGCGATCCGGACCCGGGCCGTCTACCAGGAGGCCACCGACGAGTGGGTGCTGACCGGGACCAAAGCCTGGGCCACCAACGGCGGCATCGCCGACGTCCACGTGGTCGTCGCCGCGGTCGATCCCGAGTTCGGCAGCAGGGGCCAGGCCAGCTTCATCGTCCCGCCGGGCACGCCTGGCCTGCGGCAGGGCCAGAAGGTCCGCAAGCACGGGGTCCGCGCCTCGCACACGGCCGAGGTCGTGCTCGACGAGGTGCGGGTGCCCGGCCGCTGCCTGGTGGGCGGTAAGGAGCGGCTGGACGCCCGGCTGGCCCGGGTGCGGGCCGGCGGCCGGGCCGGCGAGCAGGCGGCGATGAAGACGTTCGAGGCGTCGCGGCCGAGCGTGGCGGCGATGGCGGTCGGCGTCGCGCGTGCGGCCTGCGAATATGCCACCGACTATGCCCGCCAGCGGGTCCAGTTCGGCCGCCCGGTCGGGCAGAACCAGGCCATCGCCTTCATGCTGGCCGACATGCGGGCGTCGGTGGACGCGGCCCGGATGCTGACCTGGCGGGCAGCCTGGATGGCCCGCCAGGGACGGCCGCTGGAGGCCGCGGAAGGCTCGGTGTCCAAGCTCGTCGCCGCCGAGACCGCGGTGAAGGTCACCGAGCAGGCCATCCAGGTACTCGGCGGCAACGGTTACAGCCGCGACTACCCGGTGGAGCGCTGGCACCGGGACGCGAAGAT
>DATKRG010000267.1:0-20636 GCA_035532275.1 Streptosporangiaceae bacterium | reverse complement strand
CAACACGAAGCTGGACCGATGCGGTCACATCGGTCCAGCCGGACACTATCCCGGCTCGTGGGTGAGCGAAAGGAACAGTGTTTTGATCAAACCTACCAGCCCTACCAGCGAAAACAAGGTGCGGAACCGCCTTGTTCGCTGGCTGCTGAATCGGCTCGAGGAGACCGGGAACCGGCTCTTCGCCGCCGACGATGCGACTGCGCGGGAACACGGCTGGCAGATCATCCCCCGACACCATGGGCTGAGCCGCCAGTACCGGGACCCCCGGTTCGACACCCTCATCAGCTGCCCCGGTGCCGGGGCAACGGCGGCACGGACGAGCAGCCGTGCCCCGCCTGCCAGGCCACCGGCCGGCTGACCAAAGCCGTCACCTGCCCGGGAGCGGGGAGGTGACGGCCGTGATCAGGACCCGCTCGCACCGGCGCAGTGACGCGCAGCTCATGGCCGGGCTGAACGACCTGCTGACCCCGGTGCCCCGCGCCAGGCTGGCCGGGGCTGACTGGCGGTGGCGGTACGAGATCGCCCTGGTGATGGGCGCCGCCGTGACGGTGACCACATTGCTGCTGGCGGCCGGCGTGACCTGGACCGTCATCGCCACCTCGGCGCTGCTGGGACTGCTGGGGCCGCCGTGGGCCGACACGCAGGTGGCCTTCCTGTGGCGGGTCGTCACGCCGCACCGGCTGCGCTCCGGGTTCGCGCAGGCGCGCATCCAGTCGCGGCGGGGCCGGCTGCCGCTCATCCTGCGGACCACATCGGAGCCGTTCGGGGAGCGGGTCCGGGTATGGTGCCCGGCCGGGACATCGGCCGAGGATCTCCGGTCCGCGCGCGCCCTGCTGCGGGCCGCCTGCTGGGCCGCGGACGTACGGATCGTCCCCGACGAGAGCCACTCTCACCTGGTCACCGTCGACGTGATCAGGAGGCAGCCCTGGCCAGATGACCTGACGCCCGTTCCCGGTACCGGCGCAGCGGCGGATGCCTGCCTCAGCTGACCCGCTCGATGATGGTCGCGTTCGCCTGCCCGCCGCCCTCGCACATGGTCTGCAGCCCGTACCGGCCGCCGGTGCGCTCGAGCTCATGCAGCATCTTGGTCATCAGCACCGCACCGGTCGCGCCGAGCGGATGCCCCAGTGCGATGGCACCGCCGTTCGGGTTGGTCTTCTCCAGTGACGCCCCGGTGTCGCCGGACCAGGCGATGAGGACCGGCGCGAACGCCTCGTTCACCTCGAAGACGTCGATGTCGTCAATGCCCAGGCCCGCCCGGCCGAGCGCCTGCTCAGTGGCCGGAATCGGCGCGGTGAGCATGAACACCGGGTCGCCGCCGGTCACCGCCAGGGCGCTGAACCGGGCCCGTGGGGTGAGCCCGTGCCGCTCCAGCGCCGCCTCGGAGGCGACCAGGACCGCCGCCGCGCCGTCGGAGATCTGGGACGCGGTCGCCGCCGTGATCTCCCAGCCCTCACGCAGCGGCGCCAGCGTGGCCATCTTCTCCAGCGAGGTGTCCCGGCGCGGTCCCTCGTCCACGCTCACCCCGTTCACCGGGGTGATCTCCCGCTCGAACCGGCCCTCGTCAATGGCCCGCGCCGCCCGCTGATGGCTCTCCAGCGCGAACTCCTCCAGCTGCGCCCGCTTGATCCCCCACTTCTCGCAGACCAGCTGAGCGCCGCGGAACTGGGAGATCTCCTGATCGCCGTACCGCTCCTTCCAGCCCGTCCCGAACGGCAGCGGCATCCCCTTCTCGGCCGGCAGCATGATGGAGGACCCCATCGGGACCACGCTCATGCTCTCCACCCCGGCCGCGACCACCAGGTCCTGGGTGCCCGACAGCACGGCCTGGGCCGCGAAGTGGAGCGCCTGCTGCGAGGAGCCGCACTGGCGGTCGATGGTGACGCCGGGCACATGCTCGGGCAGCCCTGCCGACAGCCACGCCTGCCGGGCGATGTCCAGCGACTGCGGGCCGATCTGGGAGACGCAGCCCATGATCACGTCCTCCACCGCGCCGGCGTCCACGCCGGTGCGCGTCACCAGTTCGGCGAGCGCGTGTGCCGCCAGGTCCACCGGGTTGATGCCGGACAGGCCGCCGTTGCGCCTGCCCACCGGGGTACGGACCGCTCCGACGATGTATGCCTCAGCCACGACGCCCTCCGCGTGCCTGGGGGCGGGCTCCGCCCCTCGGTCTGGTCACTCATCCCGATGTTACCGTCGGGTTAATCTCCCAGCCCATGCCCCATAACGACACAACCGGGCAACTCCCGGCGCGCCACCGAAGCCTGGCACACCAGCGGCTGACCCTGTGCCTGGCCGGCGCTTATGCTCATACCCGGGACGTCCCGCGGCAGGCGGGGCCGGCTGGCCGGCCGGGAGGTGGGCGATGGACACGGGGCTGATCCTGCTGGCGTTCCTGGCCATCCTGGTCGCGTTCGGCTGGGCCAGGTTCCGCCGCCGTCTGGGCATGCCAACCACGAGCCGGTCATGGCTCACCGTCATCGCCGTCTTCATCCTGGTGGTGCTGGCCATGTGGGCGTACACGACCCACGGATGACGCCCCCGGGCCCGTGCAGGATCAGCACGGCGCAGGGTCATCCCGGCGGCGGATCATCCCGGCGGCGGATCATCCCGGCGGCGGGTCAGCTGTCGCCCGCCGCGGTCGTGATGGGCATCTCGAACCAGACCGCCTTGCCGTCCTTGGTCGGCCGTGACCCCCACCGGGTGGCGATCTGGTCCACCAGGTAGAGCCCCCGGCCGCCCTCGTCGGTTTCCTCCGCGCTGCGGATCCGCGGCAGCCGCAGGTCGGTGTCGAACACCTCCACCCACACCGCCGCCGCGCCACGGCGCAGCCGCAGCGTGAACTGCTTGCTCGGCGGTGGCGGCAGCTCCTCGCGCAGCGCCTCCGCCTCCCAGGCGGGTGGCAGGCCAGCGGGCTCCAGGGCGGCTGAACCCAGGACGGCTGAACCCAGGGCGGCCGGCCCCAGCGTGGCCGGCCCGAGCGTGGCCGGCCCGAGCGCTGCGGGCCCCACGGCAGCGGGCCCGAACGCCGCCCCGGCCGGCTCCAGCGCGTACCGGCGCCTGCGCCGGACCGGCAGCGCCGTGTGCAGGACGACGTTGGTGACAACTTCCGACACGAGCAGGCAGGCGAGCTCGGCCTGCTCGGTGGGCACACCCCAGCGGGCGAGGATCGCCTGCGCCTGGCGGCGTGCCTCGGACACCCGGATCGCCTCGGCCGGGAACGATGCCTCCCACGAGGCCAGGTCCGTGCCCGAGGTGCGCACCACGACGATGGCCATGTCATCGTCGATGTCCCCCGGCACCGCCTCCTCCGCCGCCTGGGCGATCTCCTCCACGTCAGCGCCGGCCACCGCCCACACGGCCGACCGGAGCATCTCCACCGCTTCGGCCTCGGTGTAGTGCCCGCTGCCGTCGATGCGCTGCCGCCGGTCAGTGAGCCCGTCGGTGTAGAGGACCAGCGTGGACCCCGGCGGGAGCTGGCGCGTCTCCTCCCGGTAGGTGGGCACCCCGGCCATGCCCTTGCCGCGCACCCCGAGCAGCACGCCCTTGTGCTCGATCTCCAGCTCGCCCACCTCGCCGGCGGTGATGAGCAGTGGCGCGTCGTGCCCGGCGTTGGCGAACGACAGGGTGCGGGACCAGGCGTCATAGACCAGGTAGGTGCAGCTCACCGTGGGCGGGTCGAGCTGGTCCGGGGCCTCGGGCGTGCTCGTGCCCAGCGTCCGGCACCAGTCGTCGAGCTTGCGCAGGATCTCCGCGGGCGGCTTGTCGTCCTGGGCGAACGCCCGCAGCGCGGCGCGCAGCTGGCCCATGACCGCGGCCGCGCGGGCGCCGCGCCCTTCCACGTCGCCGATGACGATGCCGACCCGGCCGGCCGACAGCGGGATCAGGTCGTACCAGTCGCCGCCCACCTGGGTCTGGATCCCCTGGCCGTGGGTCTCCAGCGGCTTGGCAGGGACGTAGCGCCAGGCGACCTCGAGGCCGTCGAGGGTTGGCAGATGCTGCGGCAGCAGGCTGGTCTGGAACGCCAGCGCGGTGCGCCGCTCCTCCTCGAACAGCATGGCGTTGTCGATAGCGATGGCGATCCGGCCGGCGATCGCCGCCATGAGGTCACGGTCGTCCGCGTCGTAGTGGCGCTCCTCGCGATCGGTCAGCCGGGACAGGGCCAGGCTCATCACCCCGAGCAGTTCGCCGCGTGCGCACAGCGGCGCCGCGATGATGGAGACCACCCCGGCCTCCTCGCTGGCCCGCATGCTGCTGGCGTGCGGCGCCGGGAACCGCTCGGTCCGCAGGTCCTCCACCACCACCGCGTCCAGCCGCGCCATGGCCTGCTGGCAGAAGTGCCCCTCCGGGTAGGTGATCGGCTCGCCCACCTTCGCCCAGCTGCCCGGCGGCGGCGTCCACCCGCGCGCGTTGATCTGTGCCCGCCGGATCAGCTTGTCGCCGTGGAACAAGTCGATGAAGCAGTGGTCGGCGTACTGGGGGACCAGCGTCTCGGCGACGTGCCGCAGCGTGAGATCGAGCTCGAGCGAGCGCGCCAGCCGCTCCCCGATCCGCTCCAGCAGCCCGATCCGGTCCCGTTCCCGCGGGCTGGTGCGCCTGGTCGCCCGCCTGGCGATGATCACGATCCCGTCGATGGCCCCGGACGCGTGGCGCAGCGGAACCGCCTGCACCTGGATGAACACCCGCGGCCCGTCGGGCCGCACACTGGCGAACGTGCCGTCCCAGGCGCCGCCGCGCAGGACCTGCCGGACCAGGTCGGTCACCTTGCCGTGGTCGCTGTCTTCGAAGCCGAGCGACAGGATGGGCCGCCCGGCCAGGTGCTCGGCGTCGTCGGGGAAGTCGAACAGAGCGATCGCGTACGGGTTGGCGTACAGCAGGCTGCCGAGCCGGTCGGTCACCAGCACCGCCGCCTCGATCTGCCCCAGCACCGTGTCGGCCGGCAGGTAGGCGGGGAGCCCGCTCTCGTCCCACTCGCTCACCGGCCGGCCTCCTGGCCGGGCAGCACCCGGGACGCGGGGCGGGGGTCAGTGCGCGGCGACGAAAACGTGTGCGGCAACCCGGCGGGGCAAGTCCGCCGTGATGCTGCCGGCACCGTCCTCACTTGTCACCCGCACACCGTCGTCGGTGGCCACGAGCGTGACCTCGCGTCCGGGTTGTATCCCGCTCCGCCTGAGTCTAAGCATCAAGCCGGTATCGCTTTGGACTTGTTCGCTGATCCGCTGCACCACCGCGGGGCTCGCCTGCCCGGCGGCTGCCTGGTCCATCGGCACGGCCGGCTCGCGTGCCGCCGCGTCCGCCCGGTCCACGGCGTCGGCGGGCACACCCAGCTCGCCGAGCCCAGGGATGAGATTGCCGTGCGGGCAGCGGACCGGGTAGCCGAGCAGCTCAACCAGCCTGCGCTCCACCTGCTCGGAAATCACATGCTCCCAGCGGCAGGCCTCGACGTGCACTTCTTCCCAGGGCAGCCCGATCACCCCGACCAGCAGGCACTCGGCGAGCCGGTGCTTGCGCATGACCCCCGTGGCCAGGGTGCGGCCGGTCTCGGTGAGCACCAGCTGGCGGTCGCCTTCCAGCCGCACCAGCTCGTCGCGCTCCATCCTCGCCACGGTCTGGCTGACGGTCGGCCCGCTCTGGCCCAGCCTCTCGGCGATCCGGGCCCGGAGCGGGACGATGCCCTCCTCCTCCAGCTCGAAGATGGTCCGCAGATACATCTCCGTGGTGTCGATCAGCCCGTGCGCGGTCACCGCTGCTCCCTTCGCAGCCGATGGTATGCGGTTGCGAAAGGCCAGTGGCGATGATGCGGATGGTGACCGCCGCCGCGGCGGTCAGGGCGCGAGGCGCTCGATCACCCAGTGCGACCCGTGCCGGTGATAGCGCAGGCGATCGTGCAGCCGGTTCGCCTGGCCCTGCCAGAACTCGACGATCTCGTGCCTGACCCGGTAGCCGCCCCAGAAGCTGGGCATCGGCACCGTCGTGCCTTCCGGCCAGCGCTGCTCGAGCCCCGCGTACCGCTCGTCGAGCACCGCGCGGGAGCCGATAACCGACGACTGCCTGCTGGTCCACGCGCCCAGCTGGGACCCGCGCGGGCGGGAATGGAAGTACGGCTCGCTGTCGGCCTCCGACAGCGGCGAGACCGCACCCTGGATGATCACCTGCCGGTGCAGCGCGTACCAGGGGAACAGCAAGCAGGCCCACGGGTTGCCGGCCAGATCCTGGGCCTTGCCGGAGGTGCGGTTGGTGTAGAAGGTGAATCCGTCCGGTCCGTGGCTTTTGAGCAGGACCGACCGGGCGCGCGGCCGCCCGTCGCCGGTCACGGTGGACAGCACCATGGCGTTCGGCTCCGGCAGCCCGGCGGCGCTGGCCTGCGCCAGCCAGCCGGTGAACTGGGCCACCGGGTCGGCGGCCAGCACGGTCTCGTCCAGCCCCGGGCCCGGCGGCCCGGCGGGCTGGCCGGCCGCGGGCGGGTGGTCGTCGGCGTCCACGGGTATTGATCCTCACACAGCGGCCGCTGCGGCGGGCAGGCGGGCAGCATCAGGTGGCGCTAATCACGGGCACACCGCTATCCGTAGGCGCTTCCCGCGAGGTTCAATTGAGCGGGCTGCGGTACGCGCTACCCGCTGCCGCAGCCCGGGCGACCCGCACGCGGGTCACGTCGCTCACGAGGAGACGCAGGGAGGCGCACATGTCCGACTTCAGGCCGGGGCTCGAAGGCGTTGTCGCGTTTGAGACAGAGATCGCCGAACCCGACCGGAAAGGCGGATCCCTGCGATACCGCGGCATCGACATCGAGGATCTGGTCGGGCACGTCTCCTACGGTCACGTGTGGGGCCTGCTCGTGGACAACGCGTTCACACCCGGCCTGCCGCCAGCCGAGCCTTACCCGATACCGGTGCACTCCGGCGACATCCGGGTGGACGTGCAGAGCGCCCTGGCGATGCTCGCCCCGGCCTGGGGGATGCGGCCACTGCTGGACATCAGCGACCAGCAGGCCCGCGACGACCTGGCGCGCGCCTCGGTGATGGCGCTGTCGTTCGTGGCCCAGTCGGCGCGCGGGCCCGGCCTGCCGGTCATCCCCCAGGAACGGGTGGACGAGGCGGAGAACATCGTCGAGCGGTTCATGATCCGCTGGCGCGGTGATCCCGATCCCCGCCACGTCAGGGCCGTCGACGCCTACTGGACCTCGGCCGCCGAGCACGGCCTGAACGCCTCCACGTTCACCGCCCGGGTCATCGCGTCCACCGGTGCCGATGTCGCGGCGGCACTGTCGGGTGCGGTCGGTGCCATGTCCGGGCCGCTGCACGGCGGCGCGCCCGCCCGGGTGCTGCACATGATCGAGGAGGTCGAGCGGATCGGCGACGCCGGCCGGTACGTCACCAGCGCGCTGGACCGCGGCGAGCGGCTGATGGGCTTCGGGCACCGCGTCTACCGGGCCGAGGATCCCCGTGCCCGGGTGCTGCGCCGGACCGCCAAGGAACTCAGCGCGCCCCGCTACGAGGTGGCCGTGGCGCTGGAGGAAGCCGCCCTGGCCGAACTGCACGCCCGCAGGCCGGACCGGGTGCTGGCCACCAACGTGGAGTACTGGGCGGCCATCGTGCTGGACTTCGCGCAGGTCCCCGCGCACATGTTCACCTCCATGTTCACCTGCGCCCGGACCGCCGGCTGGGCCGCACACATCCTGGAGCAAAAGCGCACCGGCCGGCTCGTGCGGCCCAGCGCCCGCTACGTCGGCCCCCAGGCCCGCCCGGTCAAGGATGTCGAGGGCGCGACCGCCGTGCTCGGCGAGATCTGACTCCCCTGGGCGCGCCGCTGACGGCCGGGAGGCGAGGAGGGGCAGCGGAGCGTCGCCGATAGGGTGGATGGCGTGAGCGATATCGCCATCCCCGCAGAGCTCAAGCCCGCCGACGGCAGGTTCGGCTGCGGCCCCTCCAAGGTCCGCCCCGAGCAGCTGGCCGCTCTCGCCGCGTCCGGCCCGGCCTACCTGGGCACCTCCCACCGTCAGGCTCCGGTCCGCTCGCTGGTGCGGCGGGTCCGCGAGGGTCTGGCCGAGCTGTTCGGGCTGCCCGACGGCTACCAGGTGGTGCTGGGCAACGGCGGCACGACGGCGTTCTGGGACGCGGCGGCATTCGGGCTGGTCAGCCAGAGATCACTGCACCTATCGTTCGGCGAATTCTCCTCGAAGTTCGCGAAGGTCACCGCCGGTGCGCCCTGGCTGGCCGACCCCGCGGTGATCGCCTCGGAACCCGGCAGCCATCCGCAGCCGCGGCCCGAGGCGGGCGTGGACACCTATGCGCTCACCCACAACGAGACCTCGACCGGGGTCGCCATGCCGATCCGCCGGGTACCCGGCGCCGACGACGGCGCGCTGGTGATCGTGGACGCCACCAGCGGCGCGGGCGGGCTGCCGGTGGACGTGCGCGAGACCGACGTCTACTACTTCGCGCCGCAGAAATGTTTCGGCTCCGACGGCGGCCTGTGGATCGCCCTCATGTCGCCAGCGGCGCTGGAGCGGGTCGCCAGCATCGCCAGCAGCGGCCGTTACATCCCCGAGTTCCTCTCGCTGCCGGTCGCGATCGACAACTCGGCCAAGCAGCAGACCTACAACACCCCGGCGGTGGCGACCCTGCTGCTGCTCGCCGAGCAGGTGGAGTGGATGCTCGCCCAGGGCGGGATGGAGTGGACGACGGCCCGCACCGCCGACTCGTCGTCGCGGCTGTACACCTGGGCGGACAAGTTGCCGTACGCGGCCCCGTTCGTGGCCGACCCGGCCCAGCGCTCCCAGGTTGTCGGCACGATCGACTTCGCGGACCCGGTGGATGCCGGGGCGGTCGCGGCGGCGCTGCGGGCGAACGGGATCGTGGACACCGAGCCGTACCGCAAGCTCGGGCGCAACCAGCTGCGGATCGGGATGTTCCCGGCGGTGGACCCGGCTGACGTGGAGGCGCTGACCGCCTGCGTGGACTACGTGATCGAGCGGCTGTAGGGCCCGGCCGCCGGGATCAGTGCAGCGCCGCCCCGAGCAGCGCGCCCAGCACGAGCAGCGCGAGCACCGTGGGCAGCAGCCAGCGCGTCGTGCGGTTCACAGCAGGCAGCTTAGTGCGCAGGCCGCCGTGCTTGTCCCGGTTGACCACGCTTGACCGGGGACTGGCCGGGGCGGCCCGGCCCTGGCGGCCTGGTTTCCCGGGCGAGCAGCGGCCAGCTGCCCAGGGTCTCGTACCGGGGCCGCCCCTGCGGGCGGCTGTGGATCAGGTAGATCTCCGTGGCCGTCCAGCCGGTGCCCGCGAAGCCGCCCAGCGTGGCAACCAGGGTCCGCACGTCCGCGGGCGCCCGGCAGCGGGCCAGGGTCAGGTGCGGCTCGTACCGGCGGCCCCGGGAGGCTGGCGGCGCCCCGGCCCTGCTGGCGGCCGCCGCGACCGAGTCGGCCAGCGCTGACAGCCCTGCCACATCGCCCTGTACCCCCGTCCACAGCACCCGGGCCCGGCCGGCCCCGGGAAATGCCCCGGCACCGCCGAGCGAGAGCGGCAGCCGTGGGTGCCGGGCGGCGGCGCGTCCCAGCCGGACGGTGAGCTTCCTGGTCACCTTCTCGTCCACCTCGCCGAGGAAGGCGAGCGTGAGGTGCCAGGCGTCCTGCCCGGTCCAGCGCAGCTCCGGCCAGGCCAGCCGCAGCGGTGCTACCGCGCTGTCGAGCTCACCCGCCGCGCTGGCGGGAAGCGCGATAGCCACGAACAGCCTCATACGCCATTGGTAGCAGCCCTGGGGCCGGCCGCGCCCGGATCTTGCCGCACGCGTGCGCCCCCGCTGCCCATCCGCCCGGGGAGGTAGCTGCGGGCTGGCACGCCGCGGGCCCGGGCAAGCACCATCGCCGCCACGACTGCCGCCGCGGCCGAGATGACCCCGCCGGCGATCAGGCTCATGCGCGCCCCGAACTGCTCGGCGGCCCAGCCGACCAGCGGCGACCCGAGCGGTGCGCCGCCGAGGAAGACCAGCATGTACAGGCCCATCACCCGGCCCCGGACCGCCGGGGTGGTGCCGAGCTGGGTGGCGGCGTTGGCGGTGGTGGTGAACATCAGCAGGGCGAGCCCGGTCGGCACCAGCAGCGCCAGGAACGACCAGTAGCTGGGCATCAGGCCGGCCGCCACCTCCAGCAGGCCGAACGCCAGCGCGGTGGTGAGCAGCAGCCGCATGCCGGGCCGGGCGCGCCGCGCCGCCAGCAGGGCGCCGCCGAGCGCGCCGACCGCGAACACCGCCGATGCCAGCCCGAACGCCCCGGCGCCGGTGTGGAAGACGCCGCGGCTCATCAGGGCGGTCGTCACCTGGAAGTTCATGCCGAACGTGGCCACGAAGAAGACAAGCGCCAGAGTCAGCCACAGGCTCGGGCGGGCCCTGACGTAGGCCAGTGCCTCCCGGAGCTGGCCGCGCGCCCGCGGTGCCCGCTCCAGCGGATGCAGGTCGGCGGGACGCATCAGTTTCAGGCCGACCAGCACGGCGCCGAACGAGGCGGCGTTCACCATGAACGCGGCGGGGGTGCCCACGGCGGCGATGACCAGGCCGGCCACGGCCGGGCCGGTGATCCGGGCCAGGTTGAAGGCGGCGCTGTTGAGCGCGATGGCGTTGGCCATCCCGTCCCGGCCGACCATCTCGGCGACGAACGTCTGCCGGGTCGGGTTGTCCACCACCGCGACCATGCCCAGGGCGAAGGCCAGCAGGTATACCTGCCAGACGGTCACCACCCCGGTCAGGGCGAGCACGCCCAGGATGAGCGCGAGCGCCCCCATGGCCGCCTGGGTGGCGAACAGGATCGCCCGCTTGGGATAGCGGTCGGCGACCATCCCGCCCCACAGGCTGAACAGCAGCTGGGGCAGGAACTGCAGGCCGGTCGCGATACCGAGGGCGATGCCGCTGCCGCCGGTGAGCTGGAGCACCAGCCAGTCCTGGGCCACGCGCTGCATCCAGGTGCCGGTGTTGGAGACGACCTGGCCGGTGATGAAGAGCCGGTAGTTCCGGGTGCCGAGCGACTGGAAGGTCCGCAGCGGCCGCAGAGCGCGCAGCGACCGCAGGATGCGGGGCACGGGCCGCCCGCCCGGGCGGCTCAGGACTGGCTGAGTCTCTCCAGGATCGGCGCTGCCGCCCGCAGGATGGCCCGTTCGTCCGGGCTCAGCTCCGCCAGCCGTTTCGCCAGCCAGGCCTCCCGGCGACGGCGCACCTTCTGGACGAGGTCCCGGCCGCCGGCGGTCACGGTCAGGATCACCTGGCGACGGTCCGTGGGATGCGGCGCCCGGGTCACCAGCTGCCACTCCACCAGGGCCGCGATGACGCGCGTCATGGAGGGCGGCTGCACCTTCTCGTGCTCGGCCAGCTCCCCGGGAGTCATCGCGCCGTGGCGTTCCAGGGTTGCCAGGGCGGCCAGCTGGGTGTCGGAAAGCGCGGGCTCGGCCAGCTCGGGCACGAGCCGCTCGACCCGGAGCCGCCGCGCCAGCCGGCTCACCGAGATCCGGAGTGTGGTCGCGAGGCCGACGTCGGACCTGTGCTGCGATAGCGTCATTGTCATTAGCCTGAGTCATTACTTTTGCTAACAGTACGTGAAGGCGAAACATTTCGTCAACCTGCGCGTAGCCAGGCGGGTTAGCCTGGAGGCGTGACCGGTAACCGGCGGCCGGCCCCGCCGCCCCTGGAGGCCAACGACCAGCGGGTGGCCGCCGTCCTCACTGCCGCCTGGGCGGTTGCCCTGGTCGTCGTGCTCGTGCTGCGCTCGTCGCTGCCGCCCGGCGAGCGCTGGTGGGTCTGGACCTGCGTGGCCGGGGTGTGCATGGGGCTGTTCGGGCTCTGGTATGTGCCCAGGATGAAGCGGGCACGCGCCCGCAAGGCGCAGCGCCAAGCGCAGATCCGCGCCGCGGCGGCCGGTCAGCCGTGCTCGAGCGACTCGAAGACGGTCTCGTCCACCGAGACGCCCGGCACGTCCACCAGGTCGTAACCGAGCTCGTCGATCACCGGCATGACGGGCTGCCCGCCCCCCGGCAGCATCGCCTCCGAGTGCGCGCCGCAGCCATGATCGACCGAGACCACCCGGCCGTCGTCGGGTGCGTAGCTGTTGGCGCACACGCCGAACAGCTGCCCGAGTGGGCCGCCCAGGCGGACGAAGAAGCCGCAGGCGCGGCACAGCCCGGGTGCGGCGTGGGCCAGCGGGCTCTTCGGCCCGTGCTCACCCGCGTACCAGCGCAGCGCCGCCTCGTCCCGGCCGATCGCCGACAGCACGCGTGCCCGGCAGGGGGCGAGGTCATCCGGGGCCGGGGCGCCGACCATCGGGGCGACCAGGCCGGCCAGCTCGGAGGCGACCTCGCTGACGTCCTCCACGCCGTCGTCGCCCTCCAGGGCGGCGGCGGGCACCAGCCGCTCGTCATCGGGCGGCGCGGGCAGGATGTCGCCCACGCCCAGATCGCCGGGGCGCAGCCGCTCCCGCCACGGGACCCACTGCGGGGCGAGGATCGCCTCCGGGCCCGGCAGCAGCAGGCTCTCGCTCACCGTGACGTTCTTGGCCCGCGATGCCCGGGACAGCGTGACCGCCCACTGCCATCCCCGGTACGCGGGGTCCAGGCAGTGGAACAGGTGGGTGACCACCCGGTCGGCTTCCGCTTCCACCCCCAGGTACTCACCGACGCTGCCCGCCCCTGCCATCTCGTCGGCAGCGCTGCGCGCCAGGTCCACCGCCTGCGCGCAGACCTCATCCGGTTCCCGGGTCCGCGTCCGAAGTGTGCTCACGTTCAGTAATTCTTCCCCATCCACGTGCATGCTTGCACCATGATGCGGCCGTTATCGGGCCGGCCTGCCGGCTCGTAGCCGGCCGGAATGCGCAGAATACTGGGAACCATGGGATGGGCGGACGCCCGGCTGAAGGCCCGGCAGGCGACACGAACACTGACGGCGGCCGCCCAGTCCGGGGCAAAGGCGGGCGCGTCAGCCACCCGGGGGACCGGCCGGGTGATCCAGCGGATGACCCGGGCCTCCGGGGCCGGGCGGACCGGGCTGTCCAACCTCATCGAGCTGACGGCGGCCGGCAGCGCCGGGGACGCCTTCGTGGCTGTCGCCCTGGCCGGCACCCTGTTCTTCAGCGCCTCGGTCAGCCAGGCGCGCAGCCAGGTGGCGCTGGCCCTGGTCGTCACCATGGCGCCGTTCGCCGTGCTCGCCCCGCTCATCGGGCCGATGCTGGACCGGGTCCAGCAGGGCCGCCGCTACATCCTGGCCGGCACACTGCTGGCACGCGGGCTGCTGTGCTGGGCGATGGCGGGCGCGGTCTACTATCACGACACGGTGACCCTGCTGCCCGCCGCGTTCGGCGTGCTGGTCCTGCAGAAGGCCTTCGGGGTGACCCGCAGCGCGATCACACCCCGGCTGCTGCCGCGGGAGATCACCCTGGTGACCGCGAACGCCCGGGCCGGGCTCGGTGCCCTGATCGCCTCCACACTGGCGGTCCTGCTGGCCGGCGGGATCGATTACATCGCCGGCGGCGGGACGAACGGCGCCACCTGGGTGCTGCGGGCCGGCACGGTGATCTATCTGGCGGCGATGGGCCTGTGCTTCCGGGTACCGGACCGCGTTGATGTTCCCCAGCCCCGGCCGGCCCCCGGGGAGGCCGGGCCGCGGTCCCCGTCTCCCCAGCCGACAATCCCGCTGCCGGGCAACGGCGCGGGCCGGGCCAGGTGGCGGACGCTGCGCCAGCTCGGCCCGATCGTCGGGGAAGCGATGCGCGCCAACGCTACCCTGCGCGCGTTCTCCGGCTTCATGGTGTTCTTCCTCGCGTTCCTGCTGCGGATCGAGCACTTCCCCGGGGTGAACGACAAGGTGGCGCTTGCGGAGATGATCACCGCGGCGGGAGTGGGAGGGCTCCTCGGCACCCTGGCGGGATCGGCGATGCGAAGCCGGCGGCCCCACCTGATCACGTTCGGCATGCTGGCGGTCGCCACCGTCACCACGGCGCTGTGTGCGGTCTTCTTCGGGCTGTGGGCTGCCCTGGTGGTCGCCCTGGTCGCCGCGTTCGGCCAGGTGCTCGCGAAGCTGGCGCTGGACTCCACCGTCCAGCACGAGATCGGCGAGGAGATCCGCACCTCCGCCTTTGCCGCGTCCGAGACCCTGCACCAGCTGTCCTGGGTGGCCGGCGGGCTGGCCGGGCTGCTGATGTCGCTGTCGTCCAGCGGCGTGGCTGGCCTGACGGTGGCCGCCGTCGGGCTCGCCCTGTCCCTCGCGCTGCTGCTGATACACCGTCGCCGGCGCATCATGGCGGCCAGGCTGCACGTGCCCCGGTCGCCCGGCAGGGGCACCGGAGCGGGAGCCGCCGCTGCCCGGTGAGCACGCACCGGGCAGCTATCGGGGCCACGCCGGGCCGGGCCACGACGCGCGGGGCCGGCCGGGTCAGGCGTCGACGTCGTCCGCGACCGCGCGGAGCACGGCCGCGATCTTCTTGGCGTCGCGGCCCTCGGGATGCCGTCCCCGGCGGTAGGAGCCCGACAGGTCATCCAGCAGCTTGATGAGGTCCTCGACGAGGACGATCATCTCGTCGGGGTTCTTGCGGCTGGTCTTGGTCACGGTCGGCGGCGGCTCCAGCATGCGGACCTGGAGCGCCTGGACGCCACGGCGCCCTTCCGCGACCCCGAACTCGACCCGCTGCCCGGCCCGCAGTACCGCACCAGCCGGAAGGGCGGAGGAATGGACGAACACCTCGCCGCCGTCGTCACGGGTGAGGAAGCCGAACCCCTTGTCGGCGTCATACCACTTGACCTTGCCAGTGGGCACGGACTGACCTCATGCGGGTATAGGAGCGGGCATGCGCACGGGACTGTGCGCTCCCAGGTTATCGGTCCCGCGCGGCTGACGGCAGCTACCCCGAACGGTCACCACGACAGTGACGTGACCCCGGCTGAACAACCGGGGCCACGTCTTCCACGGCCGCACGCTCGGATGGTGCTGGGACGGGATCGCGTGCGGGCCGGGGAATCTTCGGCCGTGCCCTCGCTGCCCCCAGCGGAGCACCCACCGCATGATGGGTATACCCGGCCTCTATCAGCGGTAATCGCCAGATAGCCCGATCCGTCCCCGGCCGCCTGGCCCGCCCTACCGCTTCCAGGGGGGCACCACTTCCCGTGGGCCGCGGCGTACCCGCCACGTCAGGTATGAGGCGCATGCGACGCTGCCGACCCGGAGCAGCAGCCCCACGTCCAGGCGGAGCGCGTGACCGTAGGTCACGAAGGTGTTCCCCTGGCGATGGATGATCAAGGCGGTCACTACGGTGCCCGCCAGGGTGATGACCGCCGGGCCCAGGAGTGCGATCCACTTGTCGCGGTTGTCCCAGATCCGCGACCAGATCGCCAGCACCCCGCCGAACAGCCAGAACGGGAACGGCAGGATGAGGCCGCCGATGCCGAGCAGCGCGATGGCGGCGGCTTCCAGCGGGTGGCTCCGGCCCAGTTCCACGGCATCGCGGGACAGCATGGCCGCGCCGGCCCGCATCATGAGCCTGGCCCGGTGCTGCACCGGGCCAGGGCCGTTTGGTGCGCCGCTCGCGGCCGGCCCGGACGTGCCGGCGGGCGGGACACCCCCGGCAGGCGGAGCACCTCCGGCGGGCGGCGCGGAGCGTTCGGCAGCCGGGATGCCGCTGGGGGCCGGGATGGCGATCCCTCCGGAATAAGGCACGACTTCGCCAGTGCGGGAGTGTTCGCCGCCGCCAGCGGCGGGCTCTGTCCGCGCCCCCGCCCGGGTTCCCGGCAGCCTCTCCCTCAGCCGTGCCCCCACGCGGCCTTTCCGCTTCCCGCCCTGCCCCGCTCCCCGGCGCCCGGCCGGGGAGCCTTCACCCCCGGCTTCTGGCTTCCCCGCCGGGGTGAGCTGATGAGCGGGCCGGGCCTGCGTGGCTGGCTTCCACCGGGAGTTGAGCGGCCGGTACACCAAGGGCGCCGTGACTTCGATGTCACCGCCGTCCGGCCGGCTGCCCCCTGACCGGCGCTTGAGCCGCGCCGCGTCGATCCGCGCACGCTCCCGCTTGACCAGTTCTTCGGGCTCGCCCAGGCTGGCGAGTAGCTGCCGGACACGGCCGGGGTCCGCCTCCTCCGCCGGCCCGACCTCGCGCTCGATCCGGTCCCTGGTCTGGGAGACGAATGCAGCCCTGGCCCCCTTGGGCAGGTAGCGGAGGCCCACTTCGGCCACACGTGACAGGTACCCCTGGATGAGCCTGTCGGCGGAGACGTTCGCGGGGACCTTCATGCCCAGATGATCCCTCCTTATGGCCTACCTGTACAACGCGCATGATGCCGTTTCCGCAGGTGGCCTGGGAACGATAATCCTGGGCGTAGATCTGGGTTCTCCCCCGTCCAAGGGAGATGCCTTGCTCGCCATCATCGCCGGCGCCGCCGGCCTCGCGGTGTGCTTCGCCGCCACCTGGATCTACGCCGAGCCGCGCACCGGCCGCCACTGCCGCCGGAGGTTCGCATGACCGTCATCCTCACCGTCACCTGCGCCAGCGGCCACATCGTCGGCACGTACGAGAACACGATCGAGGAGAAGTACCCGTTCTGGTGCCAGGAGTGCGACGACTTCGGCGGGGGCGGGGACCTGCGCATGGGCAAATACCCGTGGACGATCACCACGGAGGTGAAGCCGTGACCCCCCGGGATCTGCTGGACTGGTGCCACGACTGGCAGGACACGCGCCGGATGCGGTCGCTCCCCGCCATGGCCATGAGGGTGAGAGCCCTGGATATCAGACAGGCCGGCCTGCTCGCCGCACTGGCCGAGTGCGCCCGGGCCGCTGGCATGGACGATGTGGCGGGCAGGTTCGAGCGGGTGGACCGGCCGGACCTGCACATCGTGCGCTGAGTACTCCCACCCCAGACCCCCGTATCTTGCACCCCTTGCCCTGGGTGCAGCCCCGCCATTGACCGCTCAACGGGCCCGGCCGGGCCGCGCGTATCTCTGGTGATAACCCCCAACTGGCAGGCAGCCAGGGCACCGCGCAGCCAGCGCACGCATCTTGACAACTCAACAGCGGCCGGCACCGGGAAGATCACGGTAGCAAGATAGATCCAACTTGCTCCCCGGAAAGGACCCCCGATGACTCACACCACCAGCTGCGACGTGCCGTCATGCGGTCAGTGGACGATCAACCCGCAGGGAGACAAGTGGTGGCGGCTCACGGGACCTGATGACCGCGCGCTCGATATCTGCTCAGTACATATAAGGCCTGTGCTTGAGCAACTGGGTTTCCCCCCACCAAGACTGTGATTGCTACTTCTCAGCCACGAACACGCCGTAGCCCGGCACGCTCGTCACCAGCCCCTCCCGCTTGAGGATCCGCAGCGCCTTCTGGATGGTCCCGGACGAGGTGGAGAACTCCGCGCATAGGGCCACGATGCCCGGCAGCTGGTCCCCCGGCGCGTACTCCCCCGTCCCGATGCGTGCCCTCAGCGTGTCGGCTACCTGCACCGATGGGGGCCGAGGCGCACCATGGGACACCATGGAGCCACGTTACGGGTGCCTTACCTCCCAGTGACAAGAGGCCCCTAGGGGTGCCATAGGGCCATAAGCCGTGGCACGATTGCGCCGTGGAACTGACCCAAAGCGACGTCGAGCGCGACTGGCCCGGCTGGCGGGTCTGGCGGAACACGTTCTCGGGGGCGTGTTTCGCCCTGCACCGCACCGGGCCCGCGATCGAGGCCCGCGGTGAGGACTGGACCGACCTTGCCGACCAGATCAGGCGGGCAGAGGCGCACATCGCTAACGACGACTACGCGCGGGGCCGCCACCACTGAGCCGGC
Source organism: Streptosporangiaceae bacterium (assembly GCA_035532275.1). Lineage (GTDB taxonomy): Bacteria > Actinomycetota > Actinomycetes > Streptosporangiales > Streptosporangiaceae > UBA9676. Next base: position 2,845 of record DATKRG010000267.1, on the reverse strand, counting down.
GGGCGGGCGCGGCACCTATCCACCGTGGCTGGGGGCTGGGAAAATGTGCCCGCCTTGCCGTCATCGAGAGGAGAGCCATGCTGTATCACGCCGCTCTGGAAGCCCTCCAGCACATCGGCTGCATGCTGGTCTGGGGCACCGCCCACGTACGCCACGTGCCCCCACACCTGTTCTGCGCCGCGACCGGCGGGATGCGGGGGTGTCAGTCATGATGCTGCCTTCCTGCGCGAGCGGCGACGGTTGAGGCGGTAGCGGTAGAGGCGGGATGAGCCCTCAAGCGACCCGCTGTCGTGCATGTAGTGACGGGGGGAGGCTCTGGCGCGAACCAGAGAGTCTTCACGCGGATGCGCGCCCGCATGATCCGCGTCTTCCACCCGGTCCACGTGTGGCCGAGAGCGCGGGCCGCTGCCCGGTGATCCAGCCAGTAGGCGAGTACGGAGATCGTCTCCCGGTCCTGGCGGGTCATCTGCTCCCAGACCTGCGCCAGGGCCACGCGCTCGTCCACGCCTGCCATCGGGTCACGGTGCGGATGGTTTCCCGGTCCCCAGTAGACCGCGAAGCCAGTGCCGCGATTGGCTCCGGCGAGCCCGATGCCATGGCGGGAGATGTAGTCGGCGGACTCGGCCGAGATCGCCGCCATCCCTGCGCCGGTCAGCTCCCGCTCCGACGGTGGCGAGACCGCCTCGGCGAGCGCCATCACGATGCCGTCCATCGCGACTTCGCGCCGCTCTCCCGGGTCAAAGATCCTGGCGGGAGACGCTGCTGCTGCCCGGCGGGCGAGCCGTTCGAGCGTCTGCCACGTGTAGCCCCACGGCAGCAGATCCTCAAGAGACATCGCCGCCGGCCAGATGGACGGTCACAGCCCGCGCCCACAGACCGGGCAGCCCTCGCCCGCCGGAAACCGGTACTCGTGATCAAGGCAGACCCGTTCGCCGAGGACCAGGGCCTCGTATTCGTTCCGGGCCCGGATCAAGTGAAATGAGCACAGGTCGATCTCGGGCTTGCCCTTGCCGTGGTCGGCCCGGTTTGGGCAGTCGCCGTAGCGGCACTGAACATCGCCGGGCTTGGCGGCGAAGGGGTGGAGCTGGATGATCTCGGCAGTCATGTCATCTCCAGATCTCGGTGGTCCCAGCATGTCGAGCACGAGCGGCGGGGAAGCTTGTCACAGCCGAGACACTGCGCAGGGAACGGAGTTCCACCCGTTTCCCTTTCACGGCTGTCTGTATGTATGTCTGTCTGTCTGTGTCGCGGCGACGTCGCGTCGTTGTCACGCGTGACATCCCCTGTGACATTCGTGCTTGCTTTGCGATTCCGCCGCTGCCGCTGCCGGTCGTGCTCACGCTTGGCTTGCTGGGCGGCGAGCGACTGCCGGATGACCTCGGCGTGATGGTGGATCACATAGGAGCCGCCATCCTCGCCCCAGTGGCCGGAGGCCACCAGTTCCTTGACGGCCGCCTCGTAATCGGGTGAGCCGGCGAACCGCCGCAGCATGGTCATGGGGATACGGAGATCGGTGGCCTCGACGCGGTACACCCATCCGATTCCCTCGGCATGGGTGCGCACCGCGCTGTCAGACAGCTCGGCGAGCGCCATCTCATCGAAGAATTCGTCGCCGAACTTGGTCCATGTCACGCTCACCGTGCCGCATTGGCACGACGGGCCTCGGCCGACAGTTCGGCGAGCTTGAGCATCTCCGCGCGGAGCCTCAGCCGGGCCGCGTTGGCCACCTGCTTGTCGGTGAGGTTGGGGTTCTCGCGCAGGACAACGGCCACGTGCTTGGCCAGCCGGGTCAGGGTAGCTTCGGTGGTCATCGCCACCGGGTCCTCGGCCGCCCGCTCCGCCCGTGCGATGACGTGGCGGGGAGACGGGGTAGTACCGGGTGCGCGTCGCGCCATATACTCACCGAGCCTCTGTGTAGGGGCACGCGGGACCGGTCGCTCTTGCAGGGGAGGCCGGTCTCGCGGCATCCGGGGGTGTAGCCGACGCGCTAGATGCGCGTCGCTGCGGGTAAGTCTGTCCTTACCCCCGCGCCGCGGTCAAGTGAGCCACGTTTATCACGATCCGGTAACAAAGAATCGCCCGTACTTTCCGGCTCGTTGCGGCTTCCCGGGTCAGTGCATGGCAGTGCATGGGCGCAACTCAAACAAGCATTCGAGATTTCGAACAGACGTGCACTGTAAACTCGGACTTGCTGAAATCAATGTGAGGAATTGTGTAGTCAGCGTGAAAGTGGCGTGAAGAAATTGCGAAGTCAGAAGTCATCTGTCCCGAGCCTGTGTGCCTCGGCCACGGCCAGGTCCGCCTCGGCTGCCTTGACATAGCGCCTGATCATCTCGACGTCCTCCCAGCCCATCTGCGCCATCAGGCCCGGCACCGTGCCGCCGCGCTTCAGCCAGTCGACGGCCGCCGTGTGCCGCAGCCTGTGCAAGTGAAAATGGCGGATGCTGGCCGTCTCCGCGCGCCGCTCGAGCGTGGACGTGAGCCCCTCGTAGGTGAGCACCCCCCGGACGGCGTTCGGGTTGCGGCTGCGCCCGTTGGCGCCCGCGAGCCACAGGTTCCGGCCGCTCCGCCAGGGGATGCTTGCGCCGGGCCCGGAGGTAGCGCATGAGCGCCTCGGCGGTCCTGTCCCCGTATACCGGAGCGCCGGCCCTTGCCGCCCTTGCCCCTGGTGATGACAGCGCTGTGCGCGCCCACCTGGACGTCGTGCCGTCATCGCGGTGCGTGTCGGGGACGGCGTGAGGGGCGGCCCCGCTACTGCGGGGCCGCCCCTCACGGCCACTTCCGGCGGGCACGGCCAACGTGCCCGCCGGCTACCGGACTAGAAGTCCATGTCACCGCCGCCTGG
>DATKRG010000266.1:0-8487 GCA_035532275.1 Streptosporangiaceae bacterium | reverse complement strand
GCCACGGCATCCGACGGGCGCTGGCATGAGCAAGCGAACTCGCTGGCGGTCAGTTTCGCCGCCACCGCTGACGACCAGGCGCTGGGCTCCCTGAGCCTGCCAGCAGGCGGGCAGATGTCGTTCTCCGTGGCCCAGGCAGCTGCGGTCACTGGCGCACTGACCGGGACCGGACCGGCGACCGGAGCTACCGCTGGACAGCCATCACTGGTGTACGCGCAGGCGCTGCCCGGCACCGATGTCGGCGTCTCGGCAACCCCCGGCGGGCTGCGGATCTCCCTGCTGCTGCAGTCAGCGGTGGCGCCGGCCAGCTGGGTGCTCCCGTTGAAGCTGACCGGGGTCACGCCCGTGGTAGCGACCGGCGGAACCTCGGTCCGGTTCGAGAGCGCCAGCGGCAGCACGAGTGCTGAGCTGGCTCCCGCGTACATGATCGCCTCCCGGGTCAGCGCGGTAAGCGGCCTGCCTGTCATCTCGGGACCGCTCACCTACCAGCTGATCGGCTACCAGGGCGGGACCGCGCTGCAGATCAGCGCCGACAAAGCATGGCTGTCCGCTCAGGCAGGGGCCTTCCCGGTCACCGTGAACCTGGACCTGACGGCTGCTTCCTCCAGCTCCGGCAAGGCGGCTACACAGGTGGTGTCCGGCCAGCTCGCCGTCGCACCCGGCGGGCCGGTTCTGGCCGCAGGGAGCCTGGATCATGGCACGGACAGGGCTGCCGCCGTGCTCCAGTTCCCGCCGTTCCCGCTGTCGGTCAACGGCCACCGTCCAGCCACCGCCTGGCTGCACATGTCCGGTGCGGCCACCCCCGGCTGCCCCACCAGCCCGCTGCGGGTGAGCGTGCTCACCAGCCCCGATCAGAGCCCAGGCACGCCCAGCGGGCCGGGAACAGGCTCGGGCAGCTGGCGGACGGCTAGCTCACTGGCCGCGGGCGCCTGCGCCGGCGCCAGCCCTGGCGCGTATGGTCAGGCGGGGGTCAACACGGCCACACCGCTGACCGGGGCAGTGCCCCTCACCGACCTCCAGCAGGCCCCGGCCGGCGGAGCCACGCTGGCCCTGACCACCGCGGTGGCGGGCGCGGCGAGCTGGCGGCTGCTCGACTCCGCCGCCAGCCCGCAACCGCCCTACCTGCTGATGACGTCAGGCACGAGTGGCATCCCGCAGATCGACAAGCAGTCTCCGGCGGACAACTCGAACGTGACCTCGCTGACGCCAGAACTCGTCGCCTCCGGCCACGACGCGGATGGGGAGAGCGTGCAGTACAAATTCGCCATCTACAACACCGCGGGCACCAAGCTGGCGAGCTCGAGCCTGCAGTCCTCGGGCGACTGGGCTGTGCCGTCTGGGAAGCTGACCTGGAACCAGACCTACTACTGGACGGTCCAGGATTACGACGGCAGCAACTACAGCGCCACCCCGGTGGCCACGTACCTGTCCACGCCCGTCCCGCAGCCGCTGATCACCTCGTCGCTGTCACAGAACACCGGCGGCCAGGGCTTCTCGCCAGCCGCGGCCAACTACACCACGTCGGTCACCGACGCACAGGTCGCGGCAGCTGGGCCATCCCTGTCGATCGACCGGGACTACAACAGCCTGGACCCACGCACCACCGGCGCCTTTGGCGCCGCCTGGTCGAGCCTCCTGGACGCCAAGATCGAACCGGGCCTGAACGATGCCTCGGGCAACCCGGAAACGATGGTGGTCACCTACCCCGACGGGGAACAGGTTGGGTTCGGGAAGAACAGCGACGGGTCGTACACCGCGCCCCCCGGCCGTTACTCGACCCTCGCGTCGGTGACCGGCGGGTACACCCTGACCGACAAGAACGACACGGTCTACAAGTTCACCCAGTCGCTCGGCAGCGGGGCTTACGGGATCACCTCGATCACGGACGCGCTGGGCCATGCCCTGACCTTCACCTACGCCTCGGGCCAGATCAGCCAGATCACGTCGGCCGCGTCCGGCCGGGCACTGCACATCACCTGGAGCACACCCTCCGGCGCGTCCTACCCGCACGTGGCCACGGTTGCCACCGACCCGGTCACTCCCGGGAACTCTTCGACCGCACTGACCTGGCAGTACTCCTACAGCGGCGATCAGCTCGCCGAGGTCTGCCCGCCGGTCAGCAGCACCGCGTGCACGACCTACTCCTACACCTCCGGGTCCGACTTCCAGAACGCGGTCCTGGACACCGGCCCCCAGTCGTACTGGCGCCTGGATGAGGCGTCGGGGACGACCGCGGCCAGTTCGGTGCTGCTCAACGAGGGCACCGACAACGGCAGCTACACCAACGGCACGCTCGGCCAGCCGGGCCCGCTGCCCGGCTCCGCGGCCACCTCCGCGAGCTTCGACGGCACCTCCTCCTACGTCAGCCTTCCCAGCGGCCTGGTGACGGCAGCCAGCTACCAGACGGTCGGCATGTGGTTCAAGACGACCAGCCAGGGAGTGCTGTTCAGCTACTCGCAGGACCCGATTACCAAGACCAGCAGCCCCGGTGACTTCACCCCGGCCCTGTACGTGGGTACCAGCGGCGACCTGCACGCGGAGTTCTGGAATGGTGGCGAGACCGGGGTGGTGACCAGCTCACCGGTCAATGACGGGAAATGGCACCTGGCGCTGCTCGCGGCGGCGGGGAACACCCAGACGCTGTACCTGGACGGCAGGGCGGCCGGCACCGTGTCCGGCGCGGTGACGATGACCGGCCAGCAGAACTACGACTACGTCGGGGCGGGATTCCTCGGCGGGCACTGGACGGACGCGCCCAACAGCAACCCGAACAGCACCACCGGGTATCCCAGCTTCTTCAGCGGCTCCATATCCGACGCCGGGTTCTGGAACCGGCCGCTGACCAGCGGGGAGGCCGCGCAGCTGTACGCAGCCGGCACCGGGCCGGCCAGCCTGCTGACCCAGGTCACCCGGCCGTCGGGCAGCGTCTACGCCCAGGTCAGCTACAGCGGCATCACCAGCGCCGTGCAGCAGGTGACCGACGACAACGGTGGCACCTGGCGGCTACAGCCGCCGACGGTGAGCGGCTCCAGCCAGGTGTATGTGTCGTCCGTGCTCAGCCAGCGCCCCTCCGACTACTGGCGGCTCGCCGACACCGGCACCACCCAGGCCGTCAACCAGGTCAACGGCGGCACCGCCTCCTACAGCAACGTCACCGAGGGAGTCGCGGGCCCGTTCTCCGACGCGACCGCGGATTCCTTCGACGGCTCGACGTCCTATCTCGCGCTGCCGTCCGGTGAGGTCAGCACCACCGGGAACCAGTCGGTGAGCCTGTGGTTCAAGGCCGCCTCCGGGCAGGACGGGGTCCTGTTCAGCTACCAGGACGGCCCGGTCAGTGCGGGGTCGTGGACGAACTTCACCCCCGCTTTGTATATCGGCACCGATGGCAAGCTGCGCGGGGAGTTCTGGAACGGCAGCCACGACCCGATCACCAGCAGTTCGGCCGTCAACGACGGGAACTGGCACAACGTGGTGCTAGCCGCGGCCGGCAGCAGCCAGACGCTCTACCTGGATGGGACGGTGGTCGGCACCTTGTCCGGCACGATCTCCCAGCCCGGCCCGCAGCCGTATGTGTATGCGGGGGTGGGGGTGATCAGATCGACGTGGCCGGGCAACTCGTTTACCAACAGGACCCCGTGGTACTTCACCGGCAGCCTGGCCGAGATCGCGGTGGACAACTCCCAGCTGTCAGCCGCCCAGGTGAGCGAGGAACACCAGGCATCCCAGTACTCATCCGGGCTGACACCCGTCGAGAACGTGACCGTTACCGACCCGGGAGGCAGCACCCTCAGTTACACGATGGACGCGCTGAACGGTGACCGCATGCTGGCGGAGACCGACGCCCTGGGCAACACCACCCAGTTCGGCTACGACACGGACGGGTTCCTGTACACCACGACCGACGCCAACGGCAACGTCACCACCACCGGCCATGACATCCGCGGCAACCTGGTGTCGCAGACCACCTGCCAGGATCAGTCCGCGAACATCTGCACCACCGGCTACTACAGCTACTACCCCAACGACACCAGCGCGCAGCTCACCTCCGACCCGCGCAACGACATGCTGCTGACCGAGCGCGGCCCGGGCTCGTCGTCGGCGTCCGACAACACCTACCTGACGACGTACACCTACGATTCCAGCGGCGACCTCACCAGTGTGACCACCCCCGCGGTGCCCGGCTTCCCCAACGGGTACACGGCCACGACCACCTACACCACGACGTTGACTCCTGCTGTCGGTGGCGGGACCACACCGGCCGGGCTGCCCGCGACGGCGACCAGCCCGGCGGGCGGGGCCACCACGACGCAGTACTACTCCAACGGGGATGTCGCCCAGGTCACCGACCCGGACGGGCTGGTCACCAAGTACACCTACGACGGCGTCGGCCGGGTGCTGACCAAGACGGAGATCTCCAGCTCCTACCCGGGCGGCCTCACCACTACCTACGCCTACGACCAGATGGGAGAGGTGGTCACCGAAACCGACCCGCCGGTGACCGACCGGGTGACGGGCGCGGTCCACACCGCGCAGATCACCACCAGCTACGACGCCGACGGCGATGTCACCGGCCAGACGGTTGCCGACACGACGGGTGGCGACGCGTCCCGGACGGTGTCCAGCACCTTCAACAGTCATGACCAGCTGGCCTCGTCCACCGACGCGGCTAATGCCAAAACGGTCTATACCTATGACCCCTATGGCAACCTGTCCAGCGACACTGACCCGGCTGGCAACGTCACCACCTACATCTATGACCCGAACGGGCATCTGCTGACGACCACCCTGCAGAACTTCACGGGGAACCCGTCCAACCCCCAAACGCCCGCTCCGCTGGTGCAGGAGTCGCGGGCATACGACCCGGCTGGCCGGCTGGCCTCGGTTACTGACTCGATGGGGTGGATGACCTCTTACACCTACACCGACAACGGCCTTCCGGCGACGGTCATCCGTACCGATCCGCACACCGGCGCCTCGTTCACCGAGGAAGCCGACACCTACAACAGCGCCGACGAGCTCACCCAGCAGGTGACCAACAACGGGGCCTCCACCACCAGCTACGCGGTGGACGCCGACGGCCGCACCACGTCGCAAACCCTGGACCCGGCAGGCCTGGACCGGACCACCACCTACAGCTACTCACCCGACGACCAGGTGGTCAGCCAGACACTGACCGGGCCGGGCAGTTCCACGCCGGTGCAGTCCACCAGCTACGGCTACGATCCGATGGGGAACCTGACCTCGGAGTCGCAGTACGTCCACGGTGGCGGCAACCCAGCCGGCTGGTGGCGGCTCGACCAGACCTCAGGCACATCGGTGCCCGATGCCTCCGGTATCGGCAACAACGGCACCGCGACGAACGTCACCTGGTCTGGCGGCGCAGGCTCGTTCAACGGCAGCAGCTCTCTTGTTGCTACCAGCGGGCCGGTGCTGAACACCACGGGTTCGTTCTCGGTGTCGGTGTGGGCGAACATGACCACGGCGGTGAACTGGGAGGCGGCAGCTTCCCAGGACGCCAACCAGAATTCGGCGTTCCAGCTTCAGTACGACTCGGGTACCAGCGGATGGGCGTTCGGCCGCAAGAACGCCGACGGCGCCAGCCCGACCGCGATCCGCGCGACGTCGTCGGGGGATGCGACCACCGGCACCTGGTACTTCCTGACCGGGACCTACGACGCGGCGACCGGGACGATGACCCTGTACGTGAACGGCACGGCTCAAGGCACGGCGACTGACACGACGCCGTACGTGGCCAACGGTCCCACCGTGATGGGCCGGGGCCAGTATGTCGGTTCGCCGGTCGACTGGTTCACCGGCAGCATCTCCGACATGCAGGTGTACCAGCGGGTCCTGTCGCCCTCGGAGATTTCCGGGCTCTACCAGAGCGGCCGCGACGGTGGTGCCAGCACCTCGAACAAGCTGACCACGAACTGGACGCTGGATCAGCGGGGACTGCCGTCCTCCATGACCGACCCCAACGGGAACACCACCTCCTACAGCTACGACGAGGCCGGCCGGCTTGCGGTCACCACCCTGCCCGCGGTGTCAACGCACATCTATGGCAGCTCACCGGCCCAGGCCGCGCCGGTGACGATGACCGGGTACGACACCTTCGGCGAGCCGGTCGAGACATCGGATGCGAACGGGAACGTCACGACCACCGCTTATGACGCGGTCGGCCGCCCGGTGTCGGTCACCCAGCCGCCGTATACCCCACCGGGTTCTTCCCAGATCAACGCCGTATCCACGCAGACATACAATAACCTCGGTCAGGTCACCTCACAGACCGACCCGCTGGGCAACAAGACCACCTACACCTATGACCAGCTGGGTGATCAGGCATCGGTCACCGCGCCCGACGGTGGTGTCAGCACATTCACCTACGACACCGAGGGCGATCAGTTGTCGGCGACCGGGCCGACCGGGGCGGTTACCGACTCCACCTACGACTACCTGGGGCGTCAGCTGACCTCGACCCAGGTAGAGCGTTATCCGTCGAATGCCGCCTACACCACCACCAGTTCGTACGGGTCGAACGGCTGGCTGTCGTCGCAGACCTCAGCCGCCGGGGTGGTCACCTCCTACGGGTATGACCCGGCAGGGGAGACCACCAGCATCACCGACGGCGTCGGCAACGTCACCAAGTCCTCCTATGACGCGGCCGGGCGGCCGGTGTCCGTCACCTACCCGGACGGGACCGCGAGCACCCAGACGTTCGACGAAGCCGGGCGGATGACCGGGCAGGCTGACCTGTCCGCCACGGGCACCGTGCTGAGGTCGGCGGGCGCGGCCTACGACGGTGACGGGAACATGCTCTCGGCAACCGACTACCGCGGTAACACGACGACCTACACCTACGACCCGACCGGGGCGGTGGCCAGCGAGTCCCAGCCAGTGACCGCCTCGTCGTCTGTCACCACCTCGTTCGGGTACGACCTGGCTGGCAACCGGACGCTGTTCACCGACGGGAACGGCAACAACTGGTGGACCACCTACAACTCGTGGAACCTGCCTGAGTCCCAGATCGAGCCATCCACGGCGACATACTCCTCCCCGGCGCAAGGGACGTTCACGGCCGCCTACGACGCCAACGGCAGGCTGGCGACAGTGACCCAGCCCGGCGGTGTGACACTCGCCGACACCTACAACAGCGTCGGCGAGCTGACCGGGCAATCGGGGAGCGGGGCGGACGCGGCGACCGCCAGCCGCAGTTTCGGCTACGACCTGGCCGGGGACATGACATCGGCCAGTACGTCGGCGGCCGGTTCGGCGCCGGCCACGAGCGAATCGTTCAGCTATAACGACCGTGGGCTGCCGCTGTCGGCGTCCGGGAGCGGTGGCTCGTCGTCCTTCACCTACAACGGGGACGGCGCGCCGGTGTCGGTCACGGATGCGGCGGGCACCACCTCATACACCTACGACAACGCCGGCCGGCTGGCCACTCTGGCTGACCCGCTGACCGGGACGACCGCGGCCTACTCGTACAGCCCCATGTCGCAGGTGTCACAGATCTCCTACGGCTCCGGCAACGATGTCCGCACGTTCGGCTACAACAACCTGCATCAGCTGACCTCGGACGCGCTGACCACCGCGGGCGGGGCGTCTGTGGCCTCGATCGGCTACGGCTACGACCTGAACGGCAACCTGACGTCGAAGACCACAACCGGGTTCGCCGGGTCGGCCGCGAACACCTACACCTACGATGAGGCGAACCGGCTGACGTCGTGGAACAACGGCTCCACGGCGACGAACTACAGCTACGACGGGGCCGGGAATCTCACCCAGGCGGGCGGCCAGACGCTGACGTATGACGCCCGGGATGAGCTGGCCAGCTCCCAGCCGGGTTCCGGCGGTGCCACCACGTTCTCCTATACCGCCCGTGGCACCATGTCGTCGGCGACCGGCCCGAACGGCACCCAGTCCTTCGCCAGCGATGCCTATGGGCAGGGAGTCACCCAGGCGGGCCAGCAGTACACCTATGACGCGCTGGGGCGGGTGCTGACCGGTTCGGGCAATGGTGAGTCGTTCAGCTTCGGCTATGACGGCACGGGCAGCCAGATCACGACCGATGGGACCTGGCACTACAGTTACGATCCCGGCGGTGGCCTGGCCGCTGTCGGCCCGTCTGGCGGCTCGACCGCGCAGGGTGTGATCCCCTACACCGATGCCCATACCGATGTGACCGGCGATTTCTCGCCGTCGGCCACGTCCTTGACTGGGTCGGCGGCTTATGACCCGTTCGGTAATGTGCTGGCTTCGTCGGGGCTGGCGGGGAACCTGGGGTATCAGTCTGGTTTCACTGATGCGGCCAGCAGGCTCGTGCATATGGGTGCCCGCTGGTACTCGCCGGCGGATGGCCAGTTCACGAGCCGTGACAGTGTCACGGTGAGCCCGGTGCCGGATGAGGCGGCGGCTAACCCGTTCGCTTATGCCGCTGACAACCCGCTGACCGGAACCGACCCGACCGGGCATTTCCTGGCGATTCCC
>DATKRG010000265.1:0-2225 GCA_035532275.1 Streptosporangiaceae bacterium | reverse complement strand
TCGGCGAACCTGGCCACGTCCGTCCAGCCGAACTTGGCGCGGGGCGTCCCGCCCACCGCGCTCAGCAGGCTCGCCGCCGCCGGGTCGGACAGCCCGGGCCGGGCCGCCGGCGCGGCGTCGGTGATCACCACGTCGAACCCGCTGAACACCTCATGCACGTGCTCGGCCGCCTGCTCGACGGTGCGGTCCGGGGCGAACCGGAAGTTCACCTTGACCACGCACTCGTCGGGGATCACGTTGCCCGCTACCCCGCCGCGGATGCCGACCGCGTTCAGCCCTTCGTGGTAGGTGAGCCCGTCCACATCGGGTTCGCGCGGCTGGTAGGCGCGCAGCACGTCCAGAACGGCACCGGCGCCGTGGATCGCGTTGCGCCCGCGCCAGGACCGGGCGCTGTGCGCGCGCAGGCCGCGGGTGGTGATCTCGGCCTGCATGGTGCCCTGGCAGCCGCCTTCGATCAGGCAGGCGGTCGGCTCCAGCAGCACCGCCAGGTCACCCCCGAGCAGGGCCGGCGCGTTGCGGCTCAGCCTGAGCAGGCCATTGCGTTCGGCTTCCACTTCTTCGCAGTCGTAGAAGACATAGGTCACGTCGCGGGAGGGCTCGGCCAGCTGTGCGGCGAGCCGGAGCTGGACCGCCACGCCGGACTTCATGTCACAGCTGCCACAGCCGTGGAGCACGTCCCCCTCGGTGCGCGACGGCACGTTGCCGGCGATCGGCACGGTGTCGATGTGCCCGGCCAGGATGACCCGCTCGGCCCGCCCGAGGCTGGTCCGCGCGGCCACGGCGTTCCCGTCCCGCTGCACGCTCAGGTGTGGCAGCTCGCCGAGCGCGTCCGCGATCGCGTCCGCCAGCACCTTCTCGTCCCCGCTGACGGAGGGGACGTCGACCAGGGCCGCGGTCAGCTCGGCGGCGCTGCGGGAAAGATCTAGATCCACTCCCGCAGCCTAATGGCCATGAGATAACTGACAGGCAACACCCATGCCGAACGGGGGTGCCATGCTCCACGTTGCTTCGGAGGTCGGCCGCCTGCGGCAGGTGGTACTGCACCGGCCCGGCCTGGAGCTCAAGCGGCTCACCCCCGACAACGCCGCCGACCTGCTCTTCGACGACGTGCTGTGGGTGAGCAGGGCGCAGGCCGAGCACGACGCGTTCGCCGGGGTGCTGCGCTCGCGCGGCGTGGCTGTGCACTACTACGGCGACCTGCTCGCGCAGACCCTGGAGATCACCGAGGCACGCGACTACATCCTGGGCCGGGTGTTCGACCCACGCTGGCACGGGCCGCTCGCCGCGGCCACCCTCCGGGCGGCCATGGACGGGCTCGACCCGGCGAGCCTGGCGCAGTTCCTGGCCGGCGGGATCACCAAGCGGGAGATCACCGAACTCGGGCCCGAACCCAAGAGCATCGCCTTCCACTCGCTGGACCCCGACGGCTTCGTGCTCGCCCCGTTGCCGAACCTGCTCTACCAGCGCGACACCTCGTGCTGGATCTACGGCGGCGTGTCCATCAACGCGATGCGCCGGCCCGCCCGGATCCGGGAGACCGTCACCGACGAGGCGATCTACCGCTGGCACCCGATGTTCGCCGAGGCCGGTTTCCAGGTCTGGTACCACGGGGAGGACGCCGCCCCGGCCACCATCGAAGGCGGGGACATCCTGGTGCTCGGCAACGAGGCCGTGCTGGTCGGCATGAGCGAGCGGACCACCCCGCAGGCGGTCGAGGTGCTCGCCCACCGGCTGTTCGCGGCCGGGGCGGCCCGCCGCCTGGTCGCCATCGACATGCCGAAGACCCGGGCGTTCATGCACCTGGACACGCTGCTGACGATGGCCGACTACGGGGTGTTCACCAAGTACGCGGGCATGGGCATGCTGCCCTCCTACACGGTGGAGCCGGGGGCGAGCGCGCACGAGCTCAAGGTGACCGATCATCCGCCGGCCGACATGCACCGGGCGCTGGCCGCGGCCCTGGACATGCCCGAGATCACCGTGCTGACCGCGGTGCAGGACGTCCACTCCGCTCAGCGGGAGCAGTGGGATGACGGCTGCAATGTGCTCGCGGTCGAGCCGGGCGTGGTCGTCGCCTACGAGCGGAACGTGACCACCAACACCTACCTGCGGCAGAACGGCATCGAGGTGATCACGATCGCGGGCAACGAGCTCGGCCGCGGCCGGGGCGGCCCGCGCTGCATGAGCTGCCCACTCGAACGCGACGCCTGACCGGGCCGCCCGGG
>DATKRG010000264.1:0-1684 GCA_035532275.1 Streptosporangiaceae bacterium | reverse complement strand
CCGTGTCTTTTGGCCAGGAGCGGTTGTGGTTCCTGGAGCAGTGGGGTGCGGGGGGTGCGGGGGGTGCGGGGGGTGGCTTGTACAACGTTCCGCTGGTGGTGCGGTTGCGGGGCGGGGTGGACGGGGGGGTGCTGCGGCGGTGCGCGGAGGTGCTGGCGGGGCGGCATGAGGTGCTGCGGTCGGGCCTGGTGACGGGGGCGGACGGCCGGGTGGAGGTGGTGGTCGCGGCGGCGGCGGCGGTGCCGTGGTCGGAGGCGGACCTGCGGGGGGCTGGCGGCTGGGACGCGGGGTGGGAGGTGGTGCGGGCGGGGGTGCGCGAGCCGTTTGACCTGAGCGTGGTGCCGCTGCTGCGGGGCGGGCTGGTGCGGTGCGCGGATGACGGGTGGCTGCTGTGGCTGTCGGTTCATCATGTGGCGTGCGACGGGTGGTCGGTTGAGGTGCTGCTGCGCGAGCTGACGGCGGCGTACGGGGCGCTGGCGGGGGGCGCGGAGCCGGCGCTGGGGCCGCTGCCGGTGAGTTACCGGGATTTCGCGGCGTGGCAGCGCGGCGTGGTGGCCGGCGTGGTGGACGCGGGGGTGGCGTGGTGGCGCGAGGAGCTGGCGGGGGCGCCGGCGGTGCTGGAGCTGCCGGGGGACCGGCCGCGCCCGGCGGAGCGGTCGTACGCGGGCGGGACGGTCCGGCTGGAGCTGGACGGGGGACTGGCGGCGGGGATCCGGGACACGGCCAGGGAGTGCTCGGCGACGGTGTTCGAGGTGCTGCTGGCGGTGTTCGCGGTGCTGATGTCGCGGTGGTCGGGGTGCACCGACATGGTGCTGGGCTCGCCGGTGGCCGGCCGGGGGCTGCCGGAGCTGGAGCCGGTGGTGGGGTTCTTCGTCAACACGCTGGCGCTGCGGGTGGATGCGGGCGCGGACCCGTCGTTCGGGGAGCTGGTGGCGCGGGTGCAGCGGGCGTCGCTGCGGGCGCAGGCGCACTCGGACGTGCCGTTCGAGGTCCTGGTCGACGCGCTGGTCCCGGAGCGGGACCTGGCGGTTCCGCCGCTGGTGCAGGTGGTGTTCGGGATGCACCGGCGGGAGCGGCGCGACTGGGAGCTGGGCGGGGGGGTGCGGGCCCGGCTGGAAGGCGCGGACACCGGCACCGCGAAATTCGACCTGACGTGCTCGGTGATCGACGCGGGCCCTGACGGGATGGGGGCGGAGCTGGAGTACGCCGCGGACCTGTTCGATCGGGGGACGGCCGAGCGGCTCGCGGCGCAGTGGGCGGAGCTGCTCGCCGGCCTGGTCGCGGCGGGCCGGGACGCCCGGGTATCGCAGGTGACGGCGCTGCCGGCCGCGGAGCGGGAACTGCTGGAGCAATGGTCAGGGCCCCGCGGCGGCAGCCCGGTAGCGGGCTCGCTGGGCGATGCCGTGGCCGGGCGCGCCGCGCGGTCACCCGGCGCGATCGCGGTGACCGACACCGCCGCCGGCGAGTCCCTGACCTACCGTGAGCTGCTGCGCCGGGCCGACGGCCTGGCCGCCCGGCTGCGTGTCCTCGGTGCCGGCCCCGGATCGCTGGTCGGCCTGGCCTGCGCCCGCGGGACCGACCTGGTCATCGGGATGCTCGGCATCATCCGCGCCGGAGCCGCCTACGTCCCCCTCGACCCCGACTACCCAGCCGACCGCCTCGCCTTCATGCTCCACGACACCGG
>DATKRG010000263.1:0-22145 GCA_035532275.1 Streptosporangiaceae bacterium | reverse complement strand
GAGGCTGGTGGCGGCGCACCGCTGGCCCCGTCCGGTGTACGAGGCCGGGCCGGAGGCGGCGGCGCTCGGCGCCACCTCGATGATCGACGTCAGTGACGGGCTGATCGCCGACGTCGGGCACGTGGCGAAGGCCAGCGGGGTGCTCATCGACATCGACCCGTCCAGGCTGGAGCCGGGCGCTGACCTGCTCGCCGCCGCCGAGCTGCTCGGCGGGACCGCCGCGTCCACCGGGCCCGCCGCGTCCACCGTGCCCGCCGCGTCCGCCCGGATGGGACAGCCGGGCCCGCCCGGCCAGCCTGAGCCGCTGGGCTGGATGCTCACCGGCGGGGAGGATCACGCGCTAGCCGCCACCTTCCCGGCCGGCACCGTGCTGCCCGCCCGCTGGTCGGTGATCGGTTTTGTGCGCCAGGGGGAGGGGGTCCTGGTGGGTGGCCAGCCCTTCCACGGCCGGGGCGGCTGGGATCACTTCGGCTGAGATTCTCATATCTATCTCACCGACAGTGTGATGGTTTACATTGAACTTCTTAACTCAAGCGGAATGCATGGCAGCAACCCCCTCATGTCACGACACCGTAAGAGGCCGGCGCCCCGGAACCAGGCGCCAGGACGCCACGGGCGATCCAGGGCCACCCAGGCGCGGGCCAGGGTTGTCGGCATGGCCATGCGCCGGGTGATGGTGACCCCGACCTTCGCGGCCAGCCTGGGCGTCGTGATCGCCGCGGTGCTCGCGTTCCCCATGACCAGGACCGTGATCAGTTTTGGCGACCCCAAGGTGGGCGGGCACGCGTGCCCGGTCGTTGGATGCGTCACCCCGACCCCGGGCGGCGGGCTGGCGTCAGCCAGGCCGGGCCGCCGGCTGGTCTCCCCGCACCCCGCGGTCAAGGACCGGCATGTCGCTGGCACGTCCCCGCACACCCAGTCCAGCCCGGGCGGCGGGACACCGCCGGGGGGTGCGCCGGTGATGACCTACCAGACGCTGCACCAGTGGCAGGACGGGTTCGCCGCGAAGATCACGATCACCGGGCCCGGCAGCTCCGGGCCGTCCAGCTGGAGCCTGCAGATCAGCTACGCCTCGGCGCGCATCATCGGCGTCTGGGGCGCCAGCTGGCAGCCCCGCGGTGATCACAGCGTGCTGATCCAGCCCGGCGGGGACGGGCACTTCCAGGACGGCGGCGGTGATGGCGGGCCCGGTGGCGGTGGCGGTGGCATCCAGGTGATCCTGGCGGTCTCCGGGGCACCGAGTGCGCCGTCGGGATGTGTCTTCGACGGTCACACCTGCCGCGTCGGCTGAGCACGCCCAGCGGGCATGCCAGGAGCAGGGCACACCAGGAGCAGGGCACACCAGGACAACGGCGGGCTCAGGGCAGGCCGGTCAGTGCCGCGGCAGCGGCCGGTGGGACGGCTGGTGGTGCCGGGGTGTCAGCGGGTGACTTTCCCGGCCTTGATGCAGGACGTGCACACGTTCAGCCGCTTCGGTGTCCCGCTGACCACCGCGTGCACGACCTGGATGTTCGGGTTCCAGCGGCGCGGGGTGCGGCGGTGCGAGTGGGAGACCTTGTTGCCGAAGCCCGGCCCCTTGCCGCAGATGTCGCAGACAGAAGCCACGGGATCGCTCCATTGGTGTGATCGAGGAAGCTGGACGCCGCCCGGGCTCCGCCAGGGCCAGCCGTCGAAGAATATCCGACTCCCGGCCTCCGGCGCGAACCAGAGCCCCAACGGCGCCGCCCGGCCGCCTATCCTGTGGGCCCATGTCGAGGCTGGAAGAACCGCTGCGGGACGCGGTGGGCGGCAAGGCCGCCGGCAAGCTGGAGAAGGCGTTCGGCTTGCGCACCGTGGGCGACCTGCTGCGGCACTATCCCCGCCGGTACGCGCGGCGCGGTGAGCTGACCGACCTGGCGGCGCTGCGCGACGGCGAGCACGTGACCGTCTTCGCGCAGGTCGCCAAGGTGACGGCGCGGCCGATGCGGGCCCGCCGCGGCCGTCTGCTGGAAGTGACGGTGACCGACGGCAGCGCCTCGCTGGCGCTCACGTTCTTCAACAAGGTGGAGTTCTGGGAGCGCCAGCTGAGCCCTGGACGGCACGGCATGTTCGCGGGGCGGGTCTCCACCTTCAAGGGCAAGCGCCAGCTCGCGCATCCCGAATGCAAGCTGCTTGCGGCGGACGACGCCGCGCTCGCGGCCGAGTACGCGGCCGAGCTCATCCCGGTCTACCCGGCTACCAAAGATGTCTCGACCTGGGACATCGAGAAGTCGGTCCGGGTCATCGTGGACACACTCGGCGAGGTCGACGACCCGCTGCCAGCGGACCTGCGTGAGCGGTACGGGCTGGCCCCGTTCGGGCAGGCGCTGCACGGCATCCACCGGCCCGCCGACGATGCCGAGGTCGCCAGGGCCAGGACCCGGCTGAAGTGGGACGAGGCGTTCGTGCTGCAGGCCGTGCTGGCCCAGCGCCGGCAGGCGGCCGCCGCACTGCCTGCCACGGCCCGCCCGCCACGGGCCGGCGGGCTGTTGGACGCGTTCGACAGGCGGCTCCCGTTCAGTCTTACTGGTGGCCAGCGGGAGGCGGGCGCGACCATTGCCGCCGACCTGGCCGGTGACCACCCCATGCACCGGCTGCTGCAAGGGGAGGTTGGCTCCGGCAAGACGGTGATCGCCGTCCGGGCCATGCTCCAGGTGATCGACGCGGGCGGGCAGGCGGCGCTGCTGGCCCCGACCGAGGTGCTCGCCCAGCAGCATCTCCGGTCGATCAGCGACCTGCTCGGGCCGCTCGGCGAGGCAGGCCGGCTGGGCGGCGCGGAGCAGGCGACCCGGGTGGCGCTGCTGACGGGGTCGGCCGGCGCCGCCGCCCGCCGCGAGGCGCTGCTGGACGCGGCGTCCGGGTCGGCCGGCATCGTGATCGGCACCCATGCCCTGCTCACCGAGCACGTCCAGTTCGCCGAGCTGGGCCTGGTGGTGATCGACGAGCAGCACAGGTTCGGGGTGGAGCAGCGGGACGCGCTGCGCGAGAAGGCCCGGGGTGCCCGCCCGCACGTTCTGGTCATGACCGCCACCCCGATCCCCCGCACCGTCGCCATGACGGTCTACGGCGATCTGGACACCAGCACGCTCACCGAACTGCCGGCCGGCCGCGCGCCGATCGCCACCCACGTCGTGCCCGCAGCCGCCAAGCCGCACTACCTGGCGCGGGCGTGGGCGCGGATCCGGGAGGAGGCGGGCAAGGGCCACCAGGCGTATGTCGTCTGCCCGCGGATCGGCGGCGAAGACAGCTCCAAGCCCGGCAGCGGAACGCAAGGTTCTCCCGGCTCTGGCGCCGACCCCGAAGCGCCGGGGTGGCCGGACGAGGAGGACGGGAGCCCGGGCCGGCCACCGCTGGCCGTGCTGGAGGTGGCGCCGGGGCTGGCCGAGGGCGCGCTGGCTGGGCTGCGGCTGCGGATCCTGCACGGGCGGCTGCCAGCCGAGGAGAAGGAAGCGGCGATGCGGGCGTTCGCCGACGGGCTCGCCGATGTGCTGATCGCGACCACGGTGGTGGAGGTGGGGGTGGACGTGCCGAACGCCACCGCGATGGTGATCCTGGACGCGGACAGGTTCGGCGTGTCGCAGCTGCATCAGCTGCGGGGCCGGGTCGGCCGCGGCAGCGCGCCGGGACTGTGCCTGCTGGTGACCGAGGCGCCGGAGGGGACCAGGGCGCGGGACCGGCTGGAGGCCGTCGCCGCCACGCTGGACGGGTTCCAGCTGTCCCGGCTGGACCTGGAGCAGCGCCGGGAGGGGGACGTGCTCGGGGCGGCTCAGGCGGGCCGGAAGGGGAGCCTCAAGCTGCTCACGCTGCTGCGTGACGAGGAGCTGATCGGGCAGGCGCGTGAGGAGGCCACCGCCCTGGTGGAGGCGGACCCGGACCTGACCGGCCACCCGGCGCTCGCGGCGGCCATCGACTCGCTGCTCGATGAGGAGCAGGCCGAGTTCCTGGAGAAGACGTGACCGGACGGGCCGGGCGGGCCGGACGGGCCGGCCGGGCTGGGCGGGCCGGGCGGGCTGGGCGGTGACGCGGATCATCGCGGGCCTGGCCCGGGGCAGGCGGCTGGCCGTGCCGAAGGGGATGGCGACCCGGCCGACCAGCGACCGGGCCAGGGAGGGGCTGTTCGCCACCGTGACAGCCATCGTCGGCCCGCTGCACGGGGCGAGGGTGCTCGACCTGTACGCGGGCTCGGGGGCGGTGGGCCTGGAGGCGCTGTCACGCGGCGCGGCACAGGCACTGTTCGTCGAGTCGGACCCGCGGGCCGCCCAGGTGATCCAGGCCAACATGGCGGCGGTGGGGCTGCCCGGCGGCGAACTGGTCTGTGCCAAGGTGCAGCGGTTCCTGGGCCGTGGGCCGGGCACGGGGGGCGGGTTCGATCTGGTGGTGGCCGACCCGCCGTACGCAGCGCCCTCGGGGGAGGTCAGCGGGATGCTGATCGCCCTGGCCGGGGGGCGATGGCTGGCGCCGGGGGCGCTGGTCGCGGTCGAGCGGGCCACCCGGTCGGGACCGCTGGAATGGCCGACGCGGTACCGGGCAGACAGGTCCCGCCAGTACGGGGAGGCGACCTTCTGGTACGGTCACGCCGCAGCCGAAGCGTCGTAAGGGAAGGGCGTGACTGCGTGCGCCGTGTCGTCTGCCCAGGCTCGTTCGACCCCGCGACCAATGGGCATCTGGACATCATCAGCCGTGCCGCCAGCCTCCATGACGAGGTGGTCGTGGTGGTCGGCGCCAACCTGGCCAAGGAAGGGTTGTTCACCGTCGACGAGCGGCTCGACATGCTGCGGGAGGTGACCAGCGGCCTGCCCAACGTCGGCGTCGACAAGTTCACCGGGCTGCTGGTGGACTTCTGCCGCGCGCACCAGGTCTCGGCGATCGTGAAGGGCCTGCGCGCGGTCAGCGACTTCGAGTACGAGATGGAGATGGCGCAGATGAACTACCGTCTCGCCGGGGTCGAGACGCTGTTCATGACCGCCAATCCGCTGTACTCGTTCCTGCGCTCCAGCCTGGTCAAGGAGATCGCCAAATACGGCGGGGACGTGGCCTCGCTGGTCCCCCAGCCCGTGTACGAGCAGCTGCGCGCGCGGCTGGCGCAGTCCTGAGCGGCGGAGCCGAGTTTGGGGTTCCGGCGGCCGCCTGGGTAAGCTGACCCTTCCGGAAATCCGCCCGATACCTTCTTGCTGCCATGTCATCTTCCCGCAGGTCGCCTGCTACCCGCCTGGATCCACGCCGGCCGCTGGTCTTCGACACCCGGACCCTGCCCAGGAGCCCGGGCTCGGCACGTACCGAGACCCGGACTGTGCCCGCGCCCGCGGACCTGCAGGCGGGCCTGGCAGGGGTCGCGGAAGGCGCCGACCTGCGGCTGGATGTGATGCTGGAGTCGGTGACCGAGGGAGTCCTGGTCACCGCGACGGCGGTGGCGCCGGTCACCGGGGAATGCGCCCGGTGCCTGGAACCGGTGGCGCAGACCATCGAGGTCAGCTGCCGGGAGCTGTTCAGTTACGAGCAAGGCGCCGGGAACACTGACGAGGACGGGTACTCTCTGGACGGGGACCTGCTCGACCTAGAGCCGGTCCTCCGCGATGCCTTGGTGCTCACGCTCCCGCTCGCGCCACTGTGCCAGGAGGACTGTCCTGGGCTGTGTGCCGAGTGCGGGGCGTTGCTCGCCCAGGCTGGCCCGGAACATGGGCATGACCGCGCCACCGATCCCCGGTGGGCGGGACTGCGGCAGCGGATGACGCAGGCGGAACCGGTCGGCTCGCCCGTGCCGGAGACACGTGAGGAGAGTGGACGTGGCCGTCCCTAAGCGGAGGATGTCGCGGAGCAACACCAGGTCGCGGCGCGCACAGTGGAAGGCCACCGCGCCCCCGCTGGTGCGCTGTCCGCAGTGCCGTGACCCCAAGCTGCCTCACACCGCCTGCCCGACCTGCGGAACGTACAACCGCCGCCAGGTGATCACGCCTTCCTGAGGCGCTGTGCGGAACGACCCGTCGGAAGCCATGCGGTGCAGGCCGCGTGACCGGTGGGCACCCCCAGACAGACCTGGGGGAGGAGGACAGCATGAAAGGCGCAGCCGAGCACGAAGCACGATGTGACCGGCCCGAGGGCACTGAGCTGTTGCGCACCCTCGACGCCGGGCTGAGCCCGGCGCTGCTGGAGCGCGCGCTGACTCACCGCTCTTTTGCTTATGAACATGGTGGCTTGCCCACCAATGAGCGGCTGGAGTTCCTGGGCGACGCGGTCCTCGGCCTGGTCGTCACCGACGCGCTGTTCCGCGAGTATCCCGACCTCCCCGAGGGCCAGCTGGCCAAGCTGCGCGCCGCGGTGGTCAACATGCGGGCGCTGGCACGGGTCGCGCGCGGGCTGCACCTGGGTGACTTCATCCGGCTGGGCCGCGGCGAAGAGGGCACCGGCGGGCGCGACAAGTCGTCGATACTCGCCGACACGCTGGAGGCGGTGATCGGCGCCGTCTACATCGAGCGCGGCCTGAACGAGGCGTCCGGGCTCGTCCACCGCCTGTTCGACCCGGTGATCGCGGATTCGGCACGGCTCGGGGCCGGCCTGGACTGGAAGACGTCCCTGCAGGAGCTCACCGCCGCCGGTGTGCTCGGGGTGCCCGAGTACCAGGTCGAGGAGAGCGGGCCCGATCACCAGAAGTCGTTCCGGGCGCTGGTGCGGGTCGGCGGGCGTGTGTACGGGTCGGGGGAAGGCCACTCCAAGAAGGAGGCCGAGCAGCAGGCGGCGGAGGCCGCCTGGCGGGCGATCAGTTCCCGGGACGCCAATGCGTCGGCCCGCGATGCCGGGCCCGACGCCAGCGCCGCCGATCCGGAGAACAGCGTGACGGAGAGCAGCGCGACGGAGAGCGGTACGGGGCCAGAGAGCGGCACCGGGCCGGACAATGCCGCTGGCCAGGCCGGTGCCGGTGCTGGTGCTGAGGGCAATGGCGTGGCTGGTAACGGACTGCGGGCAGACCCGGCTGGTCAGGCTCCCGCAGGCACCCCGTAGTGCCAGAACTGCCCGAGGTCGAGGTCGTCCGCCGAGGGCTCGACAAGTACGTCGTCGGCCGCACGATCAGCGACGTGCAGGTGCTGCACCCCCGCGCTGTGCGCCGTCACCTGGCGGGCGCGGATGACTTCGCCGCCGCCGTCTCCGGTCTCACCGTCACCGCCACCAGGCGGCGGGGCAAGTATCTGTGGCTGCCCGTGCTGGCGGAGACACCCGGCGTGCGCTCGGTGGCCGAAGACGCGCTGCTGGCCCACCTCGGGATGAGCGGGCAGCTGCTGCTCGGCGATCCCAGCCGCCCCGTCTCCCCGCACGTCCGGGTTCGGTTCGCCTTCAGCGACACCGGGCCTGACTTGCGGTTCACGGATCAGCGGACGTTCGGCCATCTGGTTTTCGCGCCGGGCGGGGCGGAGCTCCCACCGATGATCGCGCACATTGCTCCCGACCCGATGGAAGCCGCTTTCGACGAGGCGGCGGTCATCGGGCGGCTGCGTGCGCGCAGCAGCGGCATCAAGGCCGCGCTGCTCGACCAGTCGCTGGTGAGCGGCATCGGCAACATCTACGC
Source organism: Streptosporangiaceae bacterium (assembly GCA_035532275.1). Taxonomy (GTDB): domain Bacteria; phylum Actinomycetota; class Actinomycetes; order Streptosporangiales; family Streptosporangiaceae; genus UBA9676. The sequence goes on along the minus strand of DATKRG010000263.1, from coordinate 14,569 downwards.
GGACGAGGCGCTGTGGCGGGCGCGTGTGCACTGGGCGCGCCCGGCCCGTGCGCTCGCCCGGGCGGACGCGGCCAGGCTGCTGGCCGCGGTGCGGGAGGTGCTGGCGGAGGCGCTGTCCGCGGGCGGCACGTCGTTCGACAGCATGTATGTGAACGTCAACGGCGAAAGTGGCTATTTCGGGCGGTCACTGGCTGTCTATGGGCGTGAGGGCGAGCCTTGCCCGCGGTGCGGGACGCCGGTCCGCCGGGATCCATTCATGAACCGCTCTGCCTACAGCTGCCCAGCCTGCCAGCCTCGTCCGCGGTCCCGGACCAGCCGCCGTGACCTGCAAGATCGCTCAACTTGACCGGATACCCGCGGGGGTGCGATCCTTATGGGGTCACCTTGCGCGCACTCATGCGTGTCGTCGCGTGTGCGCCCACTCTGGTCACTCAGTGTGGAGGACCTACTACAATGGCGAAGGCTCTACTCGGCCACGTCGGCGGGCCTGATCCCCGCATGCTCTCCGAAATGCGCCGCCTCCAGCGGCGAGTGCACGACTTGGAGGCTGAACTCGTCCGGCTCCAGGAGGAGAACGACGTGCTCGCCGCCGAGGTTGGTCACGAACTGCTGGTCGCGGGCCGTGAGCGCGAACCCGTGCTCACCTGACCCACCTCACCTGCACGTCACATCAGACCAGGGACGCCGCTCAGCGGCGTCCCTCTTCGTTTGCCCGCTGGCCGCCGCCGGGGCCGGCATATAGGGGCAGATCGTCCAGCTTTCACACTCGCCACATGAGTCACGATCACGAGCCGGCGTGTGAGCTTCGCGGACCGCGGCCCGCGGCCCGCCTCCGCCGGCCTCCCTAGCTGGCCTGACGACCCCGCGGAAGGCTGGTACGCGCGGCCCGCGCGGCGCGTGAAACACGGAGAGCGTGGTAGGTGGCGGTAGGGTGCGGTGGGGATGGGTCCGCAGCGCGCTCCCGCGATGGTGTGCCGGACTTTCTTACGGCCGGACGAGGAGGAGAGCCCGCAGGTGTACCTGAAGACTCTCACCCTGCGCGGGTTCAAGTCCTTCGCCTCGGCCACGACCATGCGGTTCGAGCCGGGCATCACCTGTGTCGTGGGCCCGAACGGGTCGGGCAAGTCGAACGTCGTCGACGCCTTCTCCTGGGTGATGGGTGAGCAGGGGGTCAAGTCCCTGCGCGGCGGCAAGATGGAAGACGTCGTCTTCGCCGGCACCTCATCGCGGCCGCCGCTGGGGCGGGCGGAGGTCACGCTCACCATCGACAACACCGACGGCGCGCTCCCCATCGACTACACCGAAGTCACGATCAGCCGGCTGCTGTTCCGCTCGGGCCAGAGCGAGTACGCGATCAACGGCAACCAGTGCCGCCTGCTCGACGTCGCCGAACTGCTCTCCGACTCCGGCCTGGGCCGGGAGATGCACGTCATCGTGGGCCAGGGCCAGCTCGACGAGGTCCTTCACGCCGGGCCGGAGGCCCGCCGGGCGCTGATCGAGGAGGCGGCGGGTGTCCTCAAGCACCGCCGGCGCAAGGAGAAAGCGCTCCGCAAGCTGGAGGCGATGCAGGCCAACCTGACCCGGCTGGTCGACCTCACCAGTGAGCTGCGGCGGCGGCTCGGGCCGCTCGGCCGGCAGGCGGCGCTCGCCCGCCGTGCGGCGACCATCCAGGCGGACCTGCGGGACGCCCGGCTCCGCCTGCTCGCCGACGACTACGTCACCGCCGCCGCCGACCTGGAGCGCGGGCAGACCGACGAGGCCGCCGCGCTGGCCCGCCGCGGCCAGCTGGAGCAGGCCCTGACGCAGGCACGGCTGCGGGAGTCCGCGCTCGATTCCGCCGAGCAGGAGCACGCGCCGCGGCTGGCGCAGGCGCAGGAAGCCTGGTTCTCGCTCTCCTCCCTGGCCGAACGGCTGCGTGGGGTGAGCAGCGTCGCGCAGGAGCGTCACTCCCACCTCGTCGCTGACCAGGCACCGGCCAGTCCCAGCCGCGACCCCGACGAACTGGAGCGGGAGGCCGCCGGCCTGCGCGAGCAGGAAGCGGTGCTGGGAGAGCGGCTGGAGGCAGCCCGTGCCCAGCTGGCCGGCGCTGTCACCCGGCGCGAGGCAGCCGAGTCGGGGCTGGCCGATGCAGAGCGGCGGCTGGCCGCGCAGGCACGTGCGGAGGCGGCCCGGGCGGAACGGCTGGCCAGGCTGCGCGGGCAGGTGAGCGCGGCCCGCAGCCGGGTGGCCTCCGCCCGCGAGGAGGAAGGCCGCCTCGCCGACGCCCTGGAGGAGGCGCAGTCCCGCGCCCGGCTGGCCCAGCAGGAATACGAGGACTTCCAGGACACCTCCACGGGCCGGGAGGACGACCGGACCGGGCTGGTCGCCGAGCACGAGCAGGCTGCCGCCGCTCTCGCCGAGGTGACGGCCCGCGTCGGCGCACTGAGGTCGGCCGAGCGGCGGGCCAGCGCGGAACGGGCGGCGCTGGTCGCGCGCAAGGAGGCGCTGGAGGAGGGCATCCGCGCGCTCCAGCAGGGAACCGACGCCTCGGCCGCACTGCTCGCCGACCCGGACCGGGCGGGTGACGTGCTCGGTGCGGTCGCCGACATGCTGAGCGTGGCCGACGGGGCGCAGGATGCGGTCACCGCCGCGCTCGGCGCCGCGGCCGATGCGGTCGCGGTGGCCGGCCTGGATGCGGCAGTGGCCATCCTGCGCCAGCTCAAGGACGCGGGCGCGGGCAGCACCGCAATGGTCATCGTGGGGGAGGCCGCCGCGCCGGCGCCTGCGGGGCGGCCGGACATCAGCTACCCACCTGGGGTTCTGCCTGCACTGGATCTGGTGAAGGCGCCGGGAGAGCTGTCCGCCGCGCTTGCGGGGCTGCTGGCTGACGTGGTCGTCGCCGGTGACCTCGACCAGGCCCGCGACGTGATCCGCGCGCATCCGGGGCTGCGCGTGGTCACCCGCGCCGGTGACCTGCTCGGTGCGAGCTGGGCGCAGGGCGGCGCGTCCCGGCCGCCCAGCGTGCTGGCGATGAGGGCGGCGGCGGCCGCCGCCGCCGGTGACCTGGCCGCCGCCGAGGCCGCCTGTGAGCAGACAGCGGCCGATCTCGCCGCGGCCGCCGCCGACGAGGAGCAGGCGCAGCAGGCGGTCGCCGCGGCGCTGGCGACCATGCAGGAGGCCGACGCGGCTGCGGCCGCGATCTCCGGGCAGCTCGGCCGGCTGGCGGGCGCGGCCAGGGCCGCTCAGGACGAGGCGACCCGGCTGGCCGCCGCGATCGCCGCCGCCCGTGAGAAGAGCGAGCGCGACCAGGCCGCCCTCACCGAGCTCGGCGCCCGGCTGGCCGCTGAGGAGACCGGGCAGGGCGGCCAGGCCGGGGAAGCGGGCGGCCAGGCGCGCGACGCGGGCACTGCGGGCGAAGACGGCGACACGGGCCTGGCGGGCGAGGCCGGCGACGAAGGCCCGGTGGGTCAAGCCGCGGGCGCGGGCCTGGCGGGCGAGGCCGGGGAGGACGTCCGGGGGCGCCCGGCGGCTGGGGAGCCTGGGGAGGCTGTCCGGGGGCGCTCAGCCGGGGAGGACGGGCCGGCGCAGCAGCCGGACCGCGAGACCCTGGCCAGCCGGGCCAGCGCCGCCCGGGAAACCGAGACCGACGCGCGGCTGGAGGTCAGGACCGCCGAGGAGAGGCTCCGGGCGATCGTCGGCAGGGCCGACGAGCTGGCCGCCGCCGCGGCCGCCGAACGCCGGGCTGCCCAGGCCGCCGCCGAGCGCGGCCGGCTCCGGCAGCGGCAGGCCCAGGTCGCCCATGCGGTCGTGCACGGGGCACGGCTCGCGCTGGCCGAGCTCGAGCAGTCACTGGCGGTCGCCACCGCCGAGCGTCAGGCCGCTGAGCAGGCTCGCGAAGGCAGGACGGACACGCTGAAGACGGTGCGTACCCAGGTCCGCGAGCTCGCCGCGGACCTCGACCAGGTGGTCGACAGTGCGCACGGGGCCGAGATCGTCCGGGCCGAGCACCGGATGCGGCTGGAGCAGATCGCCTCCCGGGCGGTGGAGGAGTTCGGGGTGGACTCGGCGGCGCTCGTCGCCGAGTACGGTCCCGGCGTCCTCGTGCCGCAGCCGTCCGATGAGCCGAACGGGCGCGCCAGCTCACCGGCCGCGGGAGCCGGTGGGTCCGCAGGGGCCGGTGACGCGGCAAGAGCCGGTGAGGCCCCTGCCGCCGCCGCTCCCGGCGGCCTTGCGGTCCCGCCGGCCGCGGCCGGCGGCCCGGGCGGCGATGAGAAGCCGGCCGGGCCAGGCGACGGGGACGCCCCACCCCGGCCCGGCCTCCCCTACGTGCGGGCGGAGCAGGAGCGGCGAGCCGCTGCCGCTCAGCGCCAGCTCAATCAGCTGGGCAAGGTGAACCCGCTGGCGCTGGAGGAGTACGCAGCGCTGGAGGAGCGGCACGCGTTCCTGGCGACCCAGCTGGAAGACCTCCGCAAGACCCGCCGTGACCTGCTGACGGTCGTCAAGGAGGTGGACGACCGGGTGCAGCAGGTGTTCGCCGCCGCCTTCGAGGACACCGCCAGGGAGTTCGAGCAGATCTTCGGCCGGCTGTTCCCCGGCGGCCAGGGCCGGCTGGTGCTGACCGAGCCGGACGACATGCTGGCGACCGGGATCGACTTCGAGGCGCGCCCGCCCGGCAAGAAGGTCAAGCGGCTGTCCCTGCTGTCCGGCGGCGAGCGGTCCCTGACCGCGATCGCCTTCCTGGTCGCGATCTTCAAGGCCAGGCCGTCCCCGTTCTACGTGCTGGACGAGGTCGAGGCGGCGCTGGACGACACCAACCTGCAGCGTCTGCTGCAGATCTTCGAGGAGCTGCGCGGCACCTCCCAGCTGATCATCGTCACCCACCAGAAGCGGACGATGGAGGTCGCGGACGCGCTGTACGGGATCAGCATGCAGGGTGACGGGGTGTCCTCGGTGGTGAGCCAGCGCCTGCGGGAGCCCGAACGCGCCTGAACGCGGCGGGCACCGCCGGGCACGGCCAGTGGCCAGCGCGGCGGAGGCTTGCGCAGCCCGCATCTGCCAGACTGGGGCCGTTATGGAATACCTGATCATCGTTGTCGCCGTGCTGGCCGTGCTCGCGATCGTGACCGGCGCCGTGTTCTTCGTGCGTCCCCGGCGCCGTGGCCCGGGCCGGGCCGTACCGCCCGTACCGCCCGCACCCGGCCAGGCGGAGGCGTCAGGTGCCACCGCCGTAGCGCCCACCCTGCCGCCGGTGACCGGCCCGGCGGGCCCGCCCACGGTCGAGGAGGCACCGACGCCGCTGGCGGGCCGGATGGTGCGGCTGCGCGGCCGGCTCGCCAGGTCACAGAGCGCGTTCGGGGCGGTTCTGCTCGGCCTGCTCTCCCGGGATGCGCTGGACGACCGGGCCTGGGAGGAGGTCGAGGACACGCTGCTGGCCGCCGATCTGGGCGTCGGCCCGTCACGGCAGCTGGTGGACGAGCTCCGGACCCAGGTCAAGGTGGAGGGCGCGCAGGGCACCGAGGCGGTCCGGGCGCTGCTGCGCGCCGACCTGGTCAACGCCATCGGCGCCGACCAGGACCGGGCGCTGCACATCGGCCCGCACGGCGACCGGCCCGCCGTGGTGCTGGTCGTGGGGGTCAACGGGACAGGCAAGACGACCGCTTGCGGCAAGCTCGCCAGGGCGCTCATCGGGGAGGGGCGGTCGGTGCTGCTGGGGGCGGCCGACACGTTCCGCGCGGCAGCGGCCGACCAGTTGCAGACCTGGGGGCAGCGGGTGGGTGCCCGGGTGGTGCGGTCGGACCGGGAAGGCGCGGATCCGGCGAGCGTCGCCTTCGAGGCCGTCCGGGAGGGGATCGAGGAGCGGGTGGACACCGTCATCGTGGACACCGCCGGGCGGCTGCACACCAAGGCCGGGCTGATGGACGAGCTGGGGAAGATCAAGCGCGTCATCGAGAAGCGGGCGACCGTGGACGAGGTCCTGCTGGTGCTCGACGCCACCACTGGGCAGAACGGCCTGCGCCAGGCACGGGTGTTCGCCGAGGCGGTGGATATCACCGGGATCATCCTGACCAAGCTGGACGGGACCGCCAAGGGGGGCATCGTCGTGGCGGTCCAGCGTGAGCTGGGGGTGCCGGTCAAGCTGGTCGGGCTGGGTGAGGGCCCGGACGACCTGGCCCCGTTCGACCCGGGGACGTTCGTCGACGCCATCCTCGGCGGCTGAGCCGCGGGTACGTCAGCCGGGCGGCCCTCACCCGGGCTGGTCGCAGGGGATACGGGTGCTTTTATGGGCTTTTGGTGGGGGATGCCCAGGTCCGGCACGCGCTTATTACGAATTACATTAGTAATTGCGCTGGGGCGGCATGGCTGAATGTCTTAGTGGCACGCTCTGCCGCAGCGCCTGGCATTAATGATCATTTGCATGATCATGACGCCCCCCGACTGGCACATATTACTGTACGACCATCTCTGGTTGCCTTTCTGGGCAAACACCGAGAAAGACGGTCCATTGTGTTCTAAGCTCGCGAGTCAGCAGGCCAAACCACCTGTGAGCGGGCCCGGGAGGACAGGATGGACATCCAGCGTCTCAAGGAGTCCTTCGCCCGTGTGGCCATGCACGGGGACGCGGTGCCGCTGTTCTTCTACTCGGACCTGTTCCTGCGCCATCCAGAGGCCCGGGACCTGTTCCCGGTGTCGATGGCCGCTCAGCGGGACCGGCTCGTGCACGCCCTGGCCAAGATCGTGTCGGACGTCGACAACCTCGATGAACTGGCGGTCTACCTCCAGGGCTTAGGGCGCGACCACCGGAAGTTCGGCACCGTGGCCGAGCACTACCCGTGGGTGGGCACCAGCCTGCTGGCCACGCTGGCCCACTTCAACGGCCCTGACTGGACGCCGGAAGTGGCGGCGGACTGGAAGGCCGCCTACGAGCTCGTGGCCCAGGTCATGATCGCGGCGGCGAACGACGACGCGGGGACCCGGCCACCCTTCTGGGAGGCCACGGTGCTCGCCCATGAGCTGCGCCGGTTCGACATCGCCACCTTCCGCCTGGCCACCACCGAGCAGCTGGACTACCTGCCCGGTCAGTCGGTCAGTATGGAGTCGGCGGAGCGGCCGAGGATCTGGCGCTTCTACTCGATGGCGAACGCCCCCCGCGACGACCTGACGATGGACTTCCACGTCCGCATGATCGACGGCGGTGCGCTGAGCATGGTGCTGACCCGGGGCCTGGACGTCGGCGCGAAGCTCCGGCTCGGGCCTCCGGTGGGGGCGCTCACCTACGACACCGGGCCGGGACGTGACGTGCTGCTCGTCGCCGGGAGCACCGGCCTGGCCCCGCTCAAGGCGATCATCGAGCAGGTAGCCGCACTGGACGAGCCCCCGAGCGCGCACCTGTTCTTCGGTGCCCGCACCGTGGACGGCCTCTATGACCTGGCCGACCTGGAGAAGATGGCAGCCGGCTATCCGTGGCTGACGGTCATCCCGGCGGTCTCCAGCGACCCCTCGTTCAGCGGCGAGCTGGGCCGGCTCCCCGACGTGATCGCGCGCCACGGGAGCTGGCGCGACCACGACGCCTACGTGTCCGGGCCGACCTCGATGGTCGAGGCGACCGCGACCCAGCTCACTGCGCTCGGGGTTCCCCCGGGCCAGATACACGTTGAAGACTTCGGCTGGAGTGAGCCATGACCGTGACCTCCCGTAACGGCAAGCGGCTGACGCCCGACCAGGTGCAGTCGGCCACCTTTCCCATGGCCAGGCTCGGCCGCCGCGGCTACGACGAGGAGCACGTGCGCGCGTTCTGTGCCCTGGTCCAGCGCGAGCTGGTGACGCTGCTGAACGAGAAGGCGGCGCTGTGGGAAGAGGTCGACCGGCTCCGCCGCCGTGTCCTTGGCGACCCCGATGAGCAGCCCGGCTACCGCCTGGAGGACGGCCACATCCAGGCCGTGCGCATCCTGTCCAACGCGCAGCAGACCGCCGACCGTTACGTCGCCGACGCACAGCAGTACAGCCGCCATCTCGCCGAGGACGCGCGGCGGCGCCGGGACCAGGTGCTGGCCGAGGCCCGTGAGCACGCCGAGCGGGTGCTGGAGGAGGCGCACCGCCAGGCCACCCACGCCGCCGAGATGGCGATCTCCGAGCCGGAGATACTGACCAGCGGGGACCGGCGGGAGCTGACCGCGGAGCTGGCCTACCTGCGGACCTTCAGCGACGTCTACCGCACGCACCTGCGCGCCTATCTGGAGGCGCTGCTGCGCAACGTGGAGGAGTGGGAACGGACGGAGAAGTCAGCGATCGCCGCGGCCCGCGCCGACCTGCCGTTCCTGCCCGCCGACCGGCTGCCGTAGCGTTCTCAGCTGGCCGGCGTGAACTCGTCGGCCTGGATCGACCGCAGCGACATCCCGGCCATGAACAGGGCGCGGCGCATGCGGGCCACCGAGCCGGCACCCCCGCACAGGTAGGCACGGGCAGCGGCGGGCTCGGCCAGGCTGGCGTATTCCGCCGTCACCACGTCCGCGATGTCCTCCCCGCGGGAGCGGACACACTGGCGCCACCGCACCGCTGACCCCCCTTCATGCCGGGCGTGACTGCCGGGTGGCTGCCCGCACCGGTACAGGCGGCCCGGTTCGGCGGCACCCTGGATCACCACCACGGGCCCGCGATGGCCCTGCGCCAGGGCGTCCCGCGCGATCGCGGCCAGTGGCGCGATGCCGGTGCCGGTGCCAGCAAGCAGCAGCGGTGCGGCAGGGTCGCCGGGCAGGTAGAAGCACTCGCCGGTGGGAACGCCGACGCCGAGCCCGGCGCCTGGCCTGGCCGCGGCCAGCCAGCTGCTCATCGCCCCGCCTGGGTAGACCCGCACGTGGAGCTCCAGCCCGGCGCTGGCGGCCTCGGCGGGCCGGTTCGCGATCGAGTAGGGCCGGATCACCCCGCCGCCGCGGCTCAGCGTCACATGCTGGCCGGCCCGGAAGGGCACGGGCTGGCGGGGGCGCAGCCAGACCGCCAGCACATCGGCCCCGAGGCGTTCGCGGCGCAGCAGCTCCGCGGGGGTGAAGACGTCGGCGGCGGTGGTGACGGTCACGTCGGTGACCGGCCGCGCGAGGCAGGCCAGGAAGTAGCCGCTGGCAGCGAGCGTGGCCTTCAGGCGGTCCCGGCCGGCTTCGCCCGGGTCGCCGGACTCCGCGCGCAGGAGGCAGGAGTGGCACACCCCGGCCCGGCAGGCGGCCGGCAGCCCGACGCCGTGCCGGGCCAGGCCTTCCAGCACAGACTCACCGGCACGCAGTTCGTAGCCGCGCCCACCGAAGGTGAGCAGCACCGTGGTCAGCGGTTCAGCACGTCGTCCCGGACACTGGCGGCGACGGCGCCGACGGCGGCGATGTCGGTCTCGCCGACCCCGAGTTCGCGCAGCGTCTGCGCCAGATGGCTGATGACCCGGTCGACATGGGTGTCGGTGAGCCCCGCCAGGCCGGCGTGCGCGGTGCGCAGGTCACGGTGGCTGTAGCGATTGGGGCCGCCGAGTGCCATCGTCAGGAATGCCGCCTGCTTGGCGATCTGATGATCCATGTCGACGTCGTCGAAATACGGGGAGAGCAGCGGGTCCGCGAGGACCTTGCGGTAGAAAAGCTCCGTGGCGGTGTTGATCGCCGTGGGGCCTCCTAAACGATCGAAGAGAGTCGTTTCAGTTGTCATAAGGTGGGTTATAGCTGGTGATGCGGGAGGACACAAGGGCTTTCGCAGTGATGGAGCCGTTCTTTACCGCTTATGAATGGCTGGCGGCGGCAGATAACCGGGCGCTGATGTCCCACCGGACGGCCGTCGGGGTGGCTCCCCGGCGGGGCGGCCCCGGCCAGGCGGCTCCGCGGCGGCTCTGCGGCGGCTCCCGGTGGCTCCGCGCCTACCCAGGCTGCCCGGGACCTGCCAGCGAAACATCCCCGTAACATCCCGGGCAGGTGTTTCACGGCCCGGAAACACTCTGTGATGGCGGCCGAAACGCCCTCGCGCGAGGGTGAGGGCTGGGCAGGGTGCCCCGAGAGGTGGGTCGTATGAAGCTCATCACCGCCGTGATCAAACCCTTCAAGCTGGACGAGGTGAAGGCGGCGCTGCAGGCCTTTGGCGTGCACGGCATGACAGTCAGTGAGGCAAGCGGGTATGGGCGTCAGCGTGGCCATACCGAGGTGTACCGGGGCGCCGAGTACGAAGTAGATCTCGTCCCGAAGGTCAGGCTTGAGGTGCTCTGCGACGACGAGGATGCCGACGACCTCATCGACGTCGTGGTCAAGGCAGCTCAGACCGGCCGGATCGGTGATGGCAAGGTGTGGTGTGTCCCCGTGGACGTGGTGGTGCGCGTCCGCACCGGAGAACGCGGTCCGGGGGCGCTCTGAAGGCCCGCCGGCCAGACCGGCGCCGCCGCCCCGGGACGGGACGGCGGGCTGTGACATTCGCGGCTGACCGGGCGCGGCGGGCGACCGAAACAGACCGTTGGCTGGCCTCGCTGCTTGGCAGCGAGGCCAGCGTCGCCCTGGTCGCCGTCGGCGGTTACGGCCGCAAGGAGCTGCTTCCTGGCAGCGATCTCGACGTGCTGCTCCTGCATGCCGGCAGGCCGGACATCTCGGTGCTGGCGGACCGGATCTGGTACCCGATCTGGGACTCTGGTACCCCGCTGGACCATGCGGTGCGCACTCCGGCTGAAGGCCGCGAAGTAGCCCGCGCCGACCTGCGGGTCGCGCTCGGCCTGCTGCATGCCCGGCATGTGGCCGGCGACCCCGAGCTCACCGCCGAACTCCGCACCGGGGTGCTGGCGGACTGGCGGTCGGCGGCCGGCACCCGGCTGGCCGAACTCCAGGCGTCGCACGTGGAGCGCACCGCGCGCAGCGGCGAGCTGGCATTCCTGCTCGAACCCGACCTGAAGGAGGCCAGGGGCGGGCTGCGTGACGCCAACGCGATCCACGCGGTCGCCGCCGCCTGGGTGGCGCCGGGACCGGGCCCGCGGGTCCGCGCCGCGCAGGAGTTCATCCTCGACGCCCGGCACGCCCTGCACGAGGTGACCGGCCGCAACACCGACCGGCTGGTGCTGCAGGAGCAGGACGAGGTCGCGCGGGTGCTGGAACTGCTCGACGCCGATGCGCTGCTGCGCCGCCTGGCGGGAGCCGGGCGCACCGTCGCCTACGCGCTGGACCAGTCGTTCCGGCAGGCGCAGCGCAGCCGCGGTGGCCGTCCGGGGACCGCCAGGAACCGGCTGTCGCTGCCCGGTGGCCTGACCCGGCGCGGCCCGCAGCGCATCAGCACGCATCGCCGCCCACTGGCGGAGGGCCTGGTGGAGCAGGACGGGGAGGTGGTGCTCGCCCGGTCCGCTGATCCTGCCGCCGACCCGGTGCTGGTGCTGCGGGCCGCCGCCGCGGCCGCGGCGGCCGGGCTGGCACTGGCCCCGCGCACCCTGGCCCGGCTGACCGACTGCCCGCCGCTGCCGGTTCCCTGGCCCGCCGAGGCGAGAGATGCGCTGGCCGCCCTGCTCGGTGCCGGGCAGGCGGCGATCGGCGTCTGGGAGGCCCTCGACCAGGAGGAGCTCATCACCCGGCTGCTGCCGGACTGGGAGCGGGTGCGCAACCGCCCGCAGCGCAACCCGCTGCACACCTTCACCGTGGACCGGCATCTGGTGGAGACGGCGGCACATGCCGCCGCGCTCACCCGGACCGTGGCCCGGCCCGACCTGCTCCTGATCACCGCGCTGCTGCACGACATCGGCAAGGGCTGGCCGGGCGACCACCGGCTGACCGGCGAGGTGGTGGCCAGGGACACCGCCCACCGGCTCGGCCTGGGCACCGCCGACGCCGACCTGGTCGCCGGCGCGGTCCGCCACCATCTGCTGCTCCCGCAGACGGCGACCCGGCGCGATCTCGATGATCCGGTGACGGTCGCCCAGGTGGCCGACGTGGTCGGCAGCTGGCAGCTGCTGGAGTTGCTGCACGCCGTGGCGATCGCCGACGCCCAGGCCACCGGCCCGGCCGCCTGGAACGACTGGAAGGCAGGCCTGGTCAGCGAGCTGGTGAAGCGGGTGGGCGCGGTGCTGGGCGGCGAGGAGCCGCCGGCCCCGCTGCCGCTGCGGCCCGAGCAGATCGCGCTCGCGGCCGGGGGCGAGCTAGCGGTCCTGGTGCGGGGCTCCGAGGTGACCGTGGTCGCCCCGGACCGCCCCGGCCTGCTGTGGCAGGCGGCTGGCGTGCTGGCCTCGCACCGGCTGGCGGTGCGGTCGGCGAACGCGACCTCATGCGACGGGATGGCGGTGACGGCGTTCACCGTCGTGCACGGCTACGGCGAGCCGCCCGACGCCACGCTGGTCACCAGTGACCTGCGCCGTGCCCTGACCGGCCAGCTGGACGTGGCCCAGCGGCTCGGCCGCCGGGATGTGGTGGCGGCCAGGCCCGCGGTGCCGGCGGCCCCGCCCAAGGTGACGCTGGTGGACGATGCCTCGCAGACGGCGACCGTGGTCGAGGTGCGGGCGCACGACGCGCCGGGCCTGCTGTGGCGGATCGGCCGTGCGCTCGGGGAGTGCGGGCTGGACGTGCGGGCGGCGCGGGTGGAGACGCTGGGTGCCGAGGCCGTGGACGTGTTCTATGTGGTGGACGCCAAAGGCGACCCGGTGAAGGACGCCGGGACCCGCGGCCGGATCGCCGCCGCGGTCCTCGATGCCCTGGCCGGGTAGGCGCGATGCGGATCGCCGCCGCCGGCTGCGGGCCGCCGCTGACCGTCGCGGCATCCTCGGCGCGGTCGCGCAGCGGATAGCCTGGTACGCGTGTTTGAGACACTCTCCGACCGGCTGACCCAGGTCTTCTCCTCGCTGCGGGGACGGGGCAGGCTGTCCGCCGCCGACATCGAGGCGACCTGCCGCGAGATCCGGATCGCGCTGCTTGAGGCGGACGTCGCCCTGCCAGTGGCCAGGGAGTTCATCGCCCGGGTGAAGGAACGCGCCTCCTCGGCCGAGGTCTCCGGGGCGCTGAACCCGGCCCAGCAGGTCATCAAGATCGTCCACGAGGAGCTCGTAGGGATCCTGGGCGGCGAGGCCCGCAGGCTGCGTTTTGCGAAAAATCCGCCGACCGTCATCATGCTGGCGGGCTTGCAGGGCTCCGGTAAGACCACGCTCGCGGCCAAGCTGGCGCTGTGGCTGCGCGAGCAGGGGAACACGCCGCTGCTGGTGGCGGCGGACCTGCAGCGGCCGAACGCGGTGCAGCAGCTGCAGGTGCTGGGCGAGCGGGCGTCGGTCCCGGTGTTCGCACCGGAGCCGGGCAACGGCGTCGGTGACCCGGTCGCGGTCGCGCGCCAGTCGCTGGAGGAGGCACGCCGCCGCCTGCACAACACCGTCGTCGTGGACACCGCCGGTCGGCTGGGCATCGACGAGGAGATGATGCGCCAGGCCGTGGCGATCAGGGACGCCGTCGACCCGGACGAGATCCTGTTCGTGGTCGACGCCATGATCGGCCAGGACGCGGTCGTCACCGCGCAGGCGTTCCTGGACGGCGTCGGCTACGACGGCGTGGTGCTGACCAAGCTGGACGGCGACGCCCGCGGCGGTGCCGCCCTGTCCATCGCCCAGCTCACCGGCCGGCCGGTGATGTTCGCCTCGACCGGTGAGAAACTCGAGGACTTCGACCTCTTCCATCCCGACCGGATGGCCTCGCGCATCCTCGACATGGGCGACATGCTCACCCTGATCGAGCAGGCGGAGCGGGCGTTCGACGAGCAGCAGGCCGCCACCATGGCCGGCAAGCTGGCCTCGGGCGAGGGCTTCACCCTGGAGGACTTCGTCGAGCAGCTGGCCATGGTCCGCAAGCTGGGCCCGATCGGCAACCTGCTCGGCATGCTGCCCGGTGCGGCGCAGAACCGGGAACTGCTCAGCCAGGTCAGCGACAAGGACCTGGACCGGGCGGCGGCCATCGTGAGCTCGATGACCCAGGCCGAGCGGCGGAACCCGAAGATCCTCAACGGCTCGCGCCGCGCCCGCATCGCCGGTGGCGCCGGTGTCACCGTCGGCGAGGTCAACAACCTGGTCCTGCGGTTCCTCGAAGGCCAGAAGATGATGCGCCAGATGATGGGCGGCGGCGGGCTGCCCGGCATGCCGCCGATCCCGGGGATGCGGCGCGCGGCGGGCAAGGGCGGCAAGGGGCGCAAGGCGCCGGCCAAGAAGAAGCCCAAGGGCGGCCGCCCCGGTGGCGCACCCGGCCGGGTTCCGGGCGGCGCGGGTGCGGGCGGCGCGGGTGCGGGCGGCGCCGGTGCGGGCGGTGCCGGTGCGGGTGCGGGCGCCGGGGGTGCTGGCGGGCTGGGTGCTGGCGGGCTGGGTGCTGGCGGCGCGGGCGGGCTGGCGGGTGCCGGAGCCGGCCCGTCAGGGCAGGGCCGCCCGCCTGGCCAGGCCGGACCGGCTGGTGGCCTGCCCGCGGGGCTGGTCAGGCCGGGGACGGCCGAGGACCTGGCGGCCGGCCTGGAGGCACTGGCCAAGGGAAACCCGGGCTTCGTGGTCACCCCTGACGAGAAGGCACCTGGCACCGGGCCGGCTCCCACCGACCTGCCAGCCGGATTTGGCCGGTTCCGCCGCGGCAAGCAGAACAACCGCTAG
>DATKRG010000262.1:0-1018 GCA_035532275.1 Streptosporangiaceae bacterium | reverse complement strand
GGTGCACCGCCTGCGCGATGATCCGGCCACCGGGGAGCATGACGACCCGGTCGGTCGCGACCAGCCCGATACCCACTGCGGCAGTGAGCCCGATGAGCGCGAAGACCCCCGCATAAAGAAGCAGGAACCGCATCACGGCGATATCAATTTTATGGCCGGGCCTGGTCATTCCGGCAGCAGCCATGCAGCCGATAAGAATGATGCCGCTGATAGCGGCGGCAAAGGCCGGGCCCCGATTACCTGTGAACCGAATACCGAAGAACTTCCGGGCGGGTACCACCCGGCGTCCGGCGTCACTGCCAGCCCTGTTATGACGTGAAGGTCCACGGGAACGGCCACGTGCTGCTGGCAAGCCTTCCTCCTGGCGGGTTAACCGGTCGGTAATCATGCGTTAACACGAACTGGGCACGACCACTTACCGGGGGATCCCGCCACTCCTCCGGAGCTGATAACGATACTATCGCGATAGTTTCCGGCCGGCAGCGATATGGTCCATTAACTGCCCGCTTGGGCGTTCTCGCACGTGAGGCGGGGTGGCGGGCCGGGTGCCGGCCAACCACACGATCCTGCTGACCGCCGCCGAGACCCTCCGGGCCCGCCGCCTGCTGTTCACCGACCTCGCCAACCCCACCAGCAACGCGCTCTATCAGCGGCTGGGGTTCCGCCCGGCCAGCGACCGTGTCCAGCTCCTCTTCACCCCGGCCCGGTGATCGCGGCGGGGATGTATTCGACCGTGACCGGGAGATGGTCGGAGGCGTGGCGGGTGAGGCCGGTGTCGGTCACGCAGTGGGCGCGCAGCGCGGGGATCACCTCGGGCGTGACCCGGATCGCGTCGATCCGCCGCCGGACGCCCCGGACCCCGTAGCCGTCGCCTGGGTGGTGGCCGGCGGTCGCCTGCCAGGGGGCCTGCAGCACCGCCGCGGCGTCGTGCAGCCCGCCGGCCCAGAGCACCTCGCCGGCCGCCCGGTCCACCCGGTGCCGCCGCCGGCCCTGGGAGTCGTAGTCCCAGTCGCACTGG
>DATKRG010000261.1:0-12109 GCA_035532275.1 Streptosporangiaceae bacterium | reverse complement strand
TGGGTCTTGCCTGCTGCCCCGCCCTGGCTTTGAATAGGGGTTCATTAAGTGGCGCTTTCAGCTGTGTGAGCAGGAAAAGTTCGATGAATGACGGTTCATCGACGGTGGCGGCCCTCCCCCCGTCCTCCCAGCCCGCTGGCGTGCTGGGAGTCCGCGACGTTACGGTCCGTTTCGGCGGGCTGACCGCCCTGGACGCTGTCTCGCTCTCCGCCGGGGCCCGCCAGGTCACCGGGATCATCGGCCCCAACGGAGCCGGCAAGACCACCCTGCTGAACGTGCTGTGCGGCTTCGTCAAGCCGGACGCAGGCGAGCTGAGCCTCGGCGGAACGCCGCTGACCGGGCTGCCGCCGCACCGGCTCGCCTCGCTCGGGATCGCCCGCACCCTGCAGGGGGTCGGCCTCTTCCGGCGGCTCACCGTGCTGGAGAACGTGATGGCGGGCGCCACCTGCCGGGCCCGGGCCGGCCTGCTGTCGGCACTGTTCGGGCTGCCCCGGTCGGACCGCGACGAGCGGGCGCTGCGGGAGCGCTCGCTGGCCGCGCTGGACCGGGTGGGCGTCGCCGACCAGGCCGGCCGCCTGCCCGACCAGCTCGCCTACGGCCTGCGCAAGCGGGTCGCGCTCGCCCGGGCGCTGGTCGCCGAGCCCCGGGTGCTGCTGCTCGACGAGCCGGCCAGCGGGCTGTCCGAAGCCGAGCTTCCCGAGCTCGGTGACCTGATCACCGGGCTGGCGCAGGACGCCTGCGTCGTCGTGGTCGAGCACCGGATGGACCTGATGATGTCGGTCTGCTCGGCGATCGCCGTGCTGGACTTCGGCAAGCTCATCGCGCACGGGACGCCGGAGGCGGTGCAGGCCGATCCGGCCGTCACCGCCGCCTACCTCGGCGCGGAAGGCAGCGGGAACGGCGGTGAGCCCACCGATGGCTGACGGGGCCGCGCTCACGGTGGACGAGGTCGTGGCCGGCTACGGCGGCGTGCTCGCCCTGCAGGGAGTCTCGCTGGACGCCCGGCCGGCGACGATCACCGCCGTGCTCGGCGCCAACGGCGCCGGGAAGACGACTCTGCTCACCACCATCAGCGGGTTCGTCCGGCCCCGGCAGGGCCGGATCACCCTGGACGGCACGGACCTCACCCGCCGCCGCCCGGAGGAGATCGCCCGCGCCGGGCTGGCGCACGTCCCCGAAGGCCAGGGCGTGATCGCCGAGCTGACGGTGGAGGAGAACCTGCGGCTGGGGGCACTGTGGCGGCACGGCCGCACCGGCCGGGCCGAGGCGCTCGCGGACGCCTACCAGCGCTTCCCGCTGCTGGCCACGGCCCGCGGGCGCAGCGCGAGCACCCTGTCCGGCGGTGAGCGGCAGATCCTGGTCATCGCCCGCGCGCTCATGGCCCGCCCGCGGGTGCTGCTGCTGGACGAGCCGTCACTGGGCCTGGCACCGAAGATTGTCGCCCAGGTCATGGGCCTGGTCCGGCGGCTGCGCGACGAGGCCGGGCTGACCGTGCTGCTGGTGGAGCAGAACGCCCGTAGCGCGCTCGCCATCGCCGACCGGGGGATCGTGCTCAACCTCGGCCGGGTGGTCGCCGCCGAGGAGGCGGCGGTGCTCGCCGCCGACGTCGGGCTCCGCAAGCACTACCTCGGGTTCTGAGCCATCAGGGAGGCGGCCAGGTGCGCGAATTCGTCCAGTTCACCCTCGGTGGCATCGGCTTCGGCATGGTCTACGCGGCGATCGCGCTGTCGCTGGTGCTGATCTGGCGCGGCACCCGCATCCTCAACTACGCCCAGGGCGCGATGGCGATGCTCACCGCCTACATCGCGTTCACCGTCATCGGCCACACCGGCTCCTACTGGGCCGGGTTCGCCGCCGCGCTCGCCGCCGGCCTGGTGCTCGGCGCGGTGATCGAGCGCACGGTCATCCGCCCGGTGGAGAGCAAGCCGCCGCTCAACGCGGTGGTGGTGACGATCGGCCTGCTGGTGTTCCTGGAGGGCCTGGCCGGCATCATCTACGGCGGCCAGTACCGCTCCTTCCCGGCCGCCTTCTCCATCACCGGCCTGCATGCGGGGCCGGTCCCCCTCGGTATTTCCCTGAACGATGTTTTCGTGGCCGGTGCCGTCCTGGCCGCCGCTGCCGGCCTGGCCGTGCTGTTCCGGTACACCTCCGCCGGGCTGCGGCTGCGGGCGACGGCGTTCAACGCCTACGCGGCACGGCTGCTCGGGGTCCGGGTGGGGCGGATGCTCACCCTGGGATGGGCGCTGGCGGGCCTGATCGGCGCGCTGGCGGGGGTGCTGGTCTCGCCCGCCACCTTCCTGTACCCGGCCAGCATGGACTCCATCTTCGTGCTCGGCTTCACCGCGGCGGTGATCGGCGGGCTGGACAGCCCCGCGGGTGCGGTCGCCGGGGGCCTGATCCTCGGCGTGGCGCTCAACTACGTGGGCGGCTACCTCGGTTCCAACCTGGTGCCGGTATTCGGGCTCGCTGCGCTGATCGTGATCCTGATGATCCGCCCCTCGGGCCTGTTCTCCCCCAGCACCGGCCGGCAGGTGTGACCATGACCCTGGCACGGCACACCGGAGCCGCGATCGCCGCGGCGGTGGTGGTCTGGGCACTGTCGGTCTCGCTGAACTCGTTCCGCGACTACCAGATCGCCGACGTGGCCGTCTACGTGGTCGCCATCGCCGGGCTGACCGTCCTGATCGGGCAGAGCGGCCAGATCTCGCTCGGCAACGGCGCGTTCATGGCGGTCGGCGCCTACGCCACGGCGCTGCTGCAGATGCACCTGAGCTGGCCGCTGTGGGCGCTGTTCCCGGCCAGCGCCGCGATCGCGGCGGTGACCGGGGTCGCGGTCGGCACGGCCGCCGCCCGGCTACGCGGGCCCTACCTGGCGGGCGCCACCCTCCTGCTGGCCGTCGCCCTGCCCTCGCTCGCGACCCAGTTCCCCGGTGTGTTCGGCGGCGACCAGGGGCTGAGCGTGTCGGTCACCGCCCCGGCCGCGCTCGGGGTGGACTTCCCGCCCACCCGCTGGCTGGCCTGGATCAACGCGGGCACCGCGCTGATCGTCCTGATCCTGCTGGCCAACCTTGCCCGCAGCAGGATCGGCCGCTCATGGCGGGCCATCCGGGATGACGAGACGGCCGCCGCCCTGGCCGGCCTCAACGTGGCCCGGCTGCGGATCCTCGCCTTCGTGGTCAGCGCCGCCTGTGCGGGCCTGGCCGGCGCCATGCTCGCCGTCTACTCCTCACAGGTGTCCCCCGGCGCGTTCACTGTCACCCTGTCGATCGCGCTGCTGACCGGGGCGGTGATCGGCGGTCTCGGCAGCCTGGCAGGTGCGCTGTGGGGCGCCCTCGTGATCGTCCTGGTACCGACCTATGTCACGGACGTGGCCACCAGCCACGGCCTGTCCAGCACCGTCGCCGCCAACATCCCGGTCGCCGCGTACGGCGTGGTCCTCATCGCCGTGATGCTCGTCTTCCCCGACGGCATCCAGGGAGGGCTGCGCCGGTTCTGGGGCCTCACCCCGCCGGCCGCCGCAGTCCCGCTTGCCCGCCTCAATTCCTTGCGCCGGCATCCGCCGGCCAGCGAACACCAGGAAGAAGGCACCACATGAACAGAACACACCGGGTGCGCCCGCCCGCCATCGCCGCCGCGGCGGTCGTGGTCGCGATGATCGCCGCCGGCTGCGGCAGCTCGTCGTCCAGCGGATCGTCCGGCGCGGCCACCGCCTCCGCCCCGGGGATCACCGCGACGCAGATTCTCATCGGCAGCCACCAGCCCCTGACCGGCCCGGCCGCACCCGGCTACAGCGAGATCGCGCCCGCCGCCAACGCGTACTTCCAGTACGTCAACGCGCACGGCGGCATCTACGGCCGCAAGATCAAGTACACCTACCTCGACGACGCCTACGACCCGTCCAAGACGGTGAGCGACGTCCACCAGCTGGTGCTCCAGGACAACGTGTACGCCATCTTCAACGGCCTGGGCACCCCCACCCACCTGGCGGCGGTCAGCTTCCTTAACTCCAGCAAGGTGCCGGACGTGTTCGTCGCCTCCGGCTGCGACTGCTGGAACAACCCGTCAACCTACCCGCAGACGTTCGGCTGGCAGCTCGACTACATCCGCGAGGGCAAGATCCTCGGCAGTTACATCAAGCAGCACTTCCCCGGCAAGAAGATCGGCTACTTCTTCCAGAACGACGAGTTCGGCCAGGACGGCGTCAAGGGCCTCGACTACGAGATCCCGAAGGCGCAGGTCGTGAGCAGGCAGAGCTACGTTCCGACCAACGTCAACATCGGCCCCCAGG
Source organism: Streptosporangiaceae bacterium (assembly GCA_035532275.1). GTDB lineage: Bacteria > Actinomycetota > Actinomycetes > Streptosporangiales > Streptosporangiaceae > UBA9676. Next base: position 7,821 of record DATKRG010000261.1, on the reverse strand, counting down.
TCGCCGCGCTCAAGGCGGCAGGCGCCCAGGTCGTGGTGTCGTTCTCGATCCCGGCGTTCACCGCGCTGCTCAAGCTGACCAGCCTCAAGCTCAACTACAACCCCACGCTGGTGGTCAGCGACGTCGGCTCGGACCCGATCACGCTGGGCGGGCTGCTGGAGGCGTTCGCCAAGCAGGGCGGCACGACGGTCAACGGCAGTCAGCTCACGCAGGGCATCATCACCGACGGCTACCTGCCCACCCTGGGCGACTCCAGCAACAGCTGGATCGCGCTGTTCAAGCAGGTCCACGACACCTATGACGCGAAGGCGCCGTTCGACGGCAACGTGCTGTACGGCGAGGCGGTCGGGTACGCGTTCGTGCAGGCCATGCTGAAGGCCGGCAAGAACCCGACCCGGGCCGACCTGGTCAAGGCGATCAACGGCGGGCTGCCGCAGGGCCCCGCGATGGCGCCTTACGCCTACTCCGCCACCGACCACAACGGCATCACCGGCGCGTTCATCGGCGTGATCCGCAGCGGTGCCATCGTCCAGCAGGGGCCGGTCCTGGTCACCGACACCAGCCCGACCGGGGCGGTCACCCCGTTCGTCGGCTCCGAGCAGACGGCGCCCGCCAGCGGGATGCCGTAGGCATGCCCTAGTCAGCCGGCCATTATCATGCGCACCAGCCAGGCACCGGCCTACCGCGCCGGGCCTGGCTGGTGCCTGGCATGTGTCACGGACGGGGGGTTACCGGTGTGAGCGTGGCAACGAGCCGGCGGGCCGCCGCGAGCCCTGACCTCCCGCCCGCGCAGCGGCTGCTGCGGGCGGCCGAGGAGCTGTTCGGGGAGTCCAGCTACCGGCGGGCGACAGTGGCGGGCATCTGCGCCCGGGCCGGCATCGCCACCGGCAGCTTCTACGCCCACTTCGGCTCCAAGGCGGAGATCTTCGCCGCTGTGGTCCGCCAGATCAACGCCGACCTGCGGCTGGCGATGCGGTCGGCGATCGAGCAGGCCGGCGAGGGGCAGCGGGCACGGGAGCGGGCCGCGTTCCGTGCCTTCTTCGACATGCTGTCGCAGCGCCCGTGGATGGACCGGATCGTGCGCGAGTCGGAGTTCGTCGACCCGGGGCTGTTCCGCGAGTACTACGAGCATCTGGCCCGCGGCTACTCCCGCGGGGTGCGGCAGGCCCAGCTGGCCCGGGAGGTGGACGCCCGGTACGACCCGGAGGTGATCGCCTACATCTACACCGGGGTCGGCAACTTCATCGGCATGCGGTGGGCGGACTGGACGGCCGGCGGCCGGGTTCCCGACGATGTGCTCGACGACGTGCTGGAGGTGCTGCGGCGCGGCCTGCCGCCATCGGGCAGCCAGGAAACCCACTAAGCTCATTGCGCCAACCCGCCATTACGGGCATTCCTGGCCGTTGACGGCATTGGATCGGAGACATCCATGGCCCGCAATGAAACGGGACCGCCTGCCGACCCCGCCCCATCGTCTGGCGAAGCCGGGGCGACCGGGACAGCCGGGGCGACCGGGGCCGGCCGGCTGGCCCGGCTCGCCAGGCTCGGCCGGCCTGCCAAGGCGCCCGGGCCACCCCCGGCGGGGAAGCCGCCCCGGTCGGCCGCCCCCGCGTACTGGTTCCCGCTGGCGCTGTTCGGCCTGCTCAGCCTGGCCGCTGCACCCTTCTACCGGGTGGCTGGGCAGTACTCGGCGTTCGGCTGGGCCGGGTACGCCCCACTCCAGAGCGCCGGCAACGGCGGTTTCTTCGTCATCAGCGGTAGCCCGTTCCTGCCGGGTGGCCTGTTCCGGCATTCCTTCTTCCTGCCAGGCGGGCCGTGGTTTTTCGATTCGAGCTTCGTTCTCGGCTGGTACTGGCTGGAGGCGATCGTCGGCGGCTACCTGCTGACCCTGGCCTGGTACCGGCGGCAGGCGCGCAGGACCGGCGCCGTGCTGCCCGCGCGAAGCTACTGGGTCGCCGGGATCGTGCTCATCGCGGCCGGGCTGGTGCTGCCGCTGCTCTGGGTGACGCTGTCCGGCTTCTGGCAGCCGACGCTGCTGGCCGCGCTCTGGATGCAGGGCACGGTCGAGTTCATCGTCATCGCCGTGGGCCTGTGGCTGTTCGCCAGCCATGAGCGGAGCCGCAGCCTGGTCGTGATCGCGCTCGCCTATACCGTGACCGCCCTGCTGACCAACGTGTGGCAGCCAGCGGCCCTGCTGCCGATCGTGCTGCTGCCGGGGGCCGTGCTGTTCGTGGCCGGTCTCGGCGTCCTCGCCCTGCGGCGCCGGCCACGGCCCGCCTGACCGGCCGGTGCCCTTGCCGCCAGCCAGCCGCCGGCACGTATTGTCATAGCCATGGCTAACGGGATCGCGCCGTCCCGCACGATCCCGGAGCTGCTGTCCGATGCGGCGCGCCGGGACGGCGACGGCATCTGGATCCGCAGCGACGAGGGCGAGATGAGCTTCGGCGCCGCGCTGGCGCAGACGGCGCTGACCGCGCAGGCTCTGCGGGACGCCGGGGTCCGCCATGGTGACCTGGTCCTGGTCACCATCCGCACCACCCCGGCCTACCTGCTGTGCTGGCTGGCGCTCGCCTCGATCGGCGCGGTCACCGTCTCGGTGAACCCGCGCAGCACCCCGGCCGAGCTGGCCGGGCTGGCAGACCAGACCCGGCCGCGTGCCGTCATCACCGACGTGGGCCTGTCCGCGCTGATCGCCGAGGCGGGCATCGCCGGGCTGCCCACGCTCGGCGTGCTGGACGTGGGCGAGCTGACGCAGGGCTGGCCGGAGGCCGGGCCGGCGTCCGCCCCGGCGGCGGCGATCGGCGCGCTGGGCGCCGGGGTGAGCCACGACGACCTGGCGGTGCTCATCCCGACCTCGGGCACCACCGGCCGGTCGAAGCTGGTCATGCAGACCCACCGGGCCTATGCCCTGGCCGGGGATGGCTTCCCGTACTGGATGGAGCTGACCGCCGCCGACCGCCTGATGACCTCGCTGCCGCTGTTCCACATCAACGCCCCCGCCTACTCGGTCATGGGCTCCCTGGCCTGCGGGGCGGGCCTGATCCTGCTGCCGCGCTTCTCCGCCAGCACCTTCCTGGACTCGGCCCGCAGGCACGGGGCGACCGAGTTCAACGCGATCGGCGCCATGCTGGAGATCCTCATGCGCCAGCCGGCCCGGCCCGGCGACGCGGACACCCCGCTGCGCCTGTGCTACACCGGCCCGGCCCCGGCCCGGGAACGGCAGGAGGAGATCGAGCGCCGGTTCGGCCTGCGGATCGTCGTCGGCTACGCGATGTCGGAAAGCCCCTACGGCCTCATCTGGCCCCGCGGCACCCGCCCCTACGAGACCCTGGGCAGCCTGCGCCAGCATCCCCGGCTCGGCGTCATCAACGAGGGCCGGATCGTCGACGAGCAGGGCAGCGACCTGCCCCCCGGCGAGACAGGAGAGCTGCTGCTGCGCAACCCGGTGATCACCCCCGGCTACTGGGGCATGCCGGAGGAGACGGCCGCCGCGATCACTCCCGAGGGCTGGCTGCACACCGGCGACCTGGTCACCGTGGACTCCGGCGGCACGTACATGTTCATCGCCAGGAAGAAGGAGGTGCTCCGCCGCCGCGGCGAGAACCTCTCCCCCGCCGAGGTCGAGGAGGCCCTGGCCAGCCATCCCACCGTGCTCGAATGCGCTGTAATCGGCGTGCCGTCCGAGCTGACCGAGGAAGAGGTCAAGGCCTTCGTGGTGCCGGTCCCCGGCACCCGGCCCGACTTCGCCGAGCTGCACGCTCACGTGGCGGCCCGGCTGGCCGCCTTCAAGGTCCCCCGCTACTGGCAGGCCATCGCCGAGCTGCCCCGCACCCCCACCTCCCGGGTCGCCAAGCACCGGCTGCCGCAGGGCCACCAGGACGGCGAGTACGACGCGGAAGCGACCAGCGCGAGACCGCCACGCGCTCCAGGTGGTGCGCCTGCATGGTGAGCCGGGTGTGCTGGCGCTGCCGTACCCGCTGACCATCGACGGCCTGACAGCCAACCGCGATCACGCTGGTGTCCTGAAACCCTTTACCGGGCTGGCCGGGCGCTCTTAAGCCGGGCGCTCTTAAGCCTGGCGCTCGCCAGGCGGGACGACGAACGTGCCGCGGCCGGGCACGGTGTCGATCAGCCCCTCATCCCGCAGCAGGCCCAGCGCTCGTTTGACAGTCGCGGCCGACAGCTCACTCTCGTCCGCCAGCTCCAGCCGAGTGGGCGGAGTTCTTGGCCGCGGTCAAGTCCGGGAAGTTCGATGACGTCTCATCGCGGCTCGATTGCCTCAGCTTGCCAAGGAAGCCGAACAGCTGACACGGCGGCCTGCTCATCCCTGTGGATCCCGGCATGCGCTTTGCCTGGGCCGGGACCGCCGACCGGCCGACCACGGCCCAGGCAGGTGCGAAATACCAGCTTACGCAGGCCAGACGGGGCTTTCCCCTAGATCCGGTAGAACAGGTTGAGGAACCGGTCGGCCAGTTCCTGGTCGCCGCGCGCGGTGCCACCGTTGATCCGGCCGAACGCGGTCAGCACCAGGCTGCCTGCGTCGAAGTCGATCACCGCCGGCAGGTCGCTCACGTCACCCGGCTCGTACGCCATGCCCTGGTCAGAGATGCTGATCCGGTAGCTGCCCGCGTTGCGCCCGGTGACGGTGAGGCCGATCGTGAACGGGCTCAGGTCGGCGCTGGCCCGGATGGTGTACTGCCAGACGATGAACATGTACGGCACCAGCAGGTCAGCCGCGTCGGCAGACAGCGCGTGTGCGCGGCCGATCCCCTCACGGATGTCCCACGAGTGCACGCCGTAGTCCATGAGCTGGCCACCGGCATAGATGGACGGCGGCACCGGTCCCATGTAGGCGTGCGGGGCCATGAAGCTGCCCCACTCGTCCTCGCCGATGGAGCCAAGCAGGTCCAGGATCTTGTCCAGGTCGGTGCGGACGCGGCTCATTATCTCGGCTTGCGGGACGCCCCGGAACGAGCGCCCACCGGCGCCGGCCAGCTCATGCATGGCGGGCAGCCCGTGTGCATCCGCGGAGTTGCCGGCCCGGGCCACCTCGAACGACTTGAAGTAGCCCTCGGTGGTGTCGATGATGTGGCCGATGATGTCCCGGACCTGCCAGTCACCTGCCGCGGTGGGAGCTTCCCATGCGCCAGGCGCTTCGGCCATCGCGAACATGCGTTCCGCTTCGTCGCGGACGACCCGGAGGATGGTGTCTTTCCCCTCATAGGTCAACGCGTTCCACGCGCTCATAGTGGTACCTCTCCTTGGATGAGCGCCGGGTCGGCCCAAGGGGCCAGCGGCGGCGCGCGGAGCCGGTGGCGGTGCAAGCAGAGTGGCCATGCACCGCACGGCAGTTCACATTACGAACCTCAGCGCACTATGCGCCCACGTGTCAATGCTTCCCCCCGGACTCGCGTGCCGCACCAGGTCACCAATCGCGCCAGCCCACAAAAAGCCCTCATCCGCACGGTGGCCAGGGCACGAGAAGACCCGCACGCCAGCCGGGCGGGCTGCACGCGGGAACCCGCGGAGCAGACCGCCACCAACGCCGGACAGGGCCGCGCGCGGGGGTCCGGGGGGCCGTCCCCCGGAAAGCATCGCGGGCCCCCGGCGAAGCCGCCCCGAAGGGCGGCGAGCACGCGAGCCCGCCCCGGCTCCCGCGATAGGACTCGAAATTATGCCCAGCCCGAGGTAGATGGGCAGTTTGACTGCCCCGTGCCCTAGATGTGCCCCTGGCCTGCGATGACTGGCGGCAGTCTTCGACGTGGAGATCTGGGCGGACGGTCCGATCGGCTTGGGCCCGGACCACTTGGCGCCGGTAGTGTTCGGGGCCGGCGCCACCGTGGCGCTCACCGACGACCACAGGGAGTGGCCGATGACAGATAGGCAGGACCAGTTCGGGGTGCTGATGGGCACGCTGACCAAGACGATGCAGCTCGCACGCAATACCGGCACCGAGGTGTCCGACGAGACCAAGGCCAGGCTGCGCGGGCCCGCCGAGGCGGTCGATGCCGTCCGCAGCAGCGATGCGACGCCCTAGGAGGTGTGCGGTGCGATCCGCGGCTTCCTGGACGCGGCGACGCCGCTGCTCGCGCCGGCCGACGCCACGCTCCTCGAACCGCTCCGGGCGCAGCTCACGGAGTACGAGGCGGGCACTGCCTGACCAGGCGGCAAGTCGTGCCACCGACACACTAGGGGCCCGGCCGCCGTAGCGATCCGGGCCCTTCGGTGGATCGGTTCAGGCGGTGCGGGCGAGCACCCGCTCCTTGGTAACCGAACCCGGCTCGGCTTGCAGCTCGACGCGCACCTCGCGGCCGGGCTCCGACAGGCAGAGGCCGATAGCCTCGGCCAGCGCCTCGAATAGCTCGTCGTGGTCGCGGCCGGATGCGAAGCAACCGGGCAGCTCCTCCACCTCGGCCCACAGGTGGTAGCCGTCGCCGCCCTCGTCGTGGATGCGGACCGTGTAGTGCTCCTCGCTCACTTCTTCCCGCCTTTCAGCCCGGCCTCCCGCAGTATCTGGTCGGTCAGGTCCCGCGAGTAGTCGCCCCCGCCATGCATGGGCAGGGTGACCGGCCGGTGGCCTGGCTTGACCATCTTCACGCTGTGCTTGCCGCCCTGCTCCTCCGTCCAGCCGTTCCGCTCCGCAGCCGCTTCGCCTTCTGCTGGCTGAGCACCCGCGGCAGGCGCTCCCGTCCGCTCATGGTTCGTCATACCGAGTGTAGAAGATTGGCATTGAGACATCCTCTCGCTGCCGGAGTGGCCGGTGCCTCTATAACCCGGCCCCTTGCTCCCGTCAGCGATCACGGACGATCACCGTCACCCGCGACACGATCTCGATGCGGGTCGGGTCGCCTCCACTGATGCGCTGGACCTCGGCCCAGACCCGGCTGTCGACCGTGATGATGGTCACCGGCTGGGGCTTGCGGCGACGTCTGCGGCCTGGCTTGGCGGCGGCCAGCTCGTGCAGGCGGAATGCCTCGGTCACGGCGTCCGGCCTTCACGGATGGTCCACGCGAGTGGATCGTGCAACCCCGCCAGGCCGACGGACCTGCCGACCCGTTCCGCGGGCCACCGGCCGGCCCCTTCCCAGCCGGAACTGCCGCCGACATCGAGCACGGCGGGCCGGACGTCTTCGGGCAAGGCGACGGTCGCGATGATCCATCGTGGATCGTCTGGGTCGCGATCGAGCACGAGTAGCCGCCATGGGCCGTTCCCGGCCGGGGCGGGTGCGATGATGTCGGACATGGAGCTGACCTCCACGGGGTCGGTACCTAGGCCCGGTCGTCGTGCTCGCTACACGCGGCCGGGCCGCCCTGCTCAGGCTGAGCGGGCGGGGCGCTCGCCGGGTGCTGGGGACCGGCGGGCACCCGGCCCGCTCAGCCGGTCAGCTCCCGGGCCTGGTCGGCTGCTGTGGCGACGGCCGCGATGAGCGCCAGGGCGCGGTCGACCGGGATCAGCACGGGGTCCTCGCCGGACGTCCAGATGGCGACGGCTGGCTGGCCGTCGGGACAGGGTGGCCGGTGCGACGTCGATGCCGTCGATGTCGGTCACGGGGCCGAGAGTCGGGCTGGTAGCCATCGGCGTGCCTCCTTCTTGCTGGGAGCGGGCTGTCCGCTCCTCGTGCCCGGCGGGGCCTCGAACCCGGCTGGCTGCCTGTCGGGCTAGCGGCCCCGGAACGCCGCGTAGAGGGCGGCTGCGATGGGGTCGGCGTAGGGCTCGTCGCACCCGGTCACCTTCAGCCAGCGCACGTAGTAGACGCGGAGGTCGTCGAGCTGGCCGTGAGTCAGCGGCTCGTCCGCGTTGATGCGGGCCAGGATCTCCCGG
>DATKRG010000260.1:0-5802 GCA_035532275.1 Streptosporangiaceae bacterium | reverse complement strand
GCCGGCCGCGGGAATGGCGCCGAGGCCGAGGATCTTGACCGGCATGCTCGGTCCCGCAGACTTGAGTCTGCGGCCGTGGTCATCGAACATCGCTTTGATCTTGGCCCAGGTGTGCCCGACGACGATCGAGTCGCCAAGTTGCAACGTGCCGGTCTGCACCAGCAGCGTCGCAACGGGGCCGCGCATCTGGTCCATCTCCGCCTCAACGACGACGCCGACGGCGGTGCGGTCGGGGTTGGCCTTGAGATCAAGCACCTCCGACTGCACGAGGATGCTCTGCAGCAGGTTCTGGAGTCCCTCCTTCGTGCGCGCCGAGACGGGGACGGCGATCGTTTCGCCGCCATACTCCTCGATTACGACGTTGTGCTGCGTAAGGTCGGCCTTCACCTTGTCGACGTTGGCACTCGCCAGATCGATCTTGTTGATCGCGATCACCATCGGCACCTCGGCGGCCTTGATGTGGTCGATTGCCTCGACGGTCTGCGGCATGACGCCGTCGTCCGCCGCGACGACGAGCACCGCGACATCCGTCGCCTGCGCGCCCCTCGCCCGCATGGCGGTGAACGCCTCGTGGCCCGGGGTGTCGATGAAGGTGATCTTCCGCTCGTGGCCGTCCACATCGGTGATCACCTGGTAGGCGCCGATGTGCTGGGTGATGCCACCCGCCTCCCGGGCCACCATGTTGGTGTGCCGGATGGCGTCGAGCAGCTTGGTCTTGCCGTGGTCCACATGGCCCATGACCGTCACCACCGGCGGCCGCGCATGCAGGTCGGCGTCCTCGCCCTCGTCCTCACCGAACTCGATGTGGAACGACTCCAGCAGCTCGCGGTCCTCCTCCTCGGGGGAGACGACCTGGACGTTGTAGTTGAGCTCGGCCCCGAGCAGCTGCAGGGTCTCGTCGTTCACCGACTGGGTGGCGGTGACCATCTCGCCGAGGTGGAAGAGCACCTGGACCAGGGAGGCAGGGTTCACGCCGATCTTGTCGGCGAAGTCGCTCAGCGACGCGCCCCGCGAGAGCCGGATGACCTGCCCGGTCCCGCGCGGGATCTGCACGCCGCCGATCGACGGCGCCTGCATGTTGTCGAACTCCTGGCGCCGCTGCTTACGCGACTTGCGGCCGCGCGAGGGACGGCCGCCGGGACGGCCGAACGCACCCGCGGTGCCGCTGCGGCCACGCCCGCCGGCGCCGCCGGGACGGCCACCTCCGCCGCCCGCACCGGGCCGCGGGCCGCCACCGCCGGGGCCGCCACGCGGGCCGGCGCCAGCACCGGGACCGCCACGGCCGCCACCGCCGCCGGGACGTGGGCCGGCCCCGACACCGCCGGGACCACCGCGGCCAGGCCCGCCACCGGGGCCGCCACCGGGGCCGCCACGGCCGGGCGCCGGGCGCGGCGGCATGCTGTTCGGGCTCGGCCGTGGCCCACCAGGCCGCGGCCCACCGGGCCGCTGCATGTCAGCCGGGCTGGGGCGGCCGGGAGCCGCGCCAGCGGGCCGGGGGCCACCGGGCCGGCCGGAGCCCGGGCCACTGGCGCCGGGACCAGCCGGTCCTGGCTGCCCGGGCCGGGCCGGGGCGCCGCGCGGGGCCAGCCCCATGCCGGTCGCGGTCGGGCTGTAGGGGTTGTTGCCGGGCCGCGGCCCACTGCGGGAAGCGGGCCGGCCACCAGGCCGGGGGGCACCCGGCCGGGGCGCACCCGGCGCCGCACCACCCGGGCCACCGGGCGCGGCCGGGCCCGGCCGGGGGCCGGGGCGGGGCGCCGCCGGGCCGGCCGGCCCGCGCTGGGCGGGCGGCGCTGGACGGACGGCGGGTGCATCGGAGAACGACACCGGCACCGCAGGCGGTGTGGCGCCGGCCGGGGACGGCTGCGGGGCAGCCGGCTCACCCGCGGCGGGCCCGGCCGGTGCCGCCGGCTGCGCCGGTGGGGCGGGGGCCGCATCTGCCGCGGCCGGAGCCGCGGTCTGCTGGGCTGGGCCGGGCACGGTGCCTCTGCGGCTGCCGTTCTGCCCGTCCGCCGCCGCCGGTGCCCCCGCCTGCGGGCGGGCGGTGGCCTTCTTGGCCTGGCCTTGTTTCGGCGCCTGCGCCGAGAATGCTTCCTTGAGCCTGCGGACGACCGGTGCCTCGATTGTGGAGGACGCCGACCGCACGAACTCGCCCATTTCCTGGAGCTTGGCCATCACGGCCTTGCTCTCTACGCCGAACTCCTTCGCGAGCTCGTAAACCCGGACCTTCGCCACTACGCTCCCTCTACTCGGTCCGGATCATCCCGGACCCTCGTGGCCGGTCCGGGGCGCGTGCTCCGGCCGGCGTCAGACTCTGGTGTTCATCGCCGCGTTCTCATCAGGCGCTCATCACGATCGGATCCTGCTTTCTCATCGCTGCCGCTCTCGTCGCCGCCTGGGCTGTCCCCAGGCGGCCCTGTCCGGGACTCGCCGCTCCGCTGCGCCAGATACTCCCCGAGCGCGCCGGTGGCCAACGGTCCCGGCAGGCGCAGCGCCCGGGCGAACGCCCGGCGGCGCACCGCCTGCTCGAAGCATTTCTGGCTGAGGTGCAGGTAAGCGCCCCGGCCAGGCAGCCGCGCACGGGGATCGGGGACGATCTCGCCGCCCCGGCCCACCACACGCAGCAGGTCAGACTTGGCCGCACAGGCCCTGCACCCGACGCACGTCCGAACCGCAGGTGCGGGCCGCGTCGGCCGCAGGGACCGTTTGACCATTCCGGACGTTAGCTTACCGCGCCGGGGCATCCGTGACGCCGCTGCTGGTACGTGAAACATGCCGCTGCGCTCCGGTGTTCCCGCCCGGGCCGCGGTTGCGGGCCGGCGGCTCCCCACCGGAGGCCTCGGTATCGGGACGGATATCGATCTTCCAGCCGGTCAGGCGGTGGGCAAGCCGGGCGTTCTGCCCTTCCTTCCCGATCGCCAGCGACAGCTGGTAGTCCGGCACGATCACCTGCGCCACCCGCGCCTGGGCGTCGATGATGTCCACCCGCGAGACCCGGGCCGGTGACAGGGCGTTGGCTACGAACTCTGCCGATTCGTCCGAATAGTCCACAATGTCGATCTTCTCGCCGTGCAGTTCGGTCATCACGTTCCTGACCCGGCTGCCCATCGGCCCGATGCAGGCACCCTTGGCACTCACGCCGGCCTGGTGCGAGATCACCGCGATCTTGGTGCGATGGCCGGCCTCCCGGGCGATGGCCACGATGTCCACGGCACCGGAGGCGATCTCCGGCACTTCCAGCGAGAAGAGTTTCTTCACCAGGTTGGGGTGGGTGCGGGAGAGGGTGACCGATGGCCCTCGGTACCCCTTGCGGACGTGCAGCACGTAGCAGCGCAGCCGTTCGCCGTGGACGTAGCGCTCACCGGGCACCTGCTCGGTCGGGGGCAGGATGGCCTCGATCTTGCCAAGATCCACCAGCACCGCCCGGGGGTCCTTGCCCTGCTGGATGACGCCGGCGACGATGTCGCCCTCCCGCCCGGCATACTCACCGAAGGTGAGCTCGTCCTCGGCGTCCCGCAGGCGCTGCAGGATCACCTGGCGGGCCGTGGTCGCCGCGATCCGGCCGAACCCGTCCGGGGTGTCGTCGTACTCGCGCAGCACCTCGCCGGTCTCGGCGGTCTCCGCCGCCCACACCGTCACATGCCCGGTGGTGCGGTCGACCTCCACCCGCGCGGTCGGGGCTGCCCCGCCGGACCGGTGGTAGGCGACCAGCAGCGCGTCCTCGATGGCCTTGACAGCGAGGTCCATCGAGATGTCCTTCTCGCTTTCCAGGCTGCGCAGGACGCTCAGGTCAATGTCCATCGGACCTCCCCCTTGTCCGTGCGCCAGCGGCCACAGCCGCCGGCGCGGCGTCCTGGATCCCAGGCCCGGGCTCCGGCCTGCCGAACTCCACCTGCACCCGCCCCGGGCCGAGGTCGGCATAGCCGAGCTCGCGGTGCTGGCCGCCGACCTCCAGGGTCACCCCGTCCGGGCCGGCCGCGATCACCCGTCCCTCGACGGCGGCGGCCTGCCCGGCGCGGCCAGCCTGCCCGGCGCCGGGACCGGGCTGCTCCGGTCCGCTCAGCGGGACCCTGACCAGCCGGCCGACGGCCCGGCGCCAGTGCCGGGGCAGGGTCAGCGGACGGTCCACCCCCGGTGAGGACACCTCCAGCGTGTAGGGCGCCTCCCCCATCGCCCCGGTGGCGTCCAGCCGGGCCGAAAGGTCCCGGCTGATGTCCGCCATCTCGTCAAGCCCCACGCCGCCGTCGGCGTCCACCACCACGCGCAGCAGCCGCCGCCGCCCGGCGGCGCCGATCTTGAGCGACTCCAGGTCCATGCCCGCGGCGGCGGCGACAGGTTCGAGCACGGCCACCAGATCCGCCGGTGTCACGTCGGGACGGCTTTCCCGTGGCGCAGCGGCCGGCGCCCCGGCCCGACCGCGAGCGCGATCAGGACGTGACGATCCGTGACGGGAGTCACCGCGCATCACGACCTCCTCGTCCGCGACCTGTGCTGTTGTGTGCTTCGTTCTAGGGTAGCCGGACCACGTGGCCGCATTGCCCACAGCCGCGCCGGGGGGGCAACGCGCCGTGACTGCCCGGTTGCCAGGAGGTGCGGCAGCCGGGTATTGCCCGGCATGGCGGGCCGTGGCCGGCCGCCATGGCATGCTGGGATGCCGCACAGCGCGGCCCGCCCACGCGGGCGCCAGGCGGATCGCGGCCGGTGACGGCCTGACCACGGCGCGTGCCGGACGGGCCACGGCGCGTGCCGGGCGGATCACGAGATGAGGACAGGCTGGAGGCCAGGTGGCACGGGAGGTGACGCGGCGCGGCGTACTTGCCGCGGCACTGGCGCTGCCCCTGGCGGCCGGCGGCTGCAAGGGGATCGGCGCGCTCGGCACCCCGCCACGGCCGCTGCCCGACGTCGCCGTGGTGCGCGAGGCCATCACCGACGAGACCCTCATGATCGCCCGGTACACCGCCGTGCTGGCGGCGGCACCGGCCCTGGCCGGCTCGCTGCGGCCGCTGCTCGGCCAGCACCAGGCGCACCTGGCCCGGCTGAAAGCACGGCTGGTCGACCCGCGCGCGGGCAGCGAGCCGCCGCTGTCCCGGCCCCACCCGCAGGTGCCCGGCACCCCGGCCGCCGCCCGCGCCTACCTGCGCGGCGCCGAGCAGGCCGCAGCGCAGGCGCTGATGGGCAGGCTCACGGCCGCCTCCCCCTCGCTCGCCCAGCTGCTCGCCAGCATCGCAGCCTCGGAGGCCACCCACGCGCTGCTGCTCGGCCCGCACCGGAGGACCGGGTGAACGCCTCGCCGTCGGCGGGCGCGGCCGGGACCAGCGGCACCACGGCCGGGACCAGCGGCACCACGGCCGGCCCGGGGACACAGCCGGCCGGCCGGCGGGCGCGTGCGGCCGCCATCGGCGCGCTGCAGGCGGCGCTGGCTGCCGAGCACGCGGCTGTTTACGGCTATGGAGTGGCTGGGGCGCATCTGGCGGGGACCCGGCAGGCGGCGGCGATCCGGTACTGGGCGGCCGGCCAGGCCGCCCGCGACACCCTGGCCGCCATGGTGGTGAGCCGGGGGGCCACCCCGGTGGCCGCGTCCACCGGCTACCGCCTCCCGTTCGCGGTGCACGGCGAGCAGTCCGCCATCGCGCTGGCGGCGTTCCTGGAGGACCGGGTGACCGCCGCCTACCTCACCCTGGTGGCGCTCACCGACACCAAGCTGCGCCTGTTCGGGGCGCGCGGGATGCAGACGGCCGCGCTGCGGGCGGCCTGGTGGCGCGGCCAGACTCTGGCCTTCCCCGGGCTGGAGGTCCCGGCGCCCGG
>DATKRG010000259.1:0-3474 GCA_035532275.1 Streptosporangiaceae bacterium | reverse complement strand
CCCTATGAACAGCGCTGGGTTATGCGTAGCGCCGGGCTGTTGCCGCTGGTGAGGGCGGTGGTGGCGACCGGACGCTGCGCATAACCCAGGCGCGGTCAGAGGTTGGCGAGCCAGCTGAGCAGCTCGGGGTCTTGGTTCCATTCGGCTAGGTCGGCGGTGACGACGTCGTCGTAAACGGCTTCGAGCGCCTTGCGTTTGGCCTCGGTGGAGGCCCGTGCGTAGATCTCGGTGGTGGACAGGTCGACGTGGCCGAGAATGTCACGGATGTAGGGCAGCGGAACGCCAGCGTCGTAGAGGTGCATAGCCCGACTGTGCCTCAGGATGTGTGGACTCAGGTGAGCGTTGGCGAGCGCCGGATCGGCTGCCTGCGCTTGGTATTTGCGAAGGATCCAGGCGATCCCGCCGCGGCTGAGTTTGCCGCGGTGCTGGTTGAAGAACACCGGATGGTCACCATGACCGGGGCTGTCCGGGTGCCACTCGGTCAGGTAGGCGGCCAGCAGCGCCGTCGTGTTGCGGTCCAGCGGGACGTGACGGGTCTTGCGGCCCTTGCCGGTCAGGGCAGTCATGGCGGGGGCGTCCAGACGGATGTCACGGACGGTCAGATCGGCGAGTTCTTGGACCCTGGCCGCGGTGGCGTACAGAGTGGCCAGCAGGGTCGCGTCTCGTCTGCCGTTGCGGGTGGACCGGCCGGGTAGGGCGAGCAGCTCGCGGGTCTGGGCGACGCTGAGGTGGGCCACGGCCGGGCGGTCCTGCTTGCTGGCGGGAATCGCCAGGATGTCTTGGCAGCACGCCATGCGGGCCGGGTCCTGGGTTTGCATCCAGGTGAAGAACGAGTCGATCGCGGCCAGACGCTGGTTGCAGGTCGACGGACTGTTGTGCCGGTTGCTGCGTAGCCAGTCGAGGAACCCGGTGATGGCGGCCGCGTCGATCAGGTCGAGGGTGAGCTTGTCCGGCGGGATGGACCGCTCGTCGCGGAAGTAGCAGATCAACAGTTTGAACGCGTCGCGGTAGGAGACGATCGTGTTCGTTGAGTAGCCGCGCAGCCCGGCCAGGTGGCTGGTCAGGAACCGGCGCAGCAGGACCGCGAAGTCAGTGGCCATGACACGGTCCTGCCGTGACGGGTGGGACGACGTCGCCGATCATCTGCTGCACCCGGGTGGTGATGTCCGGGTAGGACTCGGCGGTCAGGTGCAGGTAGTAGGCGGTGTCGGCGATGGATGAATGGCCCAGGTAGGTCTGCAGCACCGGCAGCAGCGCGCCGACTTCTTGCCCCTGGGCGAACCACCGCCGCAGGTTGTTGACCGCCATCGTGTGGCGCAGATCGTGCACCCTCGGGCCGTGCCCGGGTCCTCCATGGGAGATGCCCGCCTGCCATAGAAACCGACGGAAGTTGTGGTAGACGTTGCCGAGTGTGAGCGGCTGGCCGGGCGTGCTGCCGGGGAAGAACCACTCCCGCCTGCCCGGCTGCACGGCCACCTTGGTGTGGTAGTGGGCGAGCCTTTCGCGTAGCGCGTCGGAGACCGGCAGCTGCCGGTCCTTGCCGCCCTTCGCGTCCCGGATCTGCAACACGCCGGTGTCGACGTCGACGTCACCAACACGGAGCAGGCGGGCCTCCGAGCAGCGCAGGCCGCAGGCGTAGATTGTGCGGAACAGCACCGGCATGACCAGGTGGCGTGCCGGAACCTCGGAGCAGTAGTGGCAGCGGTCGGTCTGGGTGAACAGCGCCGCCAGCTCCCGGTCGGTGTAGATGTGCGGGACGTACCGGGCGGGCCTGGGCAGCGCGGACCTGGGCAGCAGGTAGGCCGCCACGCCTCGTCGACCCAGCCAGCGGGCCAGCTCCCGCACCGGCGCGACTAGGCCCTGCAGGGTCGCGGGGGTGACTCCTCGCCGCCGCGCCGCGACGATCCACGCCTGCACTGACGCCTCGGTGAGCGTATCCGGAGCGGGGAACTGGCTGCGGTTGAACACCTCGAACCGGGTCAACACCCGCTGCTCGGCGTGGTATTTGTAGCCGACCGCGCGCTTCTCGGCCACCAGGGTCGTGATCGCCTCGGACAGCGTGATGCCGGCGCTCACCGTGTCACCCCCGACAGCGTCATCCCCGACGGCGACGCATCCGGGTCCAGGGCGCACTGGGTCAACAGACCCAGCGACGATTTCAGGTACACGCCTGTGGCCGTGACCGACTGGTGGCCGAGGATGTCGGCGATCAGCTCGACCGGTGTGCCGTCTTCCATCAGCCGGGTCGCCAGCGTGTGCCGCAGCGAGTGCATGCCGTGGCGGCGTTCCTCACCCAGTCGAACATGCGCCACCCGGGCGTGCTTGGCCAGGATCTGGTGCAGGTGATCCTGGTCGGAGAACGGGCCTATCGGGGCGGTGTGCCGGAGGAGCACCTGCGGGCAGTCGCTTTGTGGCCGGCCGTGCTGGATGTAGTCGATGACCGCCCAGCCGACGTCCTTGAGCAGCGGCAGCTGCACCCGACGGCCGGTCTTGGCTTGCACCACCGACAGCCGGTTGCCGGGCCAGTCGAGATCAGCGAACCGCAGCCGTCTGACATCGATGCCGCGCAGCCCGAGCCTGGTGATCAGCAAGATGATCGCGTAGTCCCGTTTGCCGCACGGGTTGCCCCGGTCGACCGCCTGAAGGATCTTGGCGACGTCGGCCGGGTCCCAGACCGAGGGGATCCTGGCCTGCCTGGTCGACTTCGCGGCCGGGACCGCCGCCAGCACTGTGGCCTCGACCAGCCCGTCACTGCCGGCGAACCGCAGGAACGACCGTAGGGCGCACAGTTTGTGCTCCACCGTCTTGGCCTGGTAGCCGGCCAGGGTGGCCACGAACCCGCCGATGACCCCGGCATCCAGCCCGGCCAGCCCGCCACGCCTGCCGGTGAACGCGTAGAACTCCCCAGCCACCGTGCCGTAGGCCCGCACCGTCGACGCGGCACAGTCACTGGCCTGCAGCCACGCCCGGAACCGGGCCAGAACGTCAGTCTCGCCTACGGTCAGCTTGCTCACGGTGCGGGAATAGCGGCGCAGCACCGCACCGTGGACCGCGAAGTCGTCGAGCATCTGCGCGACGCGGAACAAGTACACATCGGTCGGCTTGAGCGTGCCTGCCTGCTCCTTGTCGAAGAAGCCGCCGCAGGCCTGGTCGACCCAGCTCATCGCCAGATCCAGCGAAAACTCCTGCACCCCAAGGGACGCGAAGAACCTCTCCAGGCGACGCCAGCAACCTCGATACCAGACCATCGTCGAGGCCTTGTAGCCCAGACGCAGCAGCTCGGTATCCAACCCGGACACGAGTTCGGAAACAGCCACCATGACGGTTGACCTCCAATCACGAAGGCCCGGCACCATGCCGAGCCGCGTGATCAGAATCCGCCTGGGTTATGCGCAGCGTCCGGTCGCCACCACCGCCCTCACCAGCGGCAACAGCCCGGCGCTACGCATAACCCAGCGCTGTTCATAAGGCGGC
>DATKRG010000258.1:0-14708 GCA_035532275.1 Streptosporangiaceae bacterium | reverse complement strand
TCAGCGCGCGCCCAGGGCCGATCCGGGCCATGCACCCGGAAGTGGAGATCGAACCGCTGCCCTGAACCACCGGAACCACGGGCCACAGCGGGTCCTGCGACGCGAGACCAGACGACCCGGCACCCAGTCACTGGGTGCCGGGTCGATGTCGGCTTGGCAGCAGACGCTTCAGACAGCCCGGACCGCGGAGGCCTGCGGCCCGCGGTCGCTCTGCTCGATGTCGAATTCGACTCGCTGCCCCTCTTCGAGGCTGCGGTAGCCATCCATCTGGATGGCGGAGAAGTGCACGAACACATCCCTACCACCGTCGACCGCGATGAAGCCGTAGCCCTTGTCCGCGTTGAACCACTTGACGGTGCCCTGAGCCATTACCCAACAACTCCCTAACTACGCTCGGGCTTTCGGGTCCCACCCTTGCTTTGCGCGGAACCCGTCGATCGCGAAGCGTAGGCGTGCTGGCAAGCAGCGGCTTGCCGACGTTCTCGCCGACCGACAGCGACCGGACACGACCATACCCCCTGCCACGCTCTCCCGTGGCCACTTACTCGCCTAATGCAGTCAAGCGAGCCGGCCGAAGTACCGTTTGCACAGGGACACTCTGGTTCACCCTGGGCGAAACCCGGCTGCCGGTGCTACGCCTGCGATCAGCCGCCTGCCACCGCCGGGATGACCGACACGTGGGCACCCGACGGGACGGGGGTTTCCAGGCCCTGGGCGAACCGGACATCCTCCTCGCCCACGTACACGTTCACGAACCTGCGCAGATTGCCCGTGTCATCCACAATCCGCCCCGCCAGGCCCGGATAGGCCGCGTCAAGACCGGCGAGCACCTCGCGCAGGGTTCCCGGCTCGGCTGTCACTTCCGCGGACCCGCCGGTGTAGGTACGCAGAATGGTCGGAATACGGACAGAAACGCTCATTAACTACTGCCTTTCCGGGGGTCGGGCCAGGTTCGCCGGCACGCGGATTCTCGTGATCATGGGTTTACCCGGAGGCACGCCGAGGCCTGGTCAGGCCGCGGGAGCGGGATTCCGGGCCACCAGCGACTCCTCGAACGCCTCGAACGCCGCCAGGGTCGGGCGGATCGGGTCGGGCGTCGCAGCCACCTCCGCCACCGCGTCGAGCGTCTTCAGCCCGTCTCCGGAGTTGATGATGACGGTCTCGGCGCCGGGGTCGAGCAGGCCCTCGGCGAGCAGCCGGCGCAGCACGCCGAGCGTGACCCCGGCCGCGGTCTCCCCGAAGATGCCCTCGGTGGCGGCCAGCAGCCGGATCGCGCTGACCAGCTCGGGGTCACTCACGTCGGCGACCGTCCCGCCGGTCCGGCGCACCACGTCCAGCACGTACGGGCCGTCGGCGGGGTTCCCGATCGCCAGCGACTTGGCGATCGTGGTGGGCCGCACCGGCTGCACCACGTCATGGCCGGCCCGGAACGCCGCCGCCACCGGCGCGCACCCGCTCGCCTGCGCCCCGAACACCCGGTATGGGGTGTCCTCCACCAGGCCGAGCGCGATCAGCTCACGGAAGGCCTTGTCGATCTTGACCAGCTGCGCGCCGGAGGCTACTGGGACCACGATCTGGGCGGGCAGGCGCCAGCCGAGCTGCTCGGCGATCTCGTAACCGATGGTCTTGGACCCCTCGGCGTAGTAGGGGCGCACGTTCACGTTGACGAACGCCCAGTCCTCGCGCTCGTCGGCCAGCTCGGACGCGAGCCGGTTCACGTCGTCGTAGGTGCCGTCCACGGCAACCAGCGTCCCGCCGTAGATGGCGGTCGCGGCGACCTTCTCCCGCTCCAGGTTGGCCGGGATCAGCACCACCGAGCGGATGCCGGCCCGGGCCGCCGCGGCGGCCACCGCATTGGCCAGGTTGCCGGTGGACGGGCAGGCGAGCACCTGGTACCCCAGCTCCATCCCGGCGGCCAGGGCGACCGCGACCACGCGGTCCTTGAACGAGTGGGTCGGGTTGCCGCGCTCGTCTTTCACCCACAGCGTGCTCATGCCGAGCTCGGCGGCCAGCCGCCCGGCCCGGGCCAGCCAGGTGCAGCCCGGCTCGGTGTTGGGTGAGCTGGCCACATCCGGCGGCACAGGCAGCAAGCTGGCGTAACGCCAGATGTTCGGCGGCCCGGCTTCGATATCGGACCTGGTCAGGCCCGGCAGGTCATAGCTGACCTCCAGCGGGCCAAAACACTCCGGGCAGACGTGACCGGCGCCCAGTTCACCGGTCGCGCCGCATTCACGGCAGGCCAGATGACTGGCGAATCCGAACCTGGATGGTTTCTTCGTCGTGGTGATGCTCACGGTGGCGGGGCCTTTCTCCCTCATCTGTCCCGGCGGCCAACGCAGCCGCGGGCCGGAGTTGGCACCTGCCATGCAGCTCGGCCTCGCATCGCCCCGCCTAACGGGGGGTCCGGGGGGTCGGCCCCCCGGACCAGCACTGCGGGCTCAGATGCGGCCGCGTCGCGGCGAGCACCCTTCCCCGCCACGGGCGGCCAGCAAGCATGGTGGTTGCCGGGGCTTCGCAGGGCCGTTCCCTCCACCCCTCTGGATGAGCGTTATTAAGTTGTTCCCTGCACTCTAACCGATCCCCCTCTGCGACCCCCAGGCCAGAGCGGGTTAATCTCCGGTCATGGACGCCGAACCACTGGGCCGGGTACTCGTCGCCTCCAACCGGGGGCCGGTCTCGTTCACCCGGGGCGGCGACGGCCGGCTCACCGGCCGCCGCGGCGGCGGCGGGATGGTGTCCGGGCTCTCGTCGGTGGCCGGCCAGGCCGAGGTGCTCTGGGTGTGCGCGGCGCTGAGCGACGACGACCGGGCGGCGGCCCGCGCGGCCCCGGGCGGTTACGTCAGCACCGGGGAGGACGGCCCCGGCGGCGCCGGGTCGGCGGTGCGCATGCTCGACATCGGCGTCGGCACGTTCGACCGGGCCTACAACGGGGTGGCCAACTCCACCCTCTGGTTCATCCACCACCTGCTCTACGACACGCCGAACCGGCCGCACTTCGGGATGGCGTTCCGGCGCGAGTGGGACTCGTTCCGCACCTACAACGAGGCGTTCGCCGCCGCACTCGCGGAGGGGGCGGGACCGGCCGGGCCGGGCCGTGTGCGCGCGATGGTCCAGGACTATCACCTGACGCTGGTCCCCCGGATGCTCGCCGACCGGCGCCCGGACGTGGCGATCGGCTACTTCTGCCACACCCCGTGGGCGCCGCCCGACTACTTCGCGATCCTGCCCGACGACGTCGGCGCGCAGGTGCTCGACGGCATCCTCGGCGCCGACCACGCCGGGTTCCACGCCCAGCGCTGGGCGGACGCGTTCCTCGACTGCTGCGAGGCCGTGCTGGGCGCGCAGGTGGACAGGGCCGCGGGGAGTGTGCGCCACCGCGGCCACACCACCACCGTGGGCGTGCACCCGCTGGGCGTGGACGCACCCGAGCTCCGCAAGCGGGCAGCGGCCGCCGATGTGCAGGCACACGTGGAGGCGCTGACCGCGGTGGCCGAGGGCCGCAAGCTGATCGTGCGGATCGACCGCACCGAGCTGTCCAAGAACATCGTCCGCGGCCTGGCCGCCTACCGGGAGCTGCTGGTCACGTACCCGCAGTGGCGGGGCAAGGTGACCCACCTCGCGTTCGCCTACCCCTCCCGGCACGACCTGCCCGAGTACCGCGAGTACACCGCCAGCGTGCAGCGGCTCGCCCGGCAGATCACCGACGACTTCGGCACCGAACGCTGGAATCCGCTCATCCTGCAGGTCAACGACGACTACCCACGCTCACTGGCAGCCTACCGGCTGGCTGACGTCCTGCTGGTCAACCCGATCAGGGACGGCATGAACCTGGTCGCCAAGGAAGGCCCGCTGCTGTCAGAACACAGCTGCGCGCTGGTCCTGTCCCGCGAGGCCGGCGCCGCCGCCGAACTCGGCGAGGCAGCGCTGATGGTCAACCCGTTCGACGTGACCGGGACCGCACGGGCGCTGCACGAGGCGCTGAGCATGCCAGCTGCCGAACGGCAGCGCCGATGCGCCATGCTGGCCACCGCCGGCTCGTCGGCGCCGCCCCAGGAGTGGTTCGCCGACCAGGTCAGCGCGCTGGACGCGGCGACCCGGCCAGCAGGCGGGCCAGCCCGGCCAGCAGTGCGATGACCTGATCCGGCCCGTCCACCACCAGGTCGGCCTGCTCGGCCAGTTCGGTGACCTCGCCAGACGCGCTGCACACCGTCAGGCCCGGATGCCCCGCGGCGCGCAGGGCCCGCACCGCGGCGAACGCCGCCACATCGCCGAGGTCGTCACCGGCGAACATGATCGGCCCCGATCCGCGTTCGGCGACGAGGGCGGTGATGGCGGATCCCTTGTCCGTTCCACGGGGGCGCAGCTCGATGACCAGCCGTCCCGGCTCGACGGCCAGGCCCGTGGCCGCCGCCAGCTCGGCCAGCGGGCCCGCCAGCAGCGCCAGCGCGGCGTCCGGGTCGGCGGTGCGGCGGGTGTGGACGGCCAGGGCATGGCCCTTGTCCTCGGTCCAGGTGCCGTCCGGGGCGCCCGCCCGGGCGAGCACGTCCGGCAGCCTGGCCCGCACAGCCGCCACCCCCGGCGGCGACGGGCGCGAGGTCAGCACGCCGTCCTGCCACTGCTCCCAGCCGTAGTGGCCGAGCACGATCAGGCCGGGGACCCCGGCGAGACCACCCAGCTCCACCGCGAGCTGCGCGGGGCGGCCGGTGATCACCGCCACGGTGCCGACCAGACCGGACAGCTCGGTCAGAGCCGGTGCCGCGGCCGGGTGGGCGCGGGCAGCCCGGGGGTCGGCCACGATCGGGGCGAGCGTGCCGTCGTAGTCCAGCGCGATCAGCGCCCGGGCCGGGTCGCGGCTGATCGCCGCCAGGCCCGCTCTGCCCTGCGGGGTGCGGGGCACCGGCAGCCCGCTCACCTCAGGCGCCGACCCCGTGCCCCGGGGGGGCCGTCCGCATCCGCTGGCGGCGGGCACGCTGCCGGCGCAGCCGCTTGACCAGTACGGGGTCGAACCCGAACGCTTCGGGCCGGTCGATGAGCTGGTTCAGGAGCTGGTAGTAGCGGGTGGCGGTGAGCCCGAGCAGGTCGGAGATCGCCTGCTCCTTCGCACCCGGCTGCCGCCACCAGCTCCGCTCGAAGGCCAGGAGCCGCATGTCGCGCTCGGACAACGCCGCCATCTGCCTCCCGCCTTCCGGTTCCCGCCGGCTGGCTGCCGCACCCCATGGTATGACGCGTTCCCGCGGCTGCCCGGAGCCGCTTGGAGCCCGCTGGCGGGCGGCGGGTAAGAACTGTGCCACGACGGCCGTTGGGCCCTATCGCCGTCGGCCGTGAGCACGTACGCTCACCGTTCGTGGGCTCCTTCGACTGCCTGAGCTTCCTGACCGACTACGGGCTGGACGATGGGTTCGTGGCGGCCTGCCACGGCGTCGCCGCCCGCATCGCCCCCGGTATCCGGATCATTGACATCACCCACCTGGTGCCGCCCGGCGACGTGCGCCGCGGCGCCGCTGTCCTCGCCCAGACCCTGCCCTACATGCCGCGCGGGGTGCACGTGGCAGTGGTCGACCCGGGGGTGGGCACGACCCGGCGCGGCATCGCCGTGCAGACGGGCGAGAGCATCCTGGTCGGGCCCGACAACGGCCTGCTCTCCTGGGCGGTGGCCGCGGCGGGCGGGGCGACCAGCGCCTACCAGCTCACCAACGGCGAGCTCTGGCTGCACCCGCTGTCGCAGACCTTCCACGGCCGGGACATCTTCATCCCGGTGGCGGCCCACCTGGCCGCCGGGGCCGACCTGGCATCGGTGGGGGCACCACTCGACGTCGCCGACCTGGTGACCCTGCCCGCGCCGACCAGCCGCGTGCACGACGGCGAGGCGGAGGGCGAGGTCATGTCGGTGGACAGGTTCGGCAACGTGCAGCTGTCCATCGCCGCTTCCGACACCGACCGGCTGGGGATCGGATTCGGGTCCTCGCTCGTGGTCCGCTGCGGGCGGCGCCAGCTGACCGTGCCCTACCTGGAGACCTTCGCCGCCGTCGCGCCGGGGGACATCGTCGCCTTCACCGACAGCGCCGGGCTCATCTCGATCGCGGTCAACGCGGGTGACGCCGCCCAGCAGCTCGGGCTGCCGCCCGGCGCGCACGTCCGCCTCTCGGCGACGCCCCCGGCCTGACCGCGCCAGGCCCCGCCGGGCCCCAGCCAGGCGCGTATTCCGGGCCCCAGCCAGGCGCGTATTCCGGACCCCAGCCAGGCGCGTATCCGGACCCCAGCCAGGCGCGTATCCGGACCGCAGCTGACCGTCATGGCTAGTGTGGCGTTCCCCGCGGGCCATCCACCTTTCGTAGCATCCCCCAAATGTCCATGAACGTGGCAGAATGCCCTGTGCTCCATTGGGAGGAGGGCGGAGGTGCCGCTGGATTTTCCCCGCCGTGTGCAGGCCGGGGTCGCCGCGGGTGTCGCTGTGGCGTGCCTGGCGCTGAGCGCCACGCCCGCCTTCGCGAGTGGTGTCCGCAGCCGGGAGTGGTGGCTGCAGGCCCTGCACGTGACGCAGGCCTGGCAGAGCACCCATGCGGGCGGCGTCACTGTCGCCCTGCTCGACACCGGCGTGGACCCGAACCAGCCTGACCTGACCGGGTCGGTGACCACCGGTCCCGACTACAGCGACTCCGGACGCGTGCACGGCGGCCCGTTCTGGGGCATTCACGGCACGGCCATGGCCAGCCTCATCGCCGGCCACGGGCACGGGGCCGGCCAGGCCGCCGGCATGATGGGCGTCGCGCCGGCGGCCACCATCTTGTCGATCCGGGTCACGCTGGAAAGCAACGACCCGCTGCTGGCCGACGCCAACATCGCGGCCGGGCTGCCAACCGCCATCGCCCGCGGCATCAGGTACGCGGTCAGGCACGGCGCGACCGTCATCGACCTGCCGCTCGACCCGGTCACGGCGCCAGGCGCACCCGGCGCAGGCGGCAGCCCCGCAGAGCGGTCCGCGGTCGCCTACGCGCTCGCTCACAAGGTGGTCCTGGTCGCGCCCGCCGGCGACGACGCCACCCCGGGAACCGACCCAGTGAACTTCCCGGCCGCCTACCCGGGCGTCATCTCGGTCGGCGCGTTCGGCTCCACGTTCACCAAGGCAGCGTTCTCCAGCCAGCAGCCCTATGTGACGCTGACGGCGGCCGGGGACGGCGTCGTCGCCGCCAGCTCGCCGGCCGGCTATACCCAGCTCAGCAGCACCGCGGCGGCCAGCGCCATGGTCGCGGGCATCGTCGCGCTGATCCGGGCACAGTTCCCGGCGCTGAGCCCGGCGCAGGTGACCAAGGCCCTGACCGAGAGCACCCTCTACCGGCGGTCAGGCGGCCAGAACAACGGCTCGGGGGCGGGCACGGTGGACGCCGCCCGGGCACTCGCGGCCGCGGCCCGCATGATCGAGGCCGTGCCCGCGTCCGGCCAGTCGGCCGCGCCGGCCGGGACGCCCGCCCCCCAGCCGCCGAGCCCGCCCGCCGCCGGCACCGCCAGCAAGGGCAGCCTGCGCCACACGCTGCTCATCGACGTCGCCGCCGCCGTGGCCGTCTTCGTGGTGCTGGTACTGGCGATCCTCGGCTACAGCCGCCTGCGGCGGCGGCGGGCGCGGGCCGCCCGGCTCGCCGAGGTACGCGCCGCGGCGCAGGTGACGGGCCGTCGGCCCCGGCAGCCGGCCCCGGTGACGACCGGGGCAAGCCCGGAAGGGTACGTCCCGGCGCCGCTGAGCCCCGGGCTCCCCGCCACGACCTCCTCGCTGCCAGCCGGTCTCGCTGCCCGCCGGGCAGCGGGCAGCGAGAGTGCCTTCCCGGACAGTGCCTTCCCGGAGAGTGCTTTCGCCGGCAGCCCGTTCGCCGGGACCGCGGACCACGGCGCCCCGGGGGCGGGGCTTGACGGCCTGGGCGGGGCACCGGGGACGCGCAGTCCGGCCGGCCCGGGTGGGCCGGCGGTGGGCGGTCCCGCCGGGAGCGGAGCCGGCCCGGCGATCGCCGGCGGGGCCGCGGCGCGTTTCGTCGGGTCGCACCGGCTGGGGGTGCCACGGACACCAAAGATCACCGGCACCCCGCCCTGGGAGCCAGCTCCCGAGCCAGACGGCGAGATCCCCTGGGCGCAGGCGCCGCCACCGCCGGGGGGCGGGCGGCCGTTCGCCACCGGCCAGCCGGTCCAGAGTGCCCCGCCGCCGCAGTTCCCTGTGCCTGAGCCCCAGGAGCCAGAGGTCTCGCCCTGGGACGCGGTCGCCGAGGAAGCCTGGCCGGGCGGCCCGGCCGCGGACCGGCCGCACCCGCCGGCGATGCCCGGCGGCGCGGCCAGCAACGGCACCCGGGGCCATGCGCACGGGCCGGGCAACGGCACGGCGGACGAGGACTCTGCCTCCCGGCCCATCTATGTCTGGGACCCCGGCGACCCCACCGGCCCGGTTCCGCCCCCAGATGAGGACAACTGGCACTAGGGCACGCCCTAGCCTGCCGACTCGGCCTTTCCGCCGTTGAGCTCGGCCTTGCGCACCGAGGCGTACATCGGCACGTACTCCTGGCCCGACAGGGCCTGGATCGCCGTCATGACCTCATCGGTGACCGCGCGCCGGGCCTGCGCCCCCGAGCCCTTGCCGCCCGCGCCGTCGAACGTCAGCGGCTCGCCGATCCGGACACTGACCTTGTGCAGCCCGGGGACCGTGTGGCCGGGCGGCAGCACCCGGTCCGTGCCGACCATGGCGACCGGGATGACCGGCACCCCGGAAGCCAGCGCCAGCCAGCCGACCCCGGTCCGGCCGCGGTACAGGCGGCCGTCCGGCGAGCGGGTGCCCTCCGGGTAGATGCCGAACAGCTCACCGGCAGTCACCAGTTTCAGCGCCGCGTCCAGCATGTCCTGGGCCGCCCGCGCCCCCTCCCGGTCCACCGCGAGCTGCTTGGTGGCGCGCAGGTAGAGGCCGGCGAAGCGCTGGGACGGCCGCTTGCCGGTGAAGTATTCGGACTTGGCGGCGAAGGTCAGCGGCCGGTCGAGCATGAGCGGCAGGAAGATCGAGTCCGCGATGGACAGGTGGTTGGAGGCGATGATGGCGCCGCCCGTCCGCGGGATGTGCTCCCCGCCGATGATCTCCGGGCGCCACAGCAGGTGCAGGAACGGCCCGGCGAGAACCCTGGAGACCTGGTACTTCACGCGAACCTCCACCCGCCGATCCGGTAGCCGCACGCTAACGATAACCGGGGCCCGAGGGCCGGCCTGCCCGTCCCGCTAGCCCGGACTGGCGCAGGCTCAGATTCGTCATGCTTACGACCGCTTCCGGTGATGGTGGCGTCCTCCGGCGGCAGCGAGGAGAGGATCACGACTGCCAGCGGCAGGACCAGCGGCAGGGCGGCGGCGGGGACGGTCACCCCGGAGTCCTCGGCGAACCAGCCGAGCACGGCGACCAGCCAGATCGCCGCCAGGGCGGGCCGCAGCAGCGGGATCTGCCGGTAGGCACGGACCAGCCGCGTGCACCGCAGCCGGCCCGGCCAGGCGATCATGGCGCCCAGCGCGGCGATCACGGCCGGGATCACCGGGATGAACGGGTTCACGGTGAGGGAGCCGAGGTTCGAGCTGATCTTCCGGTGCACGATGGCGCCCGCGCCGCCATGGATCGCCTTGCCGACGAAACCGCCGATGTCAGAATGGCCCGTGACCGGCGCGAAGTAGTTGACCAGCGCGAACAGCGTCACCAGCGCCACGCCGCTCACCGCGGTGAGCGCCGCCCGCCGGGCAGTGACTCTGACCCCCGCGGCCGCGGCGAGCAGCACCAGGAAGCCGGGCACCATCGCGATCGTGCCGCCCACCTTGGCGCCGAACCCCGGCCAGCCGGCGATCAGCACCGTGAAGGCGGCCACCGCGGCCATCGCCAGCAGCGCCCGGCCGCGCCGGCCCTGGCGCAGCGCGGCACCGCCCAGCCAGGCCGCGCACAAGAGCCCGGACGCGGCGTAGATCACCAGGGCGTTGTTGCCCAGACCGTAAAACCGCCCAGCCTCCAGAACGGAGAGACCGAACGGGGTGTCCAGCGCCAGATGCGACCCCGTCATCAGGTCAAGACCGATCACACCCAGCGTGATCGCCGCGACCGCACCCGGCGGCCCGAGCGGATCACGCCGCCACGGCCCGGCCAGCGCGACGGCGGCGACTACCGCGGCCCAGGCCACCGCGAGCGAGTACAGGACCAGGGCCGGGTGGGCCATCGTCCACCAGGGCACGAGGCTGGCCAGGAAGGTCCCGGCCGGGACCGAGGCCGCCCACAGGCTCACCGTGCGGGCCACCGCCCGGCGGCGGGCACGGCGCTGCGGCTTCTGGCCCCAGCCGATGACGGCGATCGCGGCGAACAGCGCCGCGTAGCCGAACCCGACCAGCTGGTAGAACGGGGTCACGGTCCGCTGGTACACCTGGGCGGCGCTCTCCTGGCCGGCCAGCGCCGCGACCTCGGCGGGCAGGCCGGACCGCGGACCGGACCGCGGACCGGACCTGGGCGCGGACTGGAGCGGCGAGCCGACCTGCGCCGACGGCACCGGTCTGCCGAGCCAGTCCAGGACCGTGGGGGTCAGGTCGGTGAGCAGCACCAATCCCGGCTGGCGGGTGGACGCGGCGGTCAGCTGCCCGGCCCCGAACCCCGGGCCGCGCACGAGGGCCGCCAGCAGATGCGGTCCGGAGCTGTCGCCGGGCGCGGCGACGGCCAGGATGGTGCAGGCGGGCATGACGGCCGCGATCCGGCCCAGCTGCCGGTCGGCCGCTGCCAGCGCCGCCGCCCGGGCGGCTCGGCCTGCCGGGCCGTGTGCGGCCGGCAGGCTGCCGAGGTCTGCCACGGTGAGCGGGCACCGGGCGAGGATCGCCGCAGTGAGATCCGACGGGGACGGCAGGTAGGAGGAGACACGGCCGGCCCGGCTGGCCAGGGCGAGGGCGGCGCCCGGGCCGGCCGCAGTGGCACAGCGGCCGGGGCCTGCGGCGGTGCCGAGCAGGCCCCATTGCGGGCTGTAGCTGAAGCGGGCGTTGTAGCGTTCCAGGCTGGCCATGGCGGGCACCTGGGCCGGGACCGGGGTGCTGGGACGGGCATGGGACGGCAGGGCGGCCACGGTGGGCAGTGGCGGGCAGCGGGCCGTCGTGGTGGGCGGGAGGGCAGCGCGGGCTGCTGCGTTCAGCGTGAGCCAGCCGTCTGCTGGGCAGGTGCGCTGGTGGATGCCGCTCACGATGAGGGAGCCGGCCGAGCCCTGGCCGGCCAGGTGCCAGAGCACGGGGGTGGCGGCCGGTGAGATGTCGCTCCAGCGCAGGCCGCCGATCCCGGCCAGGATCACGTGCCGGGCTAGCGGGCCGAGTGCGGCCGGCGCCGGGAGCGGCCGGGCCTGGGCAGCGGTGTCTGCCCTGGCTGCTGCGGGCGCGGCCAGGGCCAGGAGGGCGGCACCGGCGGCCAGCGCCCTGCCCACGATCGGATGCACGCCGTCAACGGTATCCAGGGCCGGATGGTGCGCAGGCGGGTCGCGGGCTGGTTCGTTCTGTATCCAGGTTTGCTGGTGGGCAGCGCGCTAGGTGCAGATGTTCTGGCTGGCGGTCCTCGGCGCGAAGCTGGAGGCCGGCTGCGGGGCCGGGCCGCCGGGCCCGGTGTGGGCGGTACTGCCGTAGTTGCTGCCGAGCACCAGGGTGACGGCGCCGGTGCCCGGCACCTCCTGCAGCGCGGCGCCGTGCACCTTGGCCGCCAGCAGCCTGGCCTGCAGCACCTGGCCCGAGTGGTAGCGGATCAGCGTCTGGTTCACCGTCAGCGACGCGGCGTCGCCGGTCCGGACCACCTTGAAGCCCTCCTGCTGGAGGGTGGAGGCCACGCTGTACTGGAGCCCGCCGGACGCGGTCCCGTTGAGCACGGACAGCGAGACAGTAGCGGGTGCGATCCGCGGCGGCGGCTGCCGCTTGAGCAGGGCCTTGCTGACCGGGACGTCGTCGCGGAACGCCTGGAAGATCAGGCTGTCCTCGGGCTGGGTCCACATCACGTTGGCGATGTCGGTCGGATCGACGTAGTACCGCGGGTAGGTGGGCAGGGTGAAGAAGGTCACCTGGCTGGCGGGCAGGTTCTTCACGCTGGCCGCCAGGTTGTACAGGCCGGTGATGCCGCCCAGCTGGGCGTCGATCGTGAGCGACTTGGTCGCGGCGTCGAGGAAGTGATAGATCGCGACCGGGTTGAGCAGTTTGCCCTTGACCCGGTCCACCAGCGAGGACATGAACGCCTGCTGCCTGCCGATCCGCTCCAGGTCACTGCCGTTGCCCAGCGTGTAGCGGACGCGCACGTAGCCCAGCGCCTGCCGGCCGTCGAGCACGTGGTGACCCGCGGTCAGGTGCAGCCCCGACTTCGGGTCGTTGATGGGCGTGGTGTTGCACTCGGGCACCCCGCCGACCGCGTTCACCATGTCGCGGAAGCCCAGGAAGTTGATCGCGACGAAGTGGTCGATGCGGATACCGGTGTCTTTCTCGACTGTCTTCACCGTGCAGGCGACGCCGAGGTCGGTGTTGTTCCCGTACAGCGTTCCGAGGGTAAAGGCCTCGTTGATCTTGAAGGTGTTGGGAGAGGACAGCTGGCCGTTGCCCATCTTGCAAGCGGGAATGTTCACCCAGGAGTCGCGTGGGATCGACATGATGTCGGCCCACTTCCGGTCCGCTGCGACGTGCACGATCATCAGCGTGTCGGAGTGATCGGTGTTGATCACGACGCTGCTGCCGTAGCCCTTGCCCTGGCCGATGCGGGTGTCCGAGCCGAGGACGAGAATGTTCTCTGCCTGCGGGTGGAGATCGACCGGCTGGCTGCCGAGGACCCCGGAGATGTCGACCTGGTGCAGGTTGGCGTTCAGGTGCTGGTAGACGAGGTAGACGCCGAGCAGCGCGATGACCGCGATGGTCGCCACGATCCCGCTCGTCCAGGCGAGCGCCTTGCGGCGCCCGGTGAGGCGGCTGGAGATCGGGAAGCGGCCGGTCAGTGCTGGTCTCAGCAGGGTGCCGGTTCGTGCCGCCCGGGCGGTCAGCTCCTCGCCGGGCGGGTGCGCGCCGGGCGGCGCTGCGCCGGGCGGGTGCTGGCCGGGCGGGTGTGAGCCGGACCGGTGTGCGCCGGGTGGCTGTGGCCCCGGGCGCTTCCCGCCAGGCGGCCGCCAGCCGCCCGGCAACAGACGACCGAACCTGCGCTTGTTCTCCTGCGGCAACCCGTGCTCGCGCGTGCCTGGATCTTCCGGGTCAGCCGGATCCATGGTTTCCCCCCGCACCCAGATCTGGCTTGGCATGCCTCAGGTCAAGCGACGTCCCGCGATACCAGCACGCGACAGCGTGACCATGATGCATAGCCATTTCATAAGTAAAGAACGTGGCAACGGCCCGGTAGGTTTCACGGATTGCTGACACCACTGCCGTTCACCAATCACGCCGCCCCCTTGGGTGGCAACATACCCAGGAGGCTCGCTGAAGAAGCCAGCAACTTTTGCTGGCTTGTTAGAGCAGCTTCCCGAGGCGGCCGACGGCAAACTTCTGCCTGCTGGCGCGGGGCGGCGTGGCGAGGCGTGCCGAGAGCGGCAGTGCGAGGGGCGGCGGTCTTGGGGCCGGACCCGGAGCCGGACTTGGAGCGGACCCGGAGCCGGTGTGGATCTTGGAGCCGGTCCTTGGCGCGGATCCTTGGGGCCGGTGTGGAGCCGGTGAGCGGATTCGAACCGCTGGCCTGCCGTTTACAAGACGACGGTGACTCGTGCCGGGCACTGCCGCGATTTTCGCGCTGCGCCGCTTACGCACGTCAGAGCCATGCGCCGATGCCGGACGCGTCCGTTTCATCCGGCGGCACCGCGGGCACACGGTCCGTGCGGACTCCGCGTGGACTCCCCCAGGCATCGCTCACCGCGCCTTCTGGCGCGGGATCATGGCCGCGACCGCTTCGGCGGCCGCGCGGGCTACCTCGTCCAGCACCGTGGTGTAGGTGTCGCGGGTCAGCCTCTCCGTCGAGTGGCCCAGACGCTCCTAGACAACCTTGATGTCTACCCCTGCGGCCAGGGCATAGGAGGCATGCCCATGCCGGAGGTCATGCAGCCGGATAGGCGGGAGGCCAACCGCGAACGCGAGACGTTCGAACAGGTCAGTGACGTAATCCGGATGCAGCGCCGTGCCGTCCTCATGGGTGAACACCTTCCCTGAGCCCGTCCAGTCCTCGCCCCATGCCAGCCGTTCCTGCAGCTGCCGCTTCCTGTGACTGCGGAGCGCGGCGACCGTGTCCTTGTCGAGAGCAACAGGGCGCTTCCCGGCCTCATTCTTGGGTCGTCCTCCACTACCTCCCAGCCGACCTGGACGCGCTCGATGCCGACGAACAGCTGCGCCGCCTCCAGGTCGACGTCGGGCCAGGGCAGCCCACATGCCTCCCCACGGCGCACGCCTGTGGCGGCGATCAGCTCGTACAAGGCGGACAGCCGGTGCCGGGATGCGTAGTCGAGGAACCGGCCCGTATGCACCGGGGTCCAGACCATCACCTCATTACCAAATGGAGTTCGTGGCAACCAACCAACTCTACTTCGTGAGGGGATTCCGTCGCGTGAGGAATTTCATCATTCCGCCGGGGTACGATTTCCTTGCCGCGCAATGCGAGGCGTTCTTCGCCGACCACCCAAACTATGACCGGAATGTGTTCCTCATGACCCGGTTCGATCCAGCAAATAGGTTGCTCGTTCAACTGGACG
>DATKRG010000257.1:0-17462 GCA_035532275.1 Streptosporangiaceae bacterium | reverse complement strand
GTCGCCGAGATGCCGCACGGCGGGTTCAAGCACTCCGGCTACGGCAAGGACCTGTCCATGTACGGGTTCGAGGACTACACGCGGATCAAGCACGTGATGTCCTCGCTCGACTGAGCCGGGCATGTCACCGCAATCCGCCCTCCGGCATCGCCGAGCTCGGCCGCATGGACGCGGCGGGCGTGCTCGCGTCCGGCTGGGCGGACCCCATGCCCGGCGAGGAGGAGCAGGAGGACGGGATACCCAGGCCTGGTTCGCGGCCGCGCTGGCGCCGAGCGCCTCACCGCCTGGTACGCGGCCTACCCGGGGAAGCCACCCGCGCGGTACGACCTGGAGACCGCGTTGCTGCGGCTGGAGCCGGGAGCGGACGAGTCATGCTGGGAACAGTGGGCACGGCTGGATCCGGCCATCGCCGGCCGTCTTGCCTCGCATGCCGGGCTCCGCTGGCGGCCATGGTCTCTCATAGGATCGAGAGCGTGCTCGACGACTCTGAGATCCAGCGTGTGCTGGTCATCGTGGCCCACCCCGACGATGTCGACTTCAGTGCGGCGGGCACCGTCGCGCTGTGGACCGACGCCGGGATCGAGGTCACCTACTGCATCGTGACCGACGGCGACGCGGGCGGGCAGGACCCGGGTGTGCCACGGCCGGAGATGGCGCAGCTGCGCCGCGCCGAGCAGACCGCCGCGGCCAAGCAGGTCGGCGTGCACGACCTGCGGTTCCTCGGTTACCCCGACGGCCGCCTGGAACCGTCCCTGGCGCTGCGCAAGGACCTCGCGCGGGTGATCAGGCAGGTGCGGCCCGACCGGCTGGTCAGCCCGTCCCCGGAGCGGAACTACCAGCGGATCGGCGCCAGCCACCCCGACCACCGGGCGGTGGGGTCGGCGGCGCTGGACGCCGTCTACCCGGATGCCCGCAACCCGTTCGCGTTCCCGGAACTGCTCGCCGACGAGGGACTCAAGCCGTGGACCGTGCGCGAGGTCTGGGTTCCCGGCGGCCCCACGCCCGGCCACTACGTGGACGTCACCAGCACGTTCAGCCGCAAGGTGGCAGCACTGCGGGCGCACGAGAGCCAGACCGGGCACATGGAAGGGCTGGAGGAGTTCCTGCGCGGCTGGCTCACCCGGGCGGCCGAGCAGGGCGGCCTGCCCGCGGGCAGCCTCGCCGAGTCCTTCCAGATCATCAGCACCCCCTGACCGCCCGGCCGCCCGCCGGCGGCCCCGCGAACCCCGCCGGCCGCGAACACCGGCCCATCGCCGGCAGGCGGCGCGGCGTTCACGAATCCGACACGCGCCCGCCCATTAATGATGAATCCTGCCGGCCTCCGGTTCCTCGACTTCGCGGCCGGGGCGGGCCAGACCCCTGGCACGGCAGCCGGGCAGCTGCCGCCCGGGTACCTGCCGCCGACACCCGCGCTGCGGGCGCAGATACGACAACGTGGCCAGCGGCCTCAAGCTGGCCGGCGTCAAGGTGCCCGGCAAGAACGCGGTGGTGGAGACCAGCCTGCGCCGGGCCGGCCCGCGGACCGCCGACTATGTGAACGGCCGCTTCGGCTGAGCGGCCAGGTCCGCCGCTTCTCCCCAGCCTGCCCTCCAGTCCCCGGTATCAGTTTGTAACACTGAGATCACACGAGATTTCAGCTACATCACGGTGGGTCTGGTGCGTCTGCCTTCACCGGCCTAGGTTGGCAGTGGCGCATCTGCCGTATCGGGAGGAGGCCGTGCATGGCCAGCATCACCGTCACAGTCGACGGGGTCACGTACTCAGATGAGGTGGAACCCCGGCTGCTGCTCGTCCATTACCTGAGGGAAAGACTCGGCAAGACCGGCACCCCCGTCGGCTGCGATACGTCCAACTGTGGTGCGTGCACAGTCCATATGAATGGCGTGTCCGTGAAGAGCTGCTCGGTGCTGGCGGTCCAGGCCGACGGAGCCGAGATCACCACCATTGAGGGCATGGCGAACGGGGAATGGCACCCGCTGCAGCAGGCCTTCCACGCCGAGCACGGCCTGCAGTGCGGCTACTGCACGCCCGGCATGATCATGGCCGCGGCGGACCTGCTGCGCACCAACCCGCACCCCAGCGAGCAGGAGATCCGCGAAGGGCTGGAGGGCAACCTGTGCCGGTGTACCGGATACGAGAACATCGTCCGCGCCGTCCGGCGCGCGGCTGAGGCGGGAGTGACGCCATGACCACCGATACCCAGGCGGCGGCGCCCGAACTCGGCAAAGCCCGTCTCCGTAAGGAAGACGCCCGGCTGGTCACCGGCCAGACCAACTGGACCGACAACATGGTGCTGCCCGGCATGCTGCACATGTGCTTCGTCCGCAGCCCGTACGCGCACGCGCGGATCACCTCGGTGGACGTCAGCGCCGCCCGGAGCATGCCTGGCGTGATCGCCGCCTTCTCCGGCGCCGACTTCGCCGGCGAGCAGGCAAGCCTGCCCTGCGCCTGGCCGGTCACGGCCGACATCCTCATCCCGCCGCACCCGCCGATGGCCACCGAGGAGGTCCGCTACGTCGGCGAGGCGGTCGCCGTGGTGGTCGCCAGGGACCGCTACGCGGCCGCCGACGCCATCGCCGCGGTGGACGTCACCTACGAGCCGCTGCCGCCGGTCCTCGACATGCGCACCGCGCTGGACGAGAGCTCGCCCAAGGTGCATGAGGCGGGCAACAAGAGCTATGAGTGGGTCTTCGACCAGGGAGACCTCGACGCCGCGTTCCGCGACGCGCCGGTCGTGATCGAGCGGAACTACCGCCAGCAGCGGCTGATCCCGAGCGCGATGGAGCCCCGGGCGGTGGTCGCGACCTGTGTGGCCGGCGAGATCACCCTGTGGTCGGCGACCCAGATCCCGCACGTGCTGCGGTTCGCGCTGGCGGCCTTCTTCGGCATACCGGAGCAGAACATCCGGGTCATCGCCCCCGACGTGGGCGGCGGCTTCGGCTCCAAGCTCCAGGTCACCGCGGAGGAAGTGCTCGCGGTGCTGATCGCCCGCAGGCTCGGCAAGCCGGTCAAGTGGACCGAGTCCCGCAGCGAGGGCAACCTGACCGTCCACCACGGCCGGGACCAGTGGCAGCGGATCAGGATCGCGGCCGACAGCGACGGCCGGCTGCGCGGCCTGTCTGTCGATCTGCTGGCTGACATGGGCGCCTACCTGATGCTGGTGACACCGGGCGTGCCGCTGCTCGGCGCGTTCATGTTCCCGGCCATCTACAAGATGGACGCGTACCACTTCGCCTGCACCGGTGTGTTCACCACCAAGATGCCCACCGACGCCTACCGCGGCGCCGGCCGCCCCGAGGCCACGTTCGCCATCGAGCGGATCATGGACGAGCTCGCGGCGGAGCTGCACGTCGACCCGCTGGAGATCAGGGAGCGGAACTGGATCAAGCACGAGGAGTTCCCGTACACCACGATCGCCACGCTGACCTACGACAGCGGGAACTACGAGGCCGCCACCGCCAAGGCCAAGGAGCTCTTCGGCTATGACGAGCTGCGCGCCGAGCAGGAACGCCGGCGGGCCTCGGGTGACCCGGTCCAGCTGGGCATCGGGGTCTCCACCTACACCGAGATGTGCGGGCTGGCACCGTCGCGGGTGCTCGGCTCGCTGTCCTACGGGGCCGGCGGCTGGGAGCACGCCTCGGTCCGGATGCTGCCCACCGGCAAGGTCGAGGTGGTGACCGGCTCCAGTGCCCACGGCCAGGGCCACGAGACGGCGTGGAGCCAGATCGTGGCCGACAAGCTGGGCGTGCCGTTCGAGGACATCCGGGTGCTGCACGGCGACACCCAGGTCTCCCACAAGGGCATGGACACCTACGGTTCCCGGTCCCTGACCGTGGGCGGCATCGCCCTCAACGGCGCGTGCGAGAAGGTGATCGCCAAGGCCAAGGTGATCACCGCACACATGCTGGAAGCCAGCGAGAACGACATCGAGTTCACCGCCGGCCGGCTCCATGTACGCGGGGATCCGCAGAAAGGCCACTCCATCCAGGAGATCGCCCTGGCCACCTTCGCCGCCCACAACCTGCCCGACGGGGTCGAGCCCTCGCTCGACTCCGACGCCACCTACGACCCGGAGAACTTCTCCTACCCGCACGGCACGCACCTGTGCGCGACCGAGGTGGACACCGAGACCGGCCGGGTCACCATCCGCTCCTACGTGGCCGTGGATGACGTGGGCAAGGTCGTGAACCCGCTCATCGTCGAAGGCCAGGTGCACGGTGGCCTGGCCCAGGGCATCGCGCAGGCGCTCTACGAGGAAGCGGTGTACGACGCCGACGGCAACCTGCTCACCACCACCCTGGCCGACTACCTGATCCCGGCGGCCGCCGACCTGCCGCACTTCACCACCGGCCGGACCGAGACGCCCGCCACCACCAACCCGCTCGGCGTCAAGGGCGTCGGCGAGGCGGGCACGATCGCGTCCACCCCAGCGGTCGTCAACGCGATCGTCGACGCGCTGCGGCCGATGGGTGTGCGTGACATCCCGATGCCCTGCACGCCCGAACGGGTCTGGCGGGCCATCCAGTCCGCACGCGATAGCAGCGCGGGACAGAACGGAGGCGGGCAATGATCCCGGCGAAATTCGACTACACCCGGCCCGGGTCGCTGGACGAGGCGGTCCGCGCCCTGGCCGACGGCGGTGAGGACGCCAAGGTGATCGCTGGCGGCCAGAGCCTGCTGCCGCTGCTGCGGCTGCGGCTCGCCTTCCCCGACCTGCTCGTGGACGTGGGCGGGCTCGACGGCCTGCGCGGCGTCCGGGACGAGGGCGACACGCTGCTGATCGGTGCGCTCACCACCCACGACGAGGTGGTGCACGACCCGGTCATCAGGGAGCACTGCGGGCTGCTCGCGGAGGCCGCTGGCACGGTCGCCGACCCGGCCGTCCGCCATCGGGGCACCCTCGGCGGCTCCCTTGCCCACGCCGACCCGGCCGGTGACATGCCGGCCGTGGCGCTGGCACTGAACGCGACGATGATCGCCCGCGGCCCGGGCGGTGAGCGGGCGATCGGGGCAGGCGAGTTCTTTCTGGACTACCTGACCACCGCGCTCGCCCCAGGAGAGATCCTGACCGGGGTCCGCGTGCCCAAGCTCGGTCCTGGCTGGGGCTATCGTTATGAGAAATTCCATCTCACGGCCCAGGCCTGGGCGATCGTGGGCGTGGCGGCAGTCGCGCGCCGGTCGGACGGGCACGTGGCCGAGGCCAGGATCGGGCTCACCAACATGGGCCTGGTCCCGGTCCGGGCACGGGGCGCGGAAGAAGCCGCAGCCGGGGCAGAGGCCACCATCGAGGCGCTGCGCACGGCCGCCGGGCGGGCAGACGAGGGCACCCAGCCGCCGTCGGACCTGCACGGCGCGGCCGACTACCGGCGTCACCTCGCGCGGGTACTGACCGCCAGGGCATTGGCGGTGGCATCAGGAGTCTGACTATGGAACTGGAGCACTCGTTCACCATCCCGGTCCCACCGGAACGGGCGTGGCAGGTGCTGCTCGACGTCGGACAGGTGGCGCCCTGCATGCCGGGCGCCACCGTCGACTCGGTGGAAGGCGACGTGGTCAAGGGCCGTATCAAGGTCAAGGTCGGCCCGGTCGCACTCACCTACTCCGGCTCGGCGCGGTTCACCGAGCGGGACGAGCAGGCCCTCCGCGTCACGCTGGAGGCGTCGGGGAAGGAAACGCGCGGCAGCGGCACGGCCTCGGCCACGGTCCGCTCGTCGCTGCAGGACGAGGGCGGCGGCCAGACCCGGGTGACCGTCCACACGACCATGCACGTGACCGGGCGCCCCGCCCAGTTCGGCCGGGGTGTGATAGCCGATGTGGGTGGCCGGATCATCGAGAAGTTCGCCACCAACCTGGCGGCGCAGCTGGCCGGCGGCGGCCAGCCGCAGGCGGGAGTGGCCGCAGCCAACGGCACCGGGCCGGGAGCAGCTGTCCCCGGCCCGGCGGCGGGCGCGGCCGAGGGCTCCGGGGCCGCGGGCCCCGCTGGCCCGGGGGCGGTGCCCCCGCCCGGCGACGGGGTGCTGGAGCTGCCGGTCGAGGATCTTCAGCTGCCCGTCCGCGCCTTCAACAGCCTGCGGCGGGAAGGCATCCACACGGTGGGAGACCTGTCCGCCCGCACCGAGGCGGACCTGCGCGCGATCTCGAACCTCGGCCCGCAATCGATCAAGGAAATCAAGCGGAAGCTGGCCGAACGGGGACTGGACCTGGCCAGCCCGCCGCCGGGCTCCGGCCCTGCGGCGGAGAGTGCCGCCGCAGCGGCTGCCAGCAGGGCGGCCACAGCTGGGGGCGCGTCCGGTGCCGCGGCGGAGCTCGCGGCCCCGCCCATGGGCCGGCCACCGGACGAGGACGCCATCGATCTGCTCAGCGTGGCGGGCTTCCCCGTGTTGAAGCGGGCGCTGCCCCTGGCCGGCCTGCTCGCGGTCCTGGTCCTGCTGGTCCTGCGCATGCGCCGGCGTATGCGCCGCCGCCGGGCCGCCAGCGCCAGCTGAGCCGGCGGGACACCCCCGCTGTTGCCATTTCCGGGGTTTCCCCGATCGGTTATCTCATGATCACGAACGCGCGGCGCGGTTTCGCACCGGCGCCGGGCGAGGCTCTGTCGATTCTGCGCGGGGCCGTTCGTCGGTTTGGGTAGAGCGCCGGACTGGGCGCTCTGCGGGGAGACCGGCGGCGCCTGCCGCTTCTCTCCGGTACCGAGAGAAGGAGGCACCCATGAGCAAGTACCTGTTGCTGTACCGCGGCCCGGCGACCCCGATGGAGGACTTCACGCCCGAGCAGTCGGCCGAGCAGATGCAGGCCTGGGGCGCGTGGATGGGCAAGGTCGGGTCGTCGCTGGTGGACGGCGGCGCCCCGTTCGGCCACCGGGTCGCGGTCGGCGACGACGGCGCCAGCCCGGCGGCCAGCGACCAGAACGGCTACACGATCGTGGAAGCCGACAGCCTGGACGGCGCCCGCGCGCTGACCGACGGCCACCCGTTCCTGTCCGAGGGCAAGGGCCGGTTCAGCATCGAGATCTTCGAACTCACCCCTATGTAGCCCTCGCGGGACACGCCGGCCCGCACGGGCCATCAGCGGCGCGGGGCAGTCCTCAGGCAGTGGAGGGGACTGGCTGGGGGCTGCCCGCGCCGCGATCGCGCTGCCACGCTCTCCGTCGTCCGGCCGCCTGTCACATCGAGGGCGGCCGGATGTGTCTGTGGGGTAGAGGAATCCATAGACGAAAGAGGAGCCACTGTCATGGCACGCATCTCGCTCGACCCGCCCCGGACGCTGGGCTACCGGCTCGGTGCGGCGTTCTCCCGCCGCCGGTACGGCGTCATGCTCGATCCCGGCGCCGCCATTGGGCACAACATGGCCGTCGGCCGCTCCTATGCGATTTTCGAGCTGCAGGTGCAGCGATGGCGCCAGCTCGACCATGGCCTGAAGGACCTCGCGGTGATGGCCGCGGCGGCCAGCATCGGCTGCACCTGGTGCATGGACTTCGGCTACTGGGAAGCCACCGTGAACCACGCGGTGCCGGCCGAGAAGATCCGCGCCGTCCCGGGCTGGCGGGACAGCGACGTCTTCACCGAGCTGGAGCGGCTGGTCCTGGCCTACGCCGAGGCGATGACGAGCACACCGCCCGCTGTCACCGACGAGATGGCCGCGGCGCTGCGCACGCACCTCAGCGACGCCCAGTTGGTCGAGCTGACCGCGATCGTCGCCGTGGAGAACCTGCGGTCGCGGATCAACTCCGCGCTGGGGCTGACCGCCCAGGGCTTCAAGGACCGCTGCGAGATCCCGGCCGCGAGCGTCCAGCGCACCGCGGGTGGGCAGGCTGCGGGCGCCGGGCGCCCGGACCCTCGGTGAGCGACACCGAGGTGTTCGAGGCCAACCGGGAGCTGCTGTTCGCGGTGGCCTACCGGATGCTGGGCACGGTCGCGGACGCCGAGGACGCCGTCCAGGATGCCTGGCTGCGGTGGTCCGCCGCGCCCCGCGCTGACGTCGCCCAGCCCCGGGCCTACCTGGCCAGAGTCGTCGCTCACACCGCGCTGAACCGGCTCCGGTCGGCCCGCGCCCGGCGGGAGGCCTACATCGGCCCCTGGCTGCCCGAACCACTGCTGACCGAGCCCGGCCCCGACGGTGCCGGCCGCGCCGAGCTGGCCGAATCGGTGTCACTGGCCATGCTGGTGGTGCTGGAGTCGCTGACGCCCGAGGAGCGGGCCGTCTTCGTGCTGCACGAGGTGTTCGGCTTCCCCCACGCCGAGATTGCCACGGCTCTGGGCCGCAGCGATGCGGCGGTCAGGCAGCTCATGCACCGGGCACGCGAACATGTCCAGGCCCGGCGGCCACGGTTCGAGGTCGACCGGGACCAGCAGCGCGAGGTGACGCAGCGGTTCCTGGACGCCGCCGCGGGCGGCGACATCGACCAGCTGATGACGGTGCTGGCTCCCGACGTCACCCTGGTCACCGATGGTGGTGGGAAGGCCAGGGCGGCGCTGCGCCCGATCACCGGGGCCGGCAAGGTGGCGCGGTTCCTGGCCGCGATCGGCAACCGCCCCTACCGGGGCATCGACCCGTCGCAGATGACGATCGAGCCAGCCGAGATCAACGGCGGCCCCGGCACGCTCATCACCGCTGGCGGTATCCCCATCGCGGCGGTGACGACGGTGATCCACGGCGGCCAGGTCACCGCGATCCATCTGGTAGCCAACCCGGACAAGCTGCGCGCGATCAGCACCCACCGCCCGCTGCGCCTCTGACCAGCCACCCCTACCCCGGTGTGCCGGGCCAGCCACCTGAAAGTCGCGATGATCTACGGGGCGCAAACGCCACTGGTAAAGCTGGGTTTCGCCTACGAGGCGGAGCCGGGCGGCGGGGCTAGGGTGGGACCGTGGCCCCGTTTTCCGCTGACCGTTCCTACGCGCAGGAGTGCGACGCCGCCGACCCGCTGGCCGGCTTCCGTGAGCGCTTCGTGCGGGGCGACCCGGCACTGATCTACCTGGACGGGAACTCGCTCGGCATGCTGCCGCTGGCCACGGCCGAGCGGATCAGCAAGGTGGTCCGCGGCGGCTGGGGACACGGGCTGATCAGGTCCTGGGGGCACTGGATCGACCTGCCCCAGCGGGCGGGCGACCTGCTCGGCCACCACCTGCTCGGTGCCGCGCCCGGCCAGGTCGTCGTCTGCGACAACACCACCGTCAACCTCTACAAGCTGGCCCGCGCCGCGCTCGACGCCCGGCCCGGCCGGGGCGTGATCGTGACCGACGACGACAACTTCCCCACCGACCGGTATGTGCTGGCCGGCATCGCGGCCGAACGCGGCGGGGACCTCCGCATGATCCACACCGACATCGACCAGGGCGTGCGCGCTGACGACGTCAGCGCCGCCGTGGACGACAGCACCGCCCTGGTCAGCCTCTCGCATGTCGCTTACCGCAGCGCCGCCCTGGCCGACATGGCGCAGATCACCGCCATCGCCCACGACCGCGGCGCGCTGGTGCTGTGGGACCTGTGCCACTCGGCCGGTTCCGTGCCGGTGGATCTCGACGGCTGCGGTGCCGACCTGGCAGTCGGCTGCAGCTACAAGTACCTCAACGCCGGCCCGGGGTCGCCCGCGTTCCTCTATGTCCGCCAGGACCTGCAGGAGCAGCTGCGGCAGCCGGTACAGGGCTGGTTCGGCCAGCAGGACCAGTTCGCGATGGGTCCCGCCTACGATCCGGTCCCCGGCATCGGCCGGTTCACCACCGGCACCCCCGACGTCATCGGGACCGCCGCCGTCGAGGAAGGCGTCAGCCTGCTCGCCGAGGCGGGGATCGGGGCACTGCGGGACAAGGGCATGCGGCTCACGGGCTACCTGATCGCCCTCGCGGACGCCTGGCTGGCACCGCTCGGCTTCGCCGTGGCCTCCCCGCGCGACGCCACCCGCCGCGGCTCCCATGTGACCCTCCACCACCCGCGGGCGGCCCAGATAAACCAGCGGCTGAACGAGACCGGGGTGATCACCGACTCCCGGGCCCCGGACAGGCTGCGGCTGGGCCTGGCGCCGATCACGACCAGCTTCACCGATGTGTGGGAAGCCGCCGACGCGATCCGGCGGATCGCGGCCGGCGAGGAGGTCACCCGCCCGGGCAGCAGGCACGGCTGGCTGGCCACCGCCAGCGGCCAGCGCGACGGCGCCGCCGGCCCGGGGGACGGCGCCGGCACCGGGAACGGCGGCAGCACCGGGCAGGCGTGCAGCTTCTGCCGCCAGGTGCCCAGCCAGGCCTTCCGGATCGTGGCCGGCCCGGGCGTCCGCATCTGTGACGCCTGTGTATCGCTCGGCCAGTCCGTCCTGGCCAACGGCCAGGCCGCCGCCGCCGCGATGGTCAGGCTGGGTTCCCCGGCGACCGGGCTGCGCTGCGATTTCTGCGGCAAGCCGGATCACCGGGTGGCTGGCTTGGCCGCCGCCGGTGATGCCCGGATCTGCGCCGGATGCCTGGAACTGTGCCAGGAGATCTTCGCGGAGGAGCCGGCCTGAGACCACCGGCCACGGTCAGCCCGGCAGCAGGCCCGCGACCAGGTGTGCCGGGATGACCTCGACTCCGAACGGCAGCTCAGCCGCGAAACGCTCCTCGCCACGGACGTGCGCCACCTCACGGTAGTGCCCGTCGTGCAGCTCGAACACGATCAGCTCAGGCTTGTCCCGGTTGGGCACGAAGATCCAGTAGGAGCGGACCCCGAATCGCTCATAAGCGGCTTTCTTCCGGTTCAGGTCGATCAGGGCGGTGCTCGGCGATCGGACCTCCACCACGAGCAGCGGCGGCTCAGTGCACTTGGGGGCATTCACCTGCTCGCGCGTGATAACCGCCAGATCAGGATCAAACTCCGTATCCGGTGAGATCTGGACCGCCGGCTCGTGCAGCGCCCGCAGCTCAGCCGGGCACCGCGACCGCAGCAGGCCAAGCAGTTCGGCGGCTACCTCCTGGTGCGGGTTGCTCGGCCGGGGACTCACGACCAGCACCCCGCCTACGAGCTCGTACCGGCGCCCGTCATCGGGCATCCGGTCCAGGTCGGCCACGGTGAACGGGCGCCCAGCCACCGGCCAGGCCTCGGCGATGCTCACAACACTCATGGTGCCTCCATAACGCCATGAGTGCCACTCAAGCACCGGGCACCGACAGTCCCGCCGGACGGCGGGATCACTCCCACTCGATGGTGGCGGGGGGCTTGCTGGTGATGTCGACGACGACCCGGTTGATCTCCCGGATCTCGTTGGTGATCCGGCTGGAGATGGTGGCCAGTACCGGGTCGGGCAGCCGCGCCCAGTCGGCGGTCATCGCGTCCTCGCTGGTCACCGGGCGCAGCACGACCGGATGCCCGTAGGTGCGGAAGTCTCCCTGCACGCCGACCGAGCGGACGTCGGCGAGCAGGACCACCGGGCACTGCCAGATCCCGGCGTCCAGCCCGGCCCGGGACAGCTCCTCCCGGACGATGGCGTCGGCCTCGCGCAGGATCCGCAGCCGGTCGGGGGTGATCTCACCGATGATGCGGATGCCGAGCCCCGGCCCCGGGAACGGCTGGCGCCAGACGATCTCCGGCGGCAGGCCCAGCTCCTGGCCAACCCGGCGCACCTCGTCCTTGAACAGGTCACGCAGCGGTTCCACCAGCTGGAAGCCGAGGTCGTCAGGCAGTCCGCCGACGTTGTGGTGGGACTTGATGCTGGCCGTGCCCGAGCCGCCGCCCGACTCCACCACATCGGGGTACAGGGTGCCCTGGACCAGGAAGTTCACGGTCTCGCCATGTGCCCCGGCAGCGGCGGTGATCTCCCGGGTGGCCCGCTCGAAGGCCCGGATGAACTCGCGGCCGATGATCTTGCGTTTCTCTTCCGGCTCGACCACGCCGGCCAGGGCGGTCAGGAACACCCCGGCCGCGTCCACCGTGTGCAGATCGACCCCGGTCGCGGCGACGAAGTCCTTCTCGACCTGCTCGGCCTCGCCCTTGCGCAGCAGCCCCTGGTCAACGAAGACGCAGGTCAGGCGGGAGCCGATGGCCCGCTGGACCAGCGCGGCGGCGACCGCCGAGTCGACCCCACCGGACAGCCCGCAGATGGCCCTGGCCCCGCCGACCTGCTCCCGGATCGCGCTGACCTGCTGGTCGATGATGCTCTGCATGGTCCAGTCCTGGCGGCACCCGGCCGCCACCAGGAACCTGCGCAGCACCTCCATGCCGTGCACGGTGTGCAGCACCTCGGGGTGGAACTGGACGCCGTACAGCCGCTGGCCGGCGTCCTCCACGGCGGCCACCGGGGTCGCCGCCGTGCGGGCGGTGATCGTGAACCCGGGCGGGGCGGCCGCGGCGGTGTCGCCGTGTGACATCCAGACCTGCTGGTGCAGGGGGAGCCCGGACATCAGCGTCCCGCCCGCCGCCACCGCCTGCTCCGGGCCGGCCGGCTGTCCCGGCCCGGGCAGCAGTTCCAGGGTGGTCGCGCCGTACTCGCCGGTGCCGGAGTGCGCCACCGACCCGCCCAGCCCGGACACCAGCAGCTGGAAGCCGTAGCAGATGCCCAGGATCGGCACCCCCGCGCCGAGCAGCCCCTCCGGCGCCGGGGGCGCGCCCTCGGCGTAGACCGAGGCGGGCCCGCCGGACAGGATCACCGCCGCGGGCTTGCGGGCCAGGATCTCCGCGGTCGGCAGCGTGGCCGGCACGATCTCCGAGTACACGTGGCACTCCCGGACCCGCCGGGCGATCAGCTGTGCGTACTGCGCGCCGAAATCAACCACCAGCACGGTGTCGACATCACCAGCAGCGTGCACCCGCGCCGCCTTCCCCAGTCACCCGCGTG
Organism: Streptosporangiaceae bacterium; assembly: GCA_035532275.1. Lineage (GTDB taxonomy): Bacteria > Actinomycetota > Actinomycetes > Streptosporangiales > Streptosporangiaceae > UBA9676. The sequence continues at coordinate 4,669 of DATKRG010000257.1, read as the reverse complement.
CCCGCTCACCGGCCGGAGCAGCCACAACAAGCCAGTCTAGTCGCGGGCGGGCGGGCGGCCCTCCTCGTCCGGGGCCGGGCTGGCCGGGCCCGCGGGGCCCACCCGCACCCGGGCGATCCGGCGGCCGTCCAGCTCGGTGACGGTCAGCCGCTGCCCGTCCAGCTCCACCGTCGCGCCCACCTCCGGCAGTTCGCCGAGGGTGGCCAGCACATAGCCGGCCACCGTCTCGTACGGGCCTTCGGGCAGGTACACGCCGGTCTGCTCGGCGAACTCATCCAGGTTCAGCAGCCCGTCCACCTCCAGCTGGCCGCCGTGCAGCTGCTTGGGGCCGCCACCCTCGACGTCGTACTCGTCCTGGATGTCGCCGATCAGCTCCTCGACCAGGTCCTCCAGGGTGATGATGCCGGCCGTCCCGCCGTACTCGTCCACCACGATCGCCAGGTGCGCCCGGTCCCGCCGCATCTCCGAGAGCGCGGCGAGGACCCGCTTGCTGGTCGGCAGCCGCTTGACCGGCCGGACCATCTCCCCGACCGGGATGGACCGGCTGACCAGGTCGGGGTCGAGCAGATCGCGCACGTGGATGAAGCCGATGACGTCGTCGTAGGACTCCTGGTACACCGGGAAACGCGAGAACGGCGCCGCCGCCGCGATCTTGGCGGCGCGATCCAGCGGGGTGGCCGCCGCGATGAAGTCCACCTCGGTCCGCGGTATCAGCACCTCGCGCAGCTGCCGCTTCCCGGCGTCGAACACCTCGCCCACGATGTGCCGCTCGTCGGAGCTGAGCGCCTGGTGCCCGGCGACCAGGTCATGCAGCTCCTCCTCGGTCATCACCCCGCGGCCGGCCCGGGGGTCGCCGCCGAGCAGCCGCACCACCAGGTTGGTGGACCGGGACAGGAACCACACCAGCGGGCGGGCCAGCACCGAGATCCGGTCCAGCAGCGGCGCCGCCAGCAGCGACATCGACTCCGGCCGCTGCAGCGCCAGCCGCTTGGGGGCAAGTTCACCCAGCACCAGGGTGAACAGCGAGATCACGCCGGTGACCACGATGAACGAGATCGCCGACGCCCAGCCGGTGGTGACCTGGTGACTGATCAGCGCTGATTTCAGGTCGCCGACCAGGGTCGCCGCGCCGAACGCGCCCGTGAGCAGCGTCGCCACGGTGACCCCGATCTGGACCGCGGACAGGAAGCGGTTGGGATCTTGGGCAAGCTTCGCGGCGCGCTGGCCGCGCTTGCCCCGCTGCTGGAGCCGGCGCACCTGCCCCTCACGCAGCGAGACCAGGGCCATCTCCGCGCCGGCGAAAAACCCGCCGACGAGCACTATCACCAGCACGACGACTATGTCCCAGCCGACCTGGTTCACGGCTCGACCCCTGACCTCCGTATCCACCACAGCAGGGCGGCTCCCCGGTGACCGGCCAGCCGCTTCCCGCGGCCGAGGTCAGCGCCGTCGGTGCGTGGCGTGAGCACAGTCTAAGCAGTTCGCCAAGGGCGTGGGGAGGACACGCGGGCGGCCCGGGCACGGGCCACCGGCCAGGGCTAGCGTATGTGTACCGTGGAGGACCTGTTCTGGAAGAGCTCCGGCCGGCTGGCCGACGGGCGGGAGATCATCTACTTCGATGAGGCGCCCGGGCTCGGCCGGGCCGACGTGCCCGACCGGCGGCGGCTCGCCGCTGAGGCGGGACCCGCCCCGCCCGGCCGCGCACCGGAGGACGACCCGCCGCCCGGTGCCCCGCCCCCCGGTGGCCTGCCGCCCGCCGGGCTCCGCTGGGACGCGCTGGCCGGGGAGTGGGTGATCGTCGCCGCCCAGCGCCAGTTCCGGACGTTCCTGCCGCCGACCAGCGAGTGCCCGCTGTGCCCGTCGGCCCCCGGGCGGCTGACCGAGATCCCCGCGCCCGACTATGACGTGGTCGTGTTCGAGAACCGCTTCCCCTCGCTGCGCGGCCTGCCGCCCGCCCCGGGCGGGCAGCCGGCGCCGGCGGGCGATCACCCCGAGACCGGGGGTGTGCCGGGACGTCCCCCCACCGGGCGCTGCGAGGTAGTCTGCTTCACCTCCGAGCACGACGCATCGTTCGCGAGCCTGCCCCCGCGGCGGGTCCGGACCGTGCTGGAGGCGTGGGTGGACCGCAGCACGGTTCTCGCCGCGACGCCCGGCATCGAGCAGGTCTACTGCTTCGAGAACCGCGGCGAGGAGATCGGGGTGACCCTGCACCACCCGCACGGGCAGATCTACGGCTTCCCCTTCGTCACCCCCCGCACCGCGCGGATGCTCAGCCAGGCACGGGCACACGCGGCGGCCGGGCGGAGCAACCTGTTCGATGTCGTGGTGGCAGGCGAGCAGGCGGCTGGCACCCGGATCGTCAGCAGGAACGACCACTGGACCGCCTTCGTGCCGGCGGCTGCCCGCTGGCCGTACGAAATCCTGCTCTTCCCGGCCCGCAGGGTGCCGGATCTGGCGGCACTCGATGATGCCGCCCGGGTCTCGTTCTGCCATATCTATCTTGACCTGCTACGGCGGTTCGACGCCCTTTTCGGGATACCGCTCCCCTACATCGCGGCCTGGCACCAGGCGCCCGCTGGCGATCCGTTCGCTGGCCAGGAGTTCGGGCTGCACCTGCAGCTGATCTCCATCCGGCGGGCGCCGGGCAAGCTCAAGTACCTCGCGGGCACCGAATCGGGCATGGGAGTCTGGATCAACGACATCACGCCGGAGGAGGCAGCCCGGCGGCTCCGGGAGACCCGATGAGACTGCTAGTCACCGGCGGCGCCGGCTATATCGGCAGCGTGGTGGTATCCCTGCTGACCACCGGCGGCCACGAGGTGACCGTCCTGGACGACCTGTCCACCGGTTACGCCGATGCCGTGCCCGCCGCGGCCACCTTCGTCCGGGGGACCGTCCGCGATCACGCGCAGGAGATTCTCGCCCGGGGGGCCGACGCGGTCCTGCACTTCGCGGCCAAGTCGCTGGTCGCCGAATCGGTGGCCCGGCCGTCGCTGTACTGGCACCACAACCTGGGCGGGACGCTCGCCCTGCTGGAGGCCATGCGGGTCACCGGGACACCCAGGATCGTCTTCTCCTCCACCGCCGCGGTCTACGGGGAGCCGGAGACCACCCCCATCACCGAGTCCGCGCCGCCCCGGCCCACCAATCCCTACGGCGCGTCCAAGGTCGCCGCCGACACGGCACTGGCCGAGCATGCCCGGATGCACGGGGCCGGCGCCGTCAGCCTGCGGTACTTCAACGTCGCGGGCGCCCACGCCGGCCCGGACGGAACGTGGTCCGGTGAGCGTCACGACCCGGAAACCCACCTCATCCCGAGCATCCTCAAGGTGGCGCTCGCTGGCGCCGGGCCAGGCGCTCAGGTGTCCATCTTCGGCGACGACTACCCGACCCGGGACGGGACCTGCGTTCGCGACTACATCCACGTCACCGACCTGGCCCGAGCCCACCTGCTGGCCCTGGACGCCTGCACACCGGGCCAGCACAAGATCTACAACCTGGGCAGCGGCACCGGCTTCTCCAACCTGGAAGTGCTCCAGGCCTGCCGGGAGATAACCGGGCACGAGATCCCCGCGCGGACCGCACCCCGCCGCGCGGGTGATCCGGCGGTCCTCGTCGCCTCCTCCGACCGCTTTCATGCCGAACGCCGATGGCAGCCCGAATCGGGCCTGCGCGCCATGGTCGCCGACGCGTGGGAATTCGCCCGGAGCCGGCCCCGGTGAGCGACACGGACCACGCGGACCGGGCGGCGGGCTGGTTCGGCGAGTCCTTCGGCGGCGAGCCCGAAGGTGTGTGGCGGGCACCCGGCCGGGCCAACCTGATCGGCGAGCACACCGACTACAACGGCGGCTGGGTGCTGCCGTTCGCGCTGGACCGCGGGGTGACGGTGGCCGCCGCCCGGCGCGGCGACGGCCTGCTGGCAGTCCGGTCGCGCGAGGCGGCCGGTGGTCCCGTCACGGTGCCGCTCGCCACCCTGGCCCCGGGCGAGGTGACGGGCTGGGCGGCCTACCCGGCCGGGGTGGCCTGGGCACTGCGCCAGGCCGGTCATGGGCTGGCAGACGGCGCCAGCCTGGCCATCGACGCCGACCTGCCGCAGGGCGCCGGGCTGTCCTCCTCGGCCGCCCTGGAATGCGCTGTCGTGCTCGCGCTGACCGGGCTGTCCGGGCTGGACCTGCCCCGGCCGGACCTGGCCGCACTGGCGCGCCGTGCGGAGAACGACTTCGTGGGCGTGCCCAGCGGGATCATGGACCAGTCCGCGTCCCTGCTCTGCCAGGCCGGCCACGCGCTGCTGCTGGACTGCCTCAGCGGGCACACCAGCGCCGTGCCGCTCGACCCGGCCGCCGCGGGGCTGGCCCTGCTGATCGTCGACACCGGCGCCCGGCATGCCCTGGACGACGGCAGGTATGCGCTGCGGCGGCTCGAATGCGACCGGGCGGCCGCGGCTCTGCGGGTGCCGTGCCTGCGCGAGGTGGGCGACGCCGGCGCCGCCGCCGGCCTGGCCGACCCGCTGCTGCGGCGCCGTGCACGGCACGTGATCTCGGAGAACGGCCGGGTGCTGGCCGCGGTGGCCCTGCTCCGGGGCGGCGGCCTGGCTGGCCTCGGCCCGGTGCTGAACGCCTCCCACGCCTCCCTGCGCGACGACTTCGAGATCTCCTGGCCGGAGGCGGAC
>DATKRG010000256.1:0-37391 GCA_035532275.1 Streptosporangiaceae bacterium | reverse complement strand
TCGGCGGGGCCGCGTACGTGGGAGGGACCCTGGTCGCGGCGTTTGGCTTCCCGCTGGCGGCATTGGTCATCTTCGGGCTGCTTGCCGTCTACTACCTGTTCGAGCACCTGCCCGGCCCGGCTCAGGAGACGGCCGCCAGCTGACTGCGCTAAGGGTGGGCGACGCTCGGCAGCCAGATCCGGACCCGGGTACCCCGGCCGGGCCAGGACTCCAAGGTGGCCTGGCCGCCGTGGGCCACGGCGATGGCCTGCACAATGGACAGGCCGAGCCCGCTGCCGCCACCGGATCCGTCCGTCCCCGCCTGCGGCTCCGGCCCGGCCCGGTCCCCGCCGCGGTGGAACCGGTCGAATGCGCGGGCGGCGTCGGGCGCTGACATGCCCGGGCCGGCGTCGGCGACCTCCAGCACCACCCCGCCCCGCACCTGGGCCAGGCGGACCGCCACCGGGGTCCGGGCGGGGGTGTGCTCACGGACGTTGGCGAGCAGGTTCGCCAGCACCTGCCGCACCCGGGCCTCGTCCACGACCGCGATGAGCCCGGCCGGTGTCTCGGCCTCGACCGGCCGGTCCGGCTCGACCGCACGGGCGTCGGCCACGGTGTCGCGCACCACCGCGGTGAGATCGGTCTCGGACAGGTCCAGCGAGGAAGTGCGGTCCAGCCGCGCCAGTTCCAGCAGTTCCGCGACCAGGGTGCTCATGCGGTGCGCCTCCTGCTCGATCCGGCGCATCGCGTCGGGGAGCTGATCGGGGCCCAGCGCGCCCTGCCGGTACAGCTCGGCGTAACCCCGGATGGTGGTGAGCGGGGTGCGCAGCTCATGGGAGGCGTCGGCCGCGAACTGGCGGACCTTCTGCTCCGAACGCAACCGGGCGCCGAAGGCCTGCTGGATCCGGTCCAGCATGGTGTTGATGGCCCACCCCAGCCTGCCCACCTCGGTGCTCTCGTCCGCATCGGGCATGCGCGCGGTCAGGTCGCCCTGGGTGGTGATCCGGTGGGCGGTGCCCGCCATCTCGCCGAGCGGAGCCAGGCCCCGGCCGATGAGCCAGCGGCCGCCCAGCGCGAGCAGCAGCAGCAAGATCCCGCCGGTGATCAGCTCCGCCACCACGACGCCGCCCACCTGGCGGTTCACCGGGTCAGCCGGGTGGGCGACGACGAGCACGGCGGTGGCGAATCTGCCGGAGCCGGTCCGTATCGGCCGGGCGACCGCGCGGAGTTTGGGCTGGCCGGGCCGCCGGATCGTGAACGGCGGGGCGTCGATCTTGGGCCGGGCGGTGTGGGTGACGATCATCTGATCCACCGCGGCGGCCAGTTCCCTGGTCGCGGCGGAGCTGGGGGTCAGCGGCCGGACGGTGACCGGGAACAGGGTCACCTCCACCGCGACGTAACCGCCGCTGTTGACCGCGAGCTGCTGCGGGCTGCGCCGGGCGGCGGCGATGAGGTCGGCATCCAGCTGGGCGCCGAGCCGTTTGCTCATGACCACCACGCTGACCGCACCCATGATCAGCAGGAACGCCGCGGTCACGGCGATGAGCAGGACCAGCAGGCGGGCGCGCAGGGACAGCCGCCCCGAAGCCGTCATGCGCCGGGGCCGTCCGCCGCCCGCAGGGTGTACCCGACGCCCCGCTGGGTGTGGATCAGCGGCGGGCCGAGCGGGTCGAGCTTGCGGCGCAGGTAGCTGACGTAGGTCTCGACGATCTGCGACTGGCCCGCGTAGTCCCAGCCCCACACGCTCTCCAGCAGCTGTGCCCGGGTGAGCACCCGGCCCTGGTGGCGCAGCAGGTAGGCGAGCAGCCGGAACTCGGTGGGGGACAGGTCCACCGGCACCCCGGCCCGGTGCACGGTCCAGCGGGATTCGTCCAGTTCCAGGTCGCCGGCCCGGAGTGTGGCGTCGGGCTGGGTGTCGGCGCTGGCGCTGGCGCGCGATGCCCGGCGCAGCACCGCCCGCACCCGAGCGACCAGCGCCTCCACGGAGAAGGGCTTGGTCACGTAGTCGTCGCCGCCCAGCGCCAGGCCGGTGACGGTGTCGGAGGAGGTGTCGCGGGCGGTCAGGAAGATGACGGGCACCTCGTTGCCCATGGCGCGCAGCCGGCGGCACACCTCGAACCCGTCAAGGTCGGGCATGACCACGTCGAGGACGATCAGGTCGGGCCGGACCGCCTCGGCCTGCCGGAGCGCGTCCGCCCCGCTGGCCGCGGTGCTGACCGCGCAGCCGTGGAACTTCAGCGCGACCTGGACCAGCTCACGGATGTTCGGCTCGTCGTCGACGACGAGCACCTGCGGGATCCGGTCGTTGTCTGTCATCACCAGGGAGCGTTCCGCGGCTCGGGTTCTATCGCTGATCATGCCGAACGGGGGCTGCCCAGGCTACCGCCTCCCGCGGCCGGGGCCGCGGGAGGCGGGCAGGCGGATCGGGGTGCCCGCCCTGGCGGGCAGGCGGGTCCGGATGCCTGGGCTGGCGGGCACGGCCTAGGACGTGCCACTGGGGGGCCGGACGAAGACGAGCCGGGCGTCTTTGGCGCCGTTGACCACCGGCCCGCCGACCCAGGCCGGCTCGCCGGTGGCCAGGACGGACTCGCCGACCTTGCCGGTGCCGTCGCGCACGACCGTGCTGGAGGTCAGATCCCAGGTCCAGGTCGTGCCGTCGGCCGCCTTGACCACCAGGGAACTGCCGGGACTGAGCGTCTCGATCACGCCGCGCTCGTAGGCGAGCGTCTTCAGGGCGCCGGTCCGGGTCCGGAAGGTGAACTGCCCGTCGACCCCGCGCAGCAGGAAGAAACGGACGATGCGGCGGCGGGCGTACCGGCACCTTGCGGTGATCGCGCGGGCGCCGCGGGCCAGCCGGGGATGGCCGGCCAGCCGCGCCGCCCTGGCCGCCTGTGCCGCCCGCAGGCAGCGCTGGACCGCCGGGCCGGCCACCGCTGATCCACCGGGTGCACCGGGTGCGCCGGGCGTCCCGGCGACGGCGGCGGCCGAACCCGCCGCGGTGGTGAGGGCCGCGTCCGGTGAGTCCGCCGCGGTCAGCGCCGCGTTGAGCAGCGCTGCCTGGCCCTGGCTGCCCGTGCTCCCGCCGGGGCTGGTGCCCGTGCTGGTGCCCGTGCCGCTGGTGCTGGTGCCGCTGGTGCTCGCCGCGGGCGTGGCGGACAGTGGGTTGCCGGCGAGGGAGACCCCGGCGAGCGCGCCGCCGCCCGCGAGCAGGGCAGCCAGGGTAATCCCTACCGTCCAGTGAAGAGCCTTGCGCCGGTCTGCGGCCAGATGTGCCTGCAGCCCCGGCTGCTGCTGCCAGTGGTATCCGTAGCCGGGAGCGGGACCCTGCTGTCCCGCGGGCCCGTTCTGGCCAGACCAGAACTGCTCCGTGGGCTGGTGATCCTGCGGGCCGCCGCCTGGGGGCCGGTAGTAGTTGTCCATGCCAGCCATGCTGCCGGCCGTGGCTGTGACATCAGGCAGCCGAAGCTGGGATTTCCCTGGGAAGCGGCTACAGGGTTGCCGGGCGCCGCCGGCCACATCGGCCCGGCTGATCCCGCCACGTTACATCCGGTCCGGTAGCGCGATCCCGAGCAGGTCCAGGCCGGTGACCAGGACCCGCAACGCCAGCGCCGACAGCGCGAGCCTGGTCTCCCGCGTCGCCGCGTCCGGGGCCTTGAGCACGGGGCACAGCTCGTAGAAGGTGGTGAAGGTGCTGGCGACGTCGAACAGGAATGACGCGAGCACGTGCGGTTCGGCGCTCTCGCTGGCCTGGCAGATGGCCGGGCCGAAGCCCAGCAGGGTCAGCGCCAGGGCGCGTTCGGCCTCCTCGGTCAGCCGCAGCGTGCCGGTGACCTGGTCCGGATCCAGCTCCGCCCGGCGGAAGATGGAGCGGATCCGGGCGGTCGCGTACTGCAGGTACGGGCCGGTGTTGCCGGTGAGCGCGAGCATCCGGTCGAAGTCGAGGCTGTAGCTGGAGTGCCTGGCCACCGACAGGTCAGCGTATTTGAGCGCGCCGATGCCGACCGCCTCGGCGATCCGGTCCCGCAGCGCCGCGTCGTCGTAGCGGTCGGCAATGACGTGACCGGCGCGCTCGACGGCCTCGTCGATCAGCGCCGACAGCTTGACCTGCTCGCCGGTCCGGGTCTTCAGCCGCTTGCCGTCCTGGCCGGTGAGCAGGCCGATGACCGCGTGCTCGGCAGTGGCGGGGTCGGTCAGCCAGCCCGCCTGCCGGGCGACCGCGAAGACCATCTGCAAGTGCAGCGACTGCTCCGAGCCGACGACGTAGATGAGCCGCTGCGCGTGCAGCTCGATCAGCCGGTAGCGGATCGCCGCGACGTCGGTGGTGTCATAGCCGTAGCCGCCATCGCTCTTGCGCAGCATCAGCGGCAGCGGCGTACCGTCCCGGCCGGTGAAGCCCGGTGGGAAGGCGCACAGCGCGCCTTCGCTGATGACCGCGATGCCGGCCTCCTCCAGCTCGGAGCAGACATCGGCCAGCATCGGGTTGTAGAAGCTCTCCGGGGCCATGGTCTGCTCGGTGAGCTTGATCCCGAGCCGGCGGTAGATCGCGGTCAGGTACTCCATCGACGCGCTCACCAGGACCTGCCACAACCGCCGCGTCTCGGGATCGCCCGCCTGCAGCACCGCGACCCGGCGCCGGGCCCGGTCGGCGAACTCCTGGCCGCCGTCGAACTCGGCCCTGGCCGCCTGGTAGAAAGCGGTGAACTCGCCCACCGCGAGCTGCTTACGGGCCGTTTCCTCGCCGACGTCAAGCATGTGCTCGATCAGCATGCCGAAGGGGGTGCCCCAGTCCCCCAGGTGCGCGGCCCGGACCACGGTGTGGCCAAGATGCTCCAGGATCCGGGCCACCGCGTCACCGGCCACCGTGGCGCGCAGGTGGCCGGCGTGGAGTTCCTTGGCCACGTTCGGCCCGGAATAGTCGACGGTGACGACGCTGGGCGGATCCGCGGGTGGCACGCCCAGCCGCGGGTCGGCGAGCATCGTGGTCGCCTGCGCCGCGATCCAGTCGCCGCGCAGGACGAAGTTGATGAACCCGGGACCGCTCACGTCGGCCCGCTCGCAGACATCATCGAGCCGCAGCCGGCTGGCGATCTCGGCGGCCAGGTCGCGCGGGGCCCGCCCCAGCTGCTTGGCCAGCGGGAGGGCCACGTTGGCCTGGTAGTCCGCGAACGCGGAGGGCCGGATGACGGGGTCGGCGCTGGCGTACTCGCTGCCGAAAGCGGCGGCGAGTGCCTCGCTCACCCGTTCCGCCAGCACGTCCCGAGGATCCATGCGAACCAGCCTAGTGGTCCGCGCGGGGAGCCTTCCCGCCCGGAAGACGGCCGCTGGCCATCAGGAACACGGTGAGCGCCACCCCGGCACAGCCCGCGATGGCCAGCGCGATGGCGTCGATGGCCGGGTTGAAGTGGCCCAGCGCGAAGAAGGTGCGGGACGCCGGGATGGCCAGGGCGAGCAGCATACCCGCCGCCATCGCGGCCACCAGGGCGATCCGCCACCAGGTGTAGGGGCGTGCGACCAGCGCCAGCACCCACAGGGCAGTCGCGGACAAGGCGACCACCGCGGTGGTCCGGTCGGCGGCCAGGTCGGTGCCGGGACTGAGCCGGGCCAGCAGGTAGGCGGCGAAGGTGGCGGCTGCGCAGGCGATGCCGGACGGCACGGCGAACCGCAGCACCCGGGACACGAAGCCCGGCTGCACCCGCTGCTGGCTCGGTGCCAGCGCCAGGACGAAGGCGGGCACGCCGATGGTCAGGGTCGAGATCAGGGTCAGATGGCGGGGCAGGAAGGGGAACCGCAGCCCTTGCAGCCCGGCCGCGGCGGCGAGCCCGACCGCCGCGGTCGCGGTCGACAGCAGCACCGCGTACGCGGTCTTGGTCAGGAACAGGCTCGCCACCCGCTCGATGTTGCCCAGGACACGGCGGCCCTCCGCCACCACGTGCGGCAGGGTGGCGAAGCTGTCGTCCAGCAGCACGATCTTGGCGACAGCGCGGGTGGCGCCGCTGCCCGATCCCATCGCCACCCCGAGGTCCGCCCGGGTGAGCGCGAGCACGTCGTTGATGCCGTCGCCGGTCATCGCGACCGTATGCCCCCGCGACTGCAGGGCGGTCACGAAGTCCTGCTTCTGGCGCGGGGTGACCCGGCCGAAGACCGAGTTGCCCTCCAGGGCGTCGGCCAGGACGGTCAGGCCGTGCCCGTTCTCACCGGCGCCGGTCACCTCCTCGCCAGCGGGCAGGGTGCGGGCATCCACCGGATGGCCGGCGCCATCTATTCCCAGCTGCCTGGCGATGGCGCCGACCGACGCCGGGTTGTCGCCCGAGATCACCTTGACCGCGACGTTCTGCTCGGCGAAGTAGGCCAGGGTGCGGGGCGCGTCGGCGCGCAGCCGCTGGCGCAGCACGAGCAGGGCCTCCGCTGCCACCGGCCGCCCGTCCAGTGCCGGGCCGCCGGGGTCAGCCAGGCTGTCCGGGTCGGCCCGGCCAAGCACCAGCACCCGCAGCCCCTGCGCGGCCCTGGCCTGCGCCTGTGCCCGGGCGGGGTCGTCGGCGGCCAGCAGCACGTCGGGGGCGCCCAGCACCCAGCCGCCGGTGGCCGGGCCGGCGTCGGCGAAGACCGCCCCGCTCCATTTGCGGCCCGAGGAGAAGGGCACCAGCCGGGCCGGGAGCCAGCCCGCTTCCCCGCCCAGCCCGCTGGTGATCGCCAGCAGGGTGGCGTTCGGCCGGTCGTCGGCACCGGCGAGGCTGGCCAGCACCCTGCGGGCAGGCGTCCCGGGTACGAGCTCGACGAGCTGGTCGAGCTCCATCCCCGGCTCGGTCAGGGTCCCGGTCTTGTCCAGGCAGAGCACATCCACCCGGGCCAGGACCTCGATGGCGGGCAGCTCCTGGACCAGGCACTGGCGCCTGCCCAGCCGGATCACCCCGACCGCGAAGGCGACGCTGGTCAGCAGCACCAGCCCTTCCGGGATCATCGTGATGATGCCCGCCACCGCCCCGGCCACGGCATCGGGGAAGGCGCCGCTGGCATAGGCGAGCTGGCTCGCCGTGAGCAGGGCGGCCACCGGAATGATCACCCAGGTGATGAGCCGCAGGAACCGGTTGATGCCCGCCATCAGCTCGGACCGGGCGAGGCCGAACACGCTGGCCTCGGCCTCCAGCCGGGCCGCGTAGGACTGGCGGCCGACCCTGGTCGCGGTGAACCCGCCCGATCCGGTCACCACGAAACTGCCGGAGAGCACCTGGTCGCCCGGATTCTTGGCGACCGGGTCGGTCTCGCCGGTGAGCAGCGACTCGTCGAGCTCCAGCCCGGAGGAGTCCGTGACCTCACCATCCACCAGCACCCGGTCGCCGGAGCCGATGAGGATGCGGTCACCCCGCACGATCTCGCCCGGCCGGACCTGGGTCTGCGCACCGTCCCGGACCACCCGGGCGGGTTCCTCGCCCAGCACCGCGAGGCGGTCGAGGGTGCGCTTGGCGCGCAGTTCCTGGACCACGCCGATGCCGGTGTTGGCCACGACGACCAGGCCGAACAGGGCATCCTGCGGGTGCCCGGTGACCAGCACCACCGCACACAGGCTGCCGACGATGGCGTTGAACCTGGTCAGCACGTTCGCGCGGACGATGTCTGACACCGGCCGGCTGGTCCGCCGGCCGGTGTCGTTGGCCTCGCCCCGCGCGGCACGCTGCGCCACCTCGGCGCTCGTCAACCCGGCGTGCGGAGGGTGGGTCTGCACGGATTCCCCCATCGGGCTGCCCTCTTCCCATCCTCGCACCGGCCGGGTACATGTGAGGTTGCCCCGGGTGCAGGTCCCAGCCGTGCCCGGGTGCATGTGCGGCCCGGGCCACCTCAGGCTCAGGAGCGGCGCAGGAAGTGGCCGCCGCGGTGGCTGGTCCCGAGCCGTTCCCGGATCTTCTCGGTGATGTGGCCGCGGGCGAGATCGGCGGCCAGCCGGCAGGCGGACGAGATGCCCTTGGCGGTGGATGCCCCGTGGGCGATCACGACCGTGCCTTCCAGCCCGAGCAGTGCGGCTCCGCCGTAGTTCTCCGCGTCGACCAGCCCGGCCAGGTCCCGCAGCGCCTGACGCTGGAACAGAGTGCCGAACCGGGCGGAACGGGAGCCCTGGAGTGATGCCCGCATATGCGTGGCGGCGAAGCTGGCCGCGCCCTCGATGGTCTTGAGTGCGACGTTGCCGGTGAAGCCATCGGTCACCACCACGTCAACCGCGCCGGAGAGCAGGTCGCCGCCCTCGATGTTGCCGACGAACCGGATCGGCATGCTGCCGTGCGCCGGTGCGGCGGCCAGCAGCTCGTGCGCCCGGCGCGCGAGCTTGTTGCCCTTGACCGGCTCGGCACCGATCGTGAGCAGGCCCACCCGGGGGTCTTCCACCCCGTAGGCGACCTGGGCGTAGGCCACCCCGAGCTGGGCGAACTGCAGCAGCATCTCCGGCTTGGGGTCGGCGATCGCGCCCGCGTCGACCAGCAGGGTGGGCTTGGGCCCGGTGGGCAGGGCAACGGCCAGGCCCGGCCGCATCAGGCCGGGCAGGGACCTGAGGCGCAGCCTGGCGGTGGCGACGATGCCCGCGGTGGAACCAGCGGACACCACCGCGGCGGCTTGGCCACGGCGTACCAGCTGGCAGGCGACCGCGACGCTGGACCGGGGCCGGCGCCAGCTGGCGAGTGCCCCCTCATCCATGGCGAGGAAGTCGTCGGCGGACGCGATCCGGATCTCCCCGGCCGGTGGCCGTGCCCCCAGCAGCGGCCGCAGCTGGCTCGGGCGGCCGGTGAGAACCACGCAGATGCGGTGCTCCGCCGCGGCGGCCACCGCCCCCGCCACGACCTGTGCTGGTGCGTGGTCGCCACCCATCGCGTCCACAGCGATGGTGGGCGCCCAGGGGCTTGTGGGCGGTGGGGAGTTTTCTGGCACGGTGGGATCCGGTGCCCGTTCAGGGTGCTGTCAGCTGGGCCAGGGTGTCCCGCATGGTCTCAAGCTACTCACTGGAGCCCCGGCAGCAGTGGCCGGCGTTCCCGCGCGGCTGGGAATGCCTGGTCGACTGGGCGGATGTGTACCCTTGAGTGCAGAGAGTGATGAAACTGGCTGTAATGGTTCATTGCCCTAACTGTGGGTATTCATACGGGGCGCGGGGATCACGACCTAGGCAGGCACGCGGATGCGCCGGCCGCTAGGTGACGTCATGGCAGGCCAGCGCGACACGGGAGGCTGTGTGACACGCGATGTACGGGGAAAAGCTCAGCAAAACAGGACCGTTACCTCAGGCTTACCTGAAGTGATGGTGTCGTAGTGGTTACGCCATAGCTTCTGCCGGGTGGGCTGCGTCTCATCAAGGAAAACCCGGGCAGAAGCCGTTTCCAGCCGTCGGCTGACGGATGAGCGACCCGCCGAGGCGCCCTTGGGTCGCGACCGACTGGAGGGAGATGCGTGACTGAACTCAACTACGGGCCCGATGCGCCGTCGTCCGGCCGCCGGTTCCGCGCCTACAACATCAAGCACCTGGACGCGCTCGCGAAGCGGGCGGGCCTGGGGGCCAGCGAACGGCTTGCCATCCGGGCGGTGGGCGAAGTGCTCCCGTTCCGGACTAACGAGTACGTGGTCGAGAACCTCATCGACTGGGATGCGGCACCGCACGACCCGATCTTCCGGCTGGTGTTCCCGCAGCCCGACATGCTGCCCGAGGCCGACGTCCGGCGGATCGCTGACCTGCTCGCGCAGTCGGCGCCGGGCCCGCAGCTGCGGGCCGCCGTGCACGAGATCCGGATGCGGCTCAACCCGCACCCAGCCGGCCAGCTGGCGCTCAACGTGCCCGCGCTGGGCGACGAGCCGCTGCCTGGTGTCCAGCACAAGTACCCCGAAACGGTGCTGATCTTCCCCAAGCAGGGCCAGACCTGTCACGCCTACTGCACCTACTGCTTCCGCTGGGCGCAGTTCATCGACGAGCCCAGCCTGAAGATGGCCACGGCTGACATCTGCGGGGTCACCGGCTATCTGCGCAGCCACCGCGAGGTGACCAGCGTCCTGGTCACCGGCGGGGATCCGATGATCATGGGGGCGGAGGTCCTGTGGCGCTACCTCGAGCCGCTGCTCGGGCCGGGGCTTGACCACCTCGAATCCATCCGGATCGGCAGCAAGTCGCTGTCCTACTGGCCACAGCGGTTCGTGACCGACCCCGACGCGGGCGAGACGCTGCGGCTCTTCGAGCAGATCGTCGCCTCCGGGCGGACGCTCGCCTTCATGGCCCACTTCTCCCATCCGCGGGAACTGGAGCCGCCACTGGTGGCGGAGGCGGTCCGCCGGATCAGGGCGACCGGTGCCCTGATCCGGACCCAGGCACCGCTGATCCGGTCCATCAACGACGCCCCGCCGGTCTGGGCGGGCATGTGGCGCGAGCAGGTGCGGATGGGGATGATCCCCTACTACATGTTCGTCGAGCGCGACACCGGGCCGCAGGACTACTTCGCGGTCCCGCTGGCCCGCGGCTACCAGATTTTCCGCGATGCCTACCGCAGCGTTTCCGGCCTGTGCCGGACGGTACGCGGGCCGTCCATGTCGGCGACCCCGGGCAAGGTCTGCATCGACGGCATCGCCGAGGTGGCCGGGGAGAAGGTCTTCGTGCTGCGCATGATCCAGGCACGCGACTCCAGCCTGGTCGGCCAGCCGTTCTTCGCGCGCTTCAACCCGTGCGCCACCTGGCTGTCCGACCTGGAGCCGGCCTTCGCCTCCAGGTTCCCGTTCGCGCCCGATCCCGGCGAGATGCCGGGTGAGTGGGCGCCCGAGGTGTTCCAGTCGGCCACCTAGGACTGGGCAGGCTCGCGGGCGGGATGGCTAGGCGGGGGTGGGCGCCTTCTCCTTCGCGGGCGGCGCTTCCTGCCTGGCGCGCGGGGTGCGCTTGATGGCCAGGCAGGACAGCGCCCCCACGGCCAGGACCACGATCGGCAGCGTCATGGTGGTCCGCATCGCCTCCACGTAGCCGTAGCCGAAGATCGCGTGTGCGACCTGCTCGATCTGCTGGACGAGCTGGGCCGGGAGCCCGGCCGGCGGATGGAAGCTGCCGCCCTGGCCGGCCCCCACCCCGGCGCCGTTCTGGGCGGCGTGGGTGAACCCCGCCTCGAGCTTGGCCTGCACCTGGGGTGGCAGGCCGGCGGAGCGGATCCGCGCCTGGCTGGCCAGTGCGGCGGCCAGCCGGCTCTGCAGCAGCGCCCCCACCGCCGCGGTGCCGATCACGGCACCGACCTGGCGGGTGGTGTTGAGCAGGCCGGAGGCGGCGCCGGCCACCTGCGGCTGGATATCGCGCATGGCCACGGTGGTCATGGGCGCGAAGGTGCAGCCCATCCCGACGCCGGCCACCATGAAGCTGGGCAGGAACGCGTACCAGGCGGAGTTGGGCTGCGCGATCGCTGCCGCCCAGCCCATCCCCACGCCGAACAGCACCAGCCCGGTGATCAGGATGTACTTGCCGCCGACGCGGTCAGACAGGCGGCCGGCCATGGGGGCGGTGAACATCGCGAGCACGGAGGCCGGGGCCAGGGTGAGGCCGGCCTTCAATGCCGAGAAACCCACGACAGACTGCAGGTAGATGGTGAACGGCAGGAAGATCCCCATCATCCCGATGGCCACGGTGGCCGCCACCCAGTTCATCAGGGAGAAGTTGCGGTCACGGAACAGCGAGAAGGGGATCAGGGGCTCGGCGTCCTGCCGGCGCGCCTGAATCAGCAGGAACAGGCCAAGCAGGACCACGCCCAGCGCGATGATCAGGGGGATGCTGATGAGCGAGGTGATCTTCCCCCAGCTGTAGCGCTGTCCCTCCACCAGGCCGTAGCAGATGGCCAGCAGGGCCAGGCTGGCCAGGACGACACCCAGGATGTCCAGCCGGTGCTTGCGCCGGGTGTGCAGCTGCGGGATGAGGACGACGGCCAGCGCGATGACCGCGGCCCCGATCGGCAGGTTGATGAAGAAGATGTAGCGCCAGTCGAACGCGGTCACCAGCAGCCCGCCCAGGGTGGGCCCGGCGATCGTGGCGACACCCGCCACCGCCCCCCAGACGCCGAACGCCGCGCCCCGCCGCTCGGGCGGGAACACGGTGGTCAGGATCGCCAGCGTCTGCGGCATCAGCATGGCGGCGCCCAGGCCCTGGACCGCGCGGAACGCGATGAGCCAGGCCGGGCTGGGTGCCAGCCCGCAGGCCGCCGAGGCGAGGGTGAACACCACCACCCCGAGGATGAACATCAGCCGCTGGCCGAAGATGTCGCCCAGCCGTCCCGCGGTGATCAGCAGGACTGCCAGGACCAGGGCATAGGCGTTGATCACCCACAGGACGTCGTCAAGGGAGGCGTGCAGCCGCGTGATCATGTCGGGGATGGCGATATTGACGATCGTCAGGTCAAGAAGGGTCATGAAGAACCCGAGCGAGACGACCAGCAGCACGGCCCAAGGGTTGCCGCGGAACTTCTTCACAATGTCTCCCTGACGTCCCCGTCTCCGGCGCCACGCGCACGCGGATCCTGTGTCCGCACAGACCTACCAGACGTGGGGGACATATTCAAGATATATCTTGAGACCGTGCCGGCGATGGTGGCGGCGGCACCGCCCACGCTTTCGATGGTAGACGGGTGGTCCGACAGCCGCCCGGCCACCGACCGGGCAGGTGGCCCGGCGCAGCCGGGGGGCCGGCCCGTGGCTCGTCATCCGCCCGGCAGCGTGGCCCTAAGGCGGCCGGCCGCGCGGCCCCTGGGGCGGCCGGCGGCGCGGCCGCCCCAGTATGCTCCCGGCCATGGAACTGAGCGGAACCGCAGCGATCATCTCCGGTGGAGCGAGCGGCCTGGGCGAGGCGACCGCGCGCGAACTCGCCGCCGCCGGGAGCACCGTCGTCATCGCTGACCTGAACGAGGAGCGCGGCAAGGCTGTCGCCGCCGAGACCGGCGGGGAGTTCGTCAAGACCGACGTGTCCGACGAGGCCTCGGTGACAGCGGCTGTCGAGGCCGCCGCGGCCAAGGGAGCCCCCCTGCGCATCGTGGTGAACTGCGCCGGCATCGGCTGGGCCGAGCGCACCGTCAACCGCGAAGGCGCACCCCACGCCCTGGCGAGCTACCGCAAGGTGATCGACATCAACCTGATCGGCACCTTCAACCTGATGCGGATCGCGGCCGCCGCGATCGCCCGCACCGAGCCAGCCGACGCCGACGGCCAGCGGGGCGTGGTCATCAACACCGCGTCCGTGGCCGGCATCGAGGGCCAGACCGGCCAGCTCGCCTACTCCGCGTCCAAGGGCGGGATCATCGGGATGACCGTGCCCGCCGCCCGCGACCTGGCCGCCATCGGGGTGCGGGTGAACACGATCTGCCCGGGCATCATCGACACCCCGATCTACGGGACGCTGCCGGGCTCCGACGAGTTCAAGGCCCGGCTCGTCGCGCCCATCGTGTTCCCCAAGCGGATGGGAACCGCGGCCGAGTTCGCCCACCTGGTGCGCTCGCTGGTCGAGAACGACTACATGAACGCCGAGGTCATCCGGTTCGACGCCGGCATCCGGTTCCAGCCCAAGTGAAGGAAGACCGGGTCTGACCAAATCTCGCCTTCGGCCAGCCCGTTACCCGGCCCATGGTGGGCGGTGCCCACTGTGGGTACTATGAATGCATGAGTGCTGAACCTATCGAGCCGTTGATCGAACTGGATGACCGGGGCCGCACCAACCTGCGGCGGTTCGGCGCGGCACCGCATGCCCGCTATCTGGTGACGGTACGCGTCGACGGGACCATCGTCTTTCATCCTGCGGTGGCGATGGCCGTCCATGAGGCGGCGATGTGGCGGGAGGAGCCGGGCCTCATGCGGGAGATAGCCGGGCACGTGTCCGGGCAGGAGCCGCTGAAGATGATCCCCGTGGATCTGGACGAACTGTGACGCATCGGCTTGAGCTCCGGCCTGAGGCGCTGGAGTTCTATCGCGTCCTGCGCTCTGACAGGGCGAGTGAGCTTGGGAAACGGGTCAAGGCCGCACTTGAGCGCCTGACAGATGATCCCGGCACCGCCCGGGGCGAGTCCGCCCGATGGGAAAGCCTCGCGGGCAAGGTGTGGTCGCTGTCCGTCGATGCCCCGGAGGACAGCGTCTGGCTGATCCTGTGGGCAGAACGGCCGCCAGCCGTAATCGAGATTTACTATGTCGGCCCCGCACCGGGCGAAACTGGCTCCGGCGTAGCGTGGACCTCGCGGAGCGGATAAGCGCGTCATTCCTGGTGCCGGATCCACGGTCGCTGACGGAACCGCCCCCGTATGGGCCGAGTTCCGCTGGCGTACAACCTCCACCGGCAAACTCGATCAAGCGTGAACATTGCCCCGGCAGCCTGACGCTGTTGCCAGCCAACGAGGCAGGAGGCGAGGCGTGATGTACGAGGCGAGCATGGACGCCTGGCGGTCCGCGCTGGCGGCCCGGGGTGCCCGCGAGGCCCAGGGCCCGGACGAGGTCGCCTTCCTCCGGCAGGGGTTCGAGGGCCACGTCTTCTACCTCCGCGAGAGGTCCACACGCCGCAAGCCTGCGGCGGTGACCTGCCACGAGTGTGATCGCCGGCTGGAGTGCCCCTACGCCGTCTGGGCAGACCAGCCGTCTTTCGCCAGGTGCCTGGAGGACATTGACGCCATACCAACCCAGTCCGGCGAGCCCAGCGCTGGCGATGCCGGCCCTCCCGAGTTCGTCATGCGCTCCTTTGCCGGCGTCATCGTTTGCGGAGACACCGGCATCTGAACCCGGAGGGTGCCTGTTCCTGGCTGCGCGGGGAACGGCACCCCACCAGTGCGGGCCGGCGAACTTATCCATGCCCGCGGTGGTGAACTCTTCCACCAGGAAACCGGGTCGCCGCGCGGCACCGGGCCGTCTGCGCTCTGCCCGCTCGTAGGAGAGGAGCGTGAGCTCGATCAGCGCGCTGGCCGGGTACGGGCTGTACGCCTACATCACCTGACCTGCGCTTCGTTGCTTCACAGCCGGGAACGCGCGAAGAGAGGGACGGGGTACTACCCGGACGACCACCTCCGGCACCGGGCTACCGGCCCCGCCGTCGATGCCGCTGGAAACTCACCATCGGCACGGCGAACGGGAGCAGTAACGGGAACTGGCTGATCGCCTACTGCTGGTGCATAGTTCTGATACGGACAGACGCCCCCTGCGAACCGAGGCGGAGATCATCCGCGCAGGCGAGGAGGACGAACGGGCACTGGGGCCACCGGCCCCGGAACTCGTGCGACGGCTCGTTACCATCCTGGCTCCCGCCCTCCATGAGCTTCGCAAGCGGGAGACCGGAGGCGAGCCGGACGGAGACACCCAGCCGGGCTGCTAGCGGCACGCAAGGCCGCCTAGCAGGTCGTATCTGTGTTCTAATCGTGCCATGGAAGTGGTACGGCCGACTTGGTGGCGCTACCCGGAGCGGTGCGCGAACGGGCACGAGTGGGGGCCGGGCCTGATCATCGTCGGCTGGTCGCCGTTCCGCTGTGAACCTGCGCTCGTGGCCCGGGGCAGCGTGGGCGGAGCCGGCCATCGCGTGGTGCACTGCGGTACGGAAGGCCGCCGCAGCACCTGGTATGTGCCGCGCCATGATCCGGACACTGCCTGAGGCGCGGGCACATCATGCCTGCTGGTCAGCCTCGTCGCGGTCAAGGATCTCCAGCACCGCCATCTTGAATGCCTGGTCGTGCAGCCGGAGCGCCTGGTTGATGCCGTCGAGTTTGCGCTCGGCATCCGCCGCGCTGTGCCGGAGAGAGTCGATCTCGATCATGAGCGGGTGGTCGGCCTCGCGCAGGCAGTTGGCACACAGATCTAGTTCGTGCCAGCGAAGCTCCAGGTTCGTAAGGTACTCGGGGCCACCGTCGCCACGTTCCCGCTCCCACTCCAGCTGCGCCCACACGCACGCCGCTGGCAGGTCACGTATGAAGCCCGTGTGGTGGACTGGCCTGCTGTGGGAGATCGGCTGTCTGGGGTCGAAGTACTCCGGGACTGCCGGGCAGTTGCTCGTGTACTGCATGCCACCTGATTACCAGACCTGGGGTTACCGACGTGGGATGACGGCAGGTGCCGTCACCCGTGCGCGGCGCTGTCCACCACGTAGGTTCCGCGCCCGTGGAAGGTCTCCAGGACGCCGCGCTCGCGCAGGTCCTCTACGGCGCGGCGGACCGTGTTGCGCGCTACCCCGTACTGGCTGGCCAGCTCGTCCTCGGTGGGCAGCCGGCTGCCCGGGCGCAGCTTCCCGGTGGCGATGTCGCGCTCGAGGTCGGCGGCGACCTGGGGCCAGACAGGCCGCTCGTGGTCGATCCGGCCGCTGCGGTCATCCAGGGACATGCTCACCGAGGGTAGATACCCCGTGACCTGCGTAAACGCTTAGCTACCTTCTGAGATATCCCTGAACGACCTAGTATCTCTGGCATGAGCGAGGACAGGGCGCAGGCCCGCGCCATCGAGGCGGATCACCCCGGCTGGCAGGCGGTGGCGCTCACCGGCTGGTACGCCCGCCGCCCGCGCTCGAGCCCGCCCATCGTGGTGAAGGCACCCACCTTGGCCGGGCTGCGTGAGGCCATCGCTGCCCGGGACGCCCGGTGAGCACCTGGACTGTGCAGTTAGGCGGTGCCGCCGAGGGCAGGTGGATGGCCGGGCCACGCGGCCCGCTGCGCGACCACCAGGGCTGCCCGCTGCCCGGCTTGATCGAGCATCTGGGCGATGGCCTGGTGCGCCTGGACGGCATGGCCGTGCTGGCCCTGCGCGGCAAGGGGGACGACGGCCGGGTCACCGACCAGGGGGACCTGCAGGTGGTCGTGATCGGCGCGGACCGCTATCCGCTGTGGGATGAGCAGGACTGACCCACCGGCAGTCCTGCGCGACCGCGTATGCGTTGTCTATGGCCAGCAGCTTGGTGCCGGCTCCCAGGCTGCTGCCCTGGTTAACCGACCACGCCCTGGAACGTCACGCCGTATGCGGCACAGTCCTGCTGGAGCGCGCTCAGATCCGTCGGGTACCCCGGTGGCCCCGGCAGCAGCGCGGCGCCGTTCTCAGTCTGGAGGTCGTAGCGGGGCGAGCACGGCAGCGCTGAGGAGAGTCATCGGTTCCCGCATCCACGCGGTGCGCGATGATGGCGCCGCGAGGACTTCCGGGGTTCCGGTTTCGTGCGGGCTGGGTTCGGTCATCGTGATGTCTCCTTGCTTCCGGCAGGCCGGTGGGATAACTCGGCGGGTCACCTCCAGACAGCGGTACCGGCTGGGCGCTCAGCGCGTATAGGTCAGCCACACGTGCAGGTGGCCGCTGCCGTTCAGTTGGGCTCCTGCGGCGACGTAGCAGACGTCGGGGTGGCGGTAGGGATGGTGTATCACGCGGTTCACGGGCGTGGTGGCGGTGAACTGGCCGCTCTTGCCGCCAGCCCCTGAGCCTTTCCCGCAGGTCATGTCCCAGGAGACGAGCACGCTCTGGCTGGGGGACGCCGACACGTGCACGCGGATCGTCAGCGGGTGGTGGGCGGTGCCGCTGGCGTCGCATGTCGCGAAGTCGCCCTGGGCACGGCAGGAACCGAACTGGTGGGAGGTGGCTGGGTGGGTGGTGGCGAGAGCAGGAGCGGCGAGCATCGTGAGCGATGCCACCGCCGCGGTGATGGTGATCAGGCGCTTCATGCCAGGGTTCTCCTTCCGGCCGGACGGGGCCCGGTCATGGTGGTGCCTTCTTGGTCCCTGTATGTCGACTCCTGTGGAGCCGGCGCGGGTTACCTGCCGCACGGGGTAGCTGAGTCAGGCGTCCCGGCATCACACCGCCTCAGTAGCCGAGGCTGTTCTCGTCAGCCTGGACGCGGCCGGTGTAGTGGGTGGCGTGCCTGAGTGCCCGTCCCGCGATCCTGTAGTCGCGGGATGGGCCGGCAGGGTCCAGCACTGAGACCTTCACTGCGGCACCGGCGATCCCGAAGAAGAGCATCTGGAGTTTCACGTCGTGGCGCAGGTGCCCGGCGCATTTCGGGGGCAGGTGGTGCAGCGCCACCAGGGCATCGTTGTAGAGAGTGGTCCCGTCAGCAGCCATCGCCTGCGGGTCGCCGGCCTGTGTGTCGGAGTTGAGCTGCTGCAGGTCCGCGCTCACGGTGCCCTCGTAACCGGCGGACTCCCAGCCGCTGATGTCGCAGGCCGGTGCCGCAGGGGTGGCCGGTGCTGAATCGTAGGGTGTGTACGGCTGTACCTTCCCCTCGATTAGCCGGCCGCCGAGGATCGCCTGGGCGCGCCCGGCGTAGTAGTGGCTCGTCTGGACTGACCAGTTCGGCCCGGCGACGTTCCAGATCCTCTCCGGGCCGGTCGAGGTGGAGTTCTGCAGTACCACGCCGGCCGAGAGGGTGCCAGGAAAGACGTCGATCACGACGCTGGCCGAGTAGCCGAAATTGCAGGCTGCCGTCGAGCTTGCCCCAGCGACCTCCGGGGTGCCGTAGTAGACACCCGTGCATTTCAGGCCCGCGTGATCCATGGCTGCAACTACCTGGCGTGCGGACGAGTACCGGGATGCCGTGACAGTACCTGATGAACCTGATCCGCACCCGGCGGCGAGCACCGCGGCGGCGGCAAGGATGGCCGTCCCGGCTCGCCAGAGCATGCGGGATGGTGTCCGCGCTCGCCTGCTCATCGCGATGCCTCCTTGCCCCTGGTTAGTCGACTCCGGGTGGTGCTGTACGGATTACGCGCTGGGAGCGGCGTTCCGGTCACGATGCGGGGTGCCTCGATCGCCCGTGAGGCGGCTGCTGGAAGCGCCCGGGGGGCTCGCCGGGGGACGGCAGGCCGCGAGACTGGCTGTCGCGGCTTTGCGGGCCGTGTGAGGTGGCGGACACGCGACACCACGGCCACGGCGACGGCTGCGGCGATGAGCGCGATGACGTGCTCGATCAGCGTCATGGCAGCCGCTGCCGACGTCACCAGCACTACGGCCGCGCAGACGAGGCCGAACAGGTCGCTGCCTCCCGATGTGCCACCGCAGCCGCACGGGGATCCTTGCTTGCACATGGGCTACTCCTCCATTTCGCTGTCGCGGGTGATGGCCCTGGCGAGCATCCGGCCCGCCAGGGTGAGCGTCTCCCCGGTGCCGCCGCACCGCCCGCAGGCGTGGGTGCCCGGCAGGATCCAGTTCGGGGGACGGCGCCTGCCCTTGCACTTGGGGCAGGTCCTGACCAGCTGCCTTCGCACGGCCGGCAGGGCCGGCAGGGGTGGAGTGCGAGGCTGACCGCGTAGGCGAAGCCGCCAGCGAGGAGAGCAAGGGTGACGGGCAGCACGTAGCTCACGAGCGGGTCCTCCTCGTGAGGCGGGGATGGGTCCTAGCCCGCGCCCGGCGCTGAGATCGCCGTGGCGCGGGCACCTTGTAAGGTCGTGGTCGGGTCCGGTCTGAGCCGTCCATGAGCCGTCGCGCCGTCGCGCAGTCGGCAACGGCACGGAACAGCACCGAATAGCAGCTTGTGACGGTGCAGGTCAGAGCGGGAATGCCGGCTATCGGCAGAGGTCAGGAAGGTGCCGGATTCTTTTCCAGCCCAAGTGAAGGCAGGCAAGCATGGCGGACGAGGTATCGGTTGACGTCGACGGGCCGGTCGCGGTCATCACGATCAACCGCCCGCAGGCACGCAACGCGGTCAACGAGGCGGTCGCCAGCGGGGTCGCGGCGGCCATCGACGAACTCGACCCCCGCCGCGATGTGGCCGTGCTGGTCCTGACCGGCGCCGGCGGGACCTTCTGCGCGGGCATGGACCTGAAGGGGTTCCTGGCCGGGGAGAACTCGATGGCCGGGGGCCGTGGCTTCGGCGGCATCACGCACCGCCCGCCCGCCACCCCCATCATCGCCGCGGTGGAGGGGTACGCCCTGGCCGGCGGCTTCGAGATCGCGCTCGCCTGTGACCTGATCGTCGCCAGCGAGGAGGCCACGTTCGGCCTGCCGGAGGTGACGCGGGGACTGGTCGCCGGTGCGGGCGGCCTGCTCAGGCTGCCCCGCCGCATCCCCTACCACCTGGCCATGGAGATCGCACTGACCGGCGGGCACGTGCCGGCCCAGCGGCTGCACCAAGCCGGGCTGATCAGCGCGCTGGTGCCCGCGGGGGAGGCGCTCGGCGCGGCCATTTCCCTGGCCGCGCAGGTGGCCCGCGGCGCCCCGCTCGCGCTGGCGGCGACAAAACGGATCATCGTGGAGTCGGCCGACTGGCGCGGCGAGGAGGCCTTCGACCGCCAGAACGCGATCGTCGGGCCCGTCTTCACCTCGGCCGACGCGATGGAGGGAGCCGCGGCTTTCGCGGCCAAACGCCCGCCGGTGTGGCGGGGGGAGTGAGCCCGGCGCGGCGGCCCCGCCGGCGCCACGGATCGTGGCCGCTCTGGCGGGCTTGTCCACGCCGGTCCCGGCCCCACCGTAGGATCGGTGCCCAGAAACTCCTGGACACCGTTGGGGACGTGCATGTGCGGAATCGTCGGCTGCCTGGCACTGGCCCTCGAAGCTGACCCTGACCAGACCTGGGTGGCAGCCGCCACCCAGCGGATCAGCCATCGCGGGCCCGATGACGAGGGCTTCTACCACGACCACGACGTGGCGCTCGGGTACAAGCGGCTCGCCATCATCGACCTGTCGGCGGCGGGCCACCAGCCGATGCGGTCCGCCGACGGCCGTTACTGGATGGTCTACAACGGCGAGATCTACAACTACCTGGAGCTGGGGCAGGAGCTGCGGGAACAGGGCGTGATGCTGCGCTCGAGCTGCGACTCCGAGGTGCTGCTGGAGACCTACGCCCGGGTGGGCAAGGACGTCGTCCACCGGCTACGCGGCATGTACGCCTTCGCCATCTGGGACACCTGGACCCGCGAGCTGTTCTGCGCCCGCGATCCGTTCGGCATCAAGCCGTTCTACTACCGGCTCGACCGGGCCGGGCTGCCGGACTGGAAGCCCCCGGCGACCGGCGGCCGGCACGCCGCCCAGATGCCCGACTACCCGGCCGCGCCGGCCGGG
Organism: Streptosporangiaceae bacterium; assembly: GCA_035532275.1. Classification (GTDB taxonomy): domain Bacteria; phylum Actinomycetota; class Actinomycetes; order Streptosporangiales; family Streptosporangiaceae; genus UBA9676. Next base: position 16,448 of record DATKRG010000256.1, on the reverse strand, counting down.
GCGGACGAGGCCTTCGGCGTGGGGATCTTCGGCGCGGAAGCCTGGGGTGCCGGGCCGGCCGTGGCTGACGAGCCCGCCGGTGAGCCGGAGAACTGGTTCGCCCCGCGCCCCCGGGCCAGCTCACCAGGACGGCACGCGGCCGGGCCGCCCCGTGAGGCCGGCCTGGACCCGGCGCCCGCAGCTGGCGGGGATGCCGGGACGGACCCGGCGCGGGTGGAGCCCCGGCCCGGCGACGGCCAGGGGCCGCCCGAGCGGCTGCTGCGGTTCGCCTCCGAGCGCAAGGCGCTCGCCGACCCGGGCGAGCTGCGGGTGCTCGATTCCGACGCCCTGCGGCGCTACCTGTCGTTCCAGTACGTGCCGCCGCCGGGCACCCTGACCCCGCCGGTACAGGTGCTGCCGCCCGGTCACGCCATGATCGCCCGGCCCGGCGGCGCGGTCGATGTCTACCGCTACTGGCGTGCTGACCTGCGGCCCGCCCGCGCCCCCCGTGACGGGACGTCGCGCGCGATCCTGGACGTGATGCGCGACTCCATCGCCGTCCACCTGCGCAGCGACGCGCCCCTCGGCGCGTTCCTGTCCGGCGGCATCGACTCGGCGGCGATCTGCGCGCTCGCCGCCGAGCACCGGCCCGACCTGCTCACCTTCACGGTCGGGTTCGAGCGCGAGGGCTACAGCGAGATCGACCGCGCGCAGGAGACCGCGGCGGCGATCGGCGTCAAATCGGTCCCCTACCTGATCAGCCCGGAGGAGTTCTTCCATCACCTGCCGCAGATCATCTGGCACCTCGACGACCCGATGGCCGACGCGGCGGCGGTGCCGCTGTGGTTCGTCGCCCGTGAGGCCAGCAAGCAGGTCAAAGTGGTGCTATCCGGGGAAGGCTCGGACGAGCTGTTCGGCGGTTACGCGATCTACCATCAGCCGGGCGTGGTCCGGGCAGGCGAGCGGCTGCCGGACTGGGGCCGGGCCCCGATCAAGCGGGCCGCTGCCCTCATCCCGACCGGGGTCAAGGGGAAAGGCCTGCTCGAACGCACCTCCACCCCGCTGCGCCGGCGCTATATCGGGAACGCCCATGTTTTTGCTGACGACCAGATCGACCTGATTACCCGGCCGGGTACGGCAGGCCCGTATGACGTAACCGACCCCATCTATGACCAGGCAGAAGAGGCCGGACTGGATGACGTTTCCACCATGCAGCTGGTGGATATCAACACGTGGCTGGTCGGTGACATTCTGGTGAAGGCCGACCGGATGACCATGGCGCACAGCCTTGAGCTGCGAGTTCCCTTCCTTGACCGGGAGGTGATGGCGGTGGCGGCGCGGCTAGCGCGGGAGGAGAAGATCGGTGCCGGCACCACCAAGACCGCTTTGCGGGCAGCCATGAGCGAGGTGCTGCCCAAGGCGGCCGCCCAGCGGGCCAAGCTAGGGTTCCCGGTCCCGATCGGGCACTGGCTGAAGGGCGATGCCTACGGATTCGCCGACCGGCTGCTGCGCGACGCGCAGACCGACGAGTGGATCAACCGGGAGGCGGCGCTGGGGCTGCTGGAACGGTTCCGCGCCGACGAGCCCGGCGTGAGCTGGCGGCATCTGTGGGTGCTGATCGTGTTCTCGCTGTGGCACCGGATCTACGTGGAGCGGGCCTACGATCCGATCGCGCTCGGCTGGGAGCGCGCGCAGGGAGTGACCTGGTGAACAGGCCACGTATCAGCGTCGTGGTGCCGTTCTTCGACAACGGCGATGTGCTGGGTGACTGCCTGCATTCCATCGCCGCCCAGACGTTCACCGACCTGGAAGTGATCATGGTGGACGACGGGTCCACCGACAACGGCCCCGAAATCGCCCGGAAATGGGCTGAATCAGACTCACGGTTTCTCCTGGTTCACAGTCAGAACGGAGGCCCGGGGGGCGCCAGGAACCGCGGCGTCGAACACGCCAGAGGCGAATACCTGGCCTTTGTGGACGGCGACGACATGCTGCCCGCCCACGCTTACGAGGTGCTGCTGCACACGCTGGAGAGCTCCGGTTCCGACTTCGTCTCCGGAGCGGTGAACCGGGTCAGCACCGAAGGTGTCCGGCCCTCAGCCCTGCACGCGCGGGCGATCAAGGGCAGGCGGATCGGCACCCATGTGACGAAGACGCCCGCGCTCCTCTACGACATCTCGGTCTGGAACAAGCTGTTCCGCCGGTCGTTCTGGGACGCCCACGGGCTGTACTACCCCGAGCACATGGTCTGGGAAGACCTGCAGCTCATGACCCAGGCGCACGTCCTGGCGAAGGCCGTGGACGTGATCCCCGACTACATCTACTACTGGCGGGAACGGGCCGTGGGCGCCCTGTCCATCACCCAGAACCGCACCGACATCCAGAACCTGCGTGACCGCATCACGGCCCTGCTCGCCATCGACGCGTTCCTGCGTGCCCACGCCCCGGCCAAGACGCTGCGGCAGCACCAGCGCAAGGCGCTGGTGAACGACCTGTGGCTGTACGTCCGCGACCTGTTCCGGGTCGGCGACGACTACCTGACCGAGTACTTCGACCTGGTGAACTCCTACCTGGACCAGGTTCACCGGCGGGTGTACCGGACGCTGCCCGCCACCCACAAGCTCGCCTACTACCTCACCCGCCGCCGGCTGCGCCGCCAGCTGCTCGACTTCCTCACCTGGCAGCTGGACCAGAAGGTGAGCACCATCCCGGTCGTCCGGCGGCACGGCAGGCTGCTCGCCGACCTTCCGTTCCGCACCGACAAAGACCTCAAGATCCCATCCAGCGTCTACCGGCCCTACTGGCGGGACCTGGATCCCTACGTGCAGGTCGAGAGCGTGACCTGGCAGCGGGGCAACCTGGTCATCGCGGGCCTGGCCTATGTGCCGTCCATCGACATCAGCAAGCGCCGCTACACCAACAAGATCGTGGTCCTGCGCCCACGGCACCGGTTCCGGCCGCCGGTCGTGTCCCTGGCCACCTCGCAGCGTCATCCGCGGGCGACCGTCCTGTCCGGGCAGGAGGACTACGACTACGCCTGGGCCGGGTTCCGGGCCGAGATCAGCTCCCGCTGGTTCCGGATCGCCGGGCGCTGGCTGACCGGCGACTGGGACTGCTTCATCCTGGTGCGCGGGCATGGGGTCTGGCGGCCCGCCCGGCTGCACACCCCCGGGCTGGGCGATGCCGGGCGGCCCGCCTTCCTGGAGCCAGCGCCGGGCCTGCAGGTCCGGCCCACCTGGGTCGGCCGCCATCTGCACGTGGGCGTGCACCGCACACCCGCCCGGCTCGCCTCGTTCACCCTCGGCGAGCACGAGCTCGTGCTGGAGGCCAGCCTGGACCTGCCTGACGCCGCCGCCGCGGCGCCGGCCAGCGCGGAGTTCGTGCTGGCCCGCCTGGGCGGCCGGGTGGCGCAGGCGTTCCCGGCCGCGGTGACCGGGCGGGGCGCGGGAAAGGCCCGGGTGCACGGCTCGGTGCCGATGGCCGCGCTCATCGCCAGCCAGGAGAACGCCGAGCGGGTCCCGCCGGCGGCCCAGGCCGCTGCCGCGCAGTGGGACCTGTACATCCAGATGGCCGGGCAGGGCCGGATCCAGGTGACGTTCCCGGCCGATGTGGCCGAGGCGCGGCGCCGCGACGGCGAGCGCGAGGTCGCGGTGGAGCGGACCCGGCAGGGAACCGTCTTCCTCACCGAGCGCGTGCCGCAGCCGGTGATAGCCGAGCACACCTGGAACCCGGACGGGTCCCTGGAGCTGGCCGGCAGCTACCTGGGCGCCGAGGAGTCCGGGCTGGACCTCGTGCTGCGCAGCCCCGACTCCGGCGACGAGCACGTGATCGAATGCCAGCGGGCCGGCGACGCGTTCACGGCCCGGATCGACGTCGGCGCCATGCCCGCGTTCGGCAACGCGCTGCCACTGCGTGACGGGCCCTGGGACATCCGGGCGCGTGCCCGCAACGGCTCCGCCGGGCCGGTGACCGGGGTGAAGTACGACCACGCCCGGCTGGCCGAGATCTCGCACAAGAAGGTCCCGGCCGGCCCGAAGCTGTACGCCTTCACCACCGCCGGATACGACTCGCCGGTGATCACCGCCGAGCCCCGGCTGCGCCTGTCCGAGCAGGGCAACTTCAACCGGCGGGTGCTGCGCCGGGCGCTCTACCCGATCCAGTCCCGGCGGCCGCTGCGGGACGCGGTGCTTTTCGTCAGCTGGAACGGCAAGCTGTGCACCGACAACCCGCGGGGCATCGCCGAGGAGCTGCGCCGCCGTGGGGACGATCGTGACCACATCTGGGTGGTCACGGACTACGGGACCACGATCCCCGAGGGCGACCGCGCGGTGCTGTCCGGCACCGAGGAGTACTTCGAGGCGCTCGCCCGCTGCCGGTACGTGATCTCCAACGACGACATGCAGCCGTTCTTCCGGAAGCGGGAGGGCCAGGTCTACCTGCAGACCTGGCACGGCACGCCGCTGAAGAAGATCGGCTTCGACATCGACCGGCCGCAGTTCGCCAGCGGCACGGCGTACTTCGAGCACCTGTCCAGCGACGTCGCCAAGTGGGACCTGCTGCTGTCGCAGAACCCGTTCAGCACCCCGATCCTGCGCCAGGCCTTCCGGTTCGGGGGCGAGATCTGCGAATACGGCTACCCGCGCAACGACGTCCTGTCCCGTGGCGAGGCGCTGGCCGGGCAGGTGCGCCAGCGGCTGGGCATCCCCGAAGGCAAGCGGGTGGTCCTGTACGCGCCGACCTGGCGCGACAACCAGTTCTACGCCTCCGGCCGTTACCGGTTCGACCTCCGGCTCGACCTCGAACGGGCCTGGCAGGTACTCGGGCCCGACCACGTGGTCCTGATCCGGGGCCATCATCACCTGGCCAACGACGTCCAGGCCGGCGCCCGGCGCGACTTCGCGCTCAACGTGACCGGCTACCCCGACATCGCCGAACTGTTCCTGATCAGCGACGTCCTCATCACCGACTACTCCTCGGTGATGTTCGACTTCGCCGTGACCGGCAGGCCGATGCTGTTCTTCACCTACGACCTGGCGCAGTACCGCGACCAGTTGCGGGGCTTCTATTTCGACTTCGAAGCCGAAGCCCCCGGGCCGCTGCTGGCCACCTCGGAAGAGGTGCTCGCCGCGGTCAAGGACACCGATGCGGCCACCGCCGGATATGCCAGCGCATATCAGGCATTCGCCGCGAAATACTGCCCGCTGGATGACGGCAAGGCCGGCGCACGGGTCTGCGACCGGCTGTTCCCTGGCTGAGTCGGGTCCTGCCCCGGTAAACCCCCCAGCCGCCGGCCATTGGCCGGAAATGCCGCCTGCCGGGGCAGAGACCTAATGGTAATGGTTTATCCACGATTGCTCACTTATTAGGCCAGGTCAGAGGGTGTCCGGCCAGCGCCGGGCTAAGCTTCTTGTCAGTCCATGGTGCTGCGGTGGCGTGCCAAGGGTTAGGAACCGAGGCCGCCACGCCCGGCGTGACGGCCGGACCGGGGAAGGCATGCCTGGCGGAGCACGTTCGGTGACTGGGACCGAGTCCGGATACGGCACCGGCATGGCCGCGGCACACCCGGCCCGCGGGGGAAGCACGCCGCAGCCGGAGCGTGCGCAGCAGCCTGATCGCTGGCGGCGGGCAGCCGCCCGTGCCGTCCTCCTTGTGCCCGGGACCGTGCTGCTGGTGGCGGACGGATACGACCTGGGGCGCCTGTCCCTGTGGCGGGACGAGGCGTACACCGTGGACGCGGCGCACCGCTCACTGCCGCAGATCTTCGCGCTGCTGCGCCACACCGACGCCGTCAACAGCACCTACTACATGATCATGCACGCCGACATCGCCCTGTCCGGCACCTCGGCGGCGGCACTGCGGCTGCCTTCGCTGCTGGCCATGGCGGTGGCGGCGGTGACCGTCGCGGCCATCGGCAGCAGGCTCGCCCGGGCCGCGAGCCTGCCCGCACCCGCCCTGACCGGAGTGCTGGCCGGGCTGCTGTTCGCGGCGGACCCGGAGGTCACCAGGTACGCACAGGAGGCGCGGTCCTATGGGCTCGTCACGATGTGCGCCACGATCGCCACCTACCTGCTGCTGCGGGCGCTCGGCGACGGCCGGCGGGGCTGGTGGGTGGGCTACGGGGTGGCGATCGCCCTGGCCGGGCTGCTCAATCTGCTGGCTTTCCTGCTGGTGGCCGCGCACGGGGTGACGGTGTGGGTCGCGCGTGCCCGGCAGCGGTCCATGCCGCAGTCCCCCGGCCTGGTGCGGCCTGTGCCTGTGGCCAGCTGGCTCGCCGCGGCAGGTGCGGCGGCTGCCTTGCTCTGCCCGCTGCTGGTGCTCGGGATCGGGGAGCGGCGGCAGATCGGCTGGCTGGCCCGGCCGGGCCCGCACGCGGTCACCCACCTCGTGGTCGCCTTCGCCGGGGCGAAACCGCTGGTGCCGCTGGTGGCCCTGCTCGCGGCCGGTGGCGTGGCGGCCAGCGTGACGGGCCGCCCCCGGATCCCGCTCGACGCCGCCACCCTCGCGCTGCCCTGGCTGCTGCTGCCGGCCGTGATCCTGCTGGCGGTATCCCAGATCCACCCGCTCTACGACGCCCGCTACGTCGTTTTCAGCCTGCCCGCACTGGCCCTGCTCGTTGCCACCGGCCTGGCCTGGCTGACCCGCCTGGTCATCAGGGCCGCGCCCGGGGTGAACGGTGCCGTGGCCTGGCTGCCCGCCGCCCTGGTCCTGGCGCTGCTCGCCGTGCTGACGCTCGGGCCGCAGCGATCGGTCAGGCTCCAGTCGTCCCGGCCGGACAACCTGCGCCAGGCCTCAGCCATCGTGGCGGCTCACGAGCTGCCCGGTGACGCGGTGCTGTACCTGCCCTCCAACAAGCGGGTGTTCAGCATGGGGTATCCGGCACCGTTCCGGCGGCTGCGCGACGTCGCGCTGGGCGTGCCGCCGGTGGCCGCGGCCAGCCTGATCGGCACCGCGGCACCAGTGCCGGTCCTGCGGGCACGGTTCGCCACGGTGAACCGGGTCTGGGTCGTCAGCGGGCGCGGCAGGAAGGTGTTCCAGCACCCGACGAGCCGCCTGGAGAAGGCCGAGGTCGCCCTGCTGCGGCCGTTCCACGTGATCGGGCGCTGGTACGTGGGCCAGGGAATGCTCAGCCTGTACGCGCGGGCTCAGCGGCCGCTGGCTGGGTAGCTACCGGCCCGGCAGCTCCCGGCCCGGTAGCCCTGGCCCGGCAGCCCCTGGTCAGCCCGTCAGCGGTGCCAGGCCGTGGCCTGGCGCGTAGGCGGCCAGCTTGTCGCGCAGCCGGCCACGGCCACGGTGCAGCCGGGACATCACGGTCCCGATCGGGGTGCCCATGATCTCGGCGATCTCCTTGTAGGCATACCCCTCGATGTCCGCCAGGTACACCGCCACCCGGAACTCCTCCGGCAGGTCACGCAGTGCCCGCAGGATCTCCGAGTCGGCCAGCCGGTCCAGCGCCTCCGCCTCGGCCGACCGGGCGGCCGGGGCCAGCGGGTCGACCGTCAGATGCCAGTCCTGGAAGTCGCCGCCGGTGGCCTGGCGCGGTTCCCGCCGCCGCTTGCGGTAGCCGTTGATGAACGTGTTGGCCAGGATCCGGTGCAGCCACGCCTTGAGGTTTGTGCCCGGCCGGAACTGGTGGAACGCGGCGTATGCCTTGGCCGAGGTCTCCTGCACCAGATCCTCGGCGTCGGTGGGATTGCGCGTCATGCGGAGCGCGGCTGGGTACAGCTGACCCAGGAACGGCACGACGTCACGCTCGAACTGCTCAACGCGGTCCGGCGCCTGCTCCGTCTTCCCCATGGTTGCTCCGCTTCTTATTGACCCTCACCTTATAGACGCGCGCAAGCCCCTATCCGGATCGGTCTGCCTGGCCAGAACTTGGTTCCGGTCAGGTTTCCCTTCTACCCGGGCATCCTGAGAGTTACCTGAATACCGCTTATGAGCCGGCTCGCGACTACGCGGTGCGCGTCCTGGGGCGTGGCGTACCTCACAATGGGCAGCGTGATCATCTCCGGGGCGGAGCAGGAGCTGGCTGTCCTGGCCGCCGGGCTGGGCGCGGGCCAGGTGGCCGGCTGGTCCCCGGCCGAGCAGCGCCTCGCGGAGGCCGCCGGGGCCGGGACGGCGGCTCCCGGCGGCGACGCCGGCGAGATCCGCGCCATCCGCGCCCAGATCCTGGCTGGCGAGGATCCGCTGGGAGAACAGTTCTGCCGGATCCGCCCGCCCGCGCAGCGGCGCCCGGCGGGCCAGGTGTTCACGCCTGGGCCGGTGGTGGACGCGATGCTGTGCTGGGCGGCACGCACGCTCGCGCCAGCCCGCGTGGTGGACCCTGGCACCGGCTCGGCCCGGTTCCTCATCGCAGCCGGGCGCCGCTGGCCGGGCGCCATCCTGGCCGGGGTGGAGACCGACCCGCTGGCGGCGATGATCGGCCGGGCCGCGCTGGCCGTGGCGGGGATGGCCGGCCGCGCGAGCATCACGCTGGGCGACTACCGGACAGTGCGCCTGCCGCCTGCCGCCGGGCCCACGCTGTTCATCGGCAACCCGCCCTACGTGCGGCATCACCAGATCCACCCGCGGTGGAAGCGCTGGCTGCGGTCGGCCGCCGCCAGCCAGGGGCTGGCCGCCAGCGGGCTGTCCGGGCTGCACGTCCACTTCTTCCTGGCCACGGCCTTGCGCGCGGCGCCGGGCGATGCCGGGGTGCTGGTCACTGCGGCCGAGTGGCTGGACGTGAACTACGGCGCGCTGGTCCGCTCGCTGCTGCTCGGCCCGCTCGGCGGCCAGGCGGTCCACCTGCTCGATCCGGCGGTCCCGGCGTTCGCCGACGCGGCGGCGACGTCGGTCATCACCTGCTTCCTTCCCGGCCGCTGCCCCGCCTCCTTGCGGCTGCGGCGGGTGGCGCACCTGTCCGGCCTCGGCGAGCTGCGCGGAGGCCGGGCGGTCCCGGCAGCTGTGCTCCGCGCCGCCCCGCGGTGGACACCGCTGCTGGCCGGTCCCGCGGCCGCCGGCCGGGCCCGCCCGGCCGGGCTGGTCGAGCTCGGTGAGCTGTGCCGGGTCCACCGGGGCCAGGTCACCGGCGCCAACAAGGTCTGGGTCACCGCCGGGAACCCCGGCGGGCTGCCCGGCCGCTTCCTGTTCCCCGCCGTCACCCGCGCCAGCGAGCTGTTCGGCGCCCAGGGCACCCTGGCGACCACATCCTCGCTGCGCCGCGTTATCGACCTGCCAGCCGATCTCGGTGAGCTGAGCCCGGCGGAACACGCCCTGGTCACCGGGTTCCTGGCCTGGGCGGAGGCGGCCGGGGCGGCCGGCTCCTACGTGGCCAGCCACCGCAAGCCGTGGTGGCGGGTGCGGCTGCGCGAGCCAGCCCCCATCCTCGCCACCTACATGGCCCGGCGCCCGCCCGCGTTCGTGCGCAACCTGGCCGGGGCCAGGCACGTGAACATCGCCCACGGGCTCTACCCGCGCGAGCAGCTGCCGCCTGCCGCCCTCGACGGCCTGGCCGCCTTCCTGCGCCGGTCGGTCGCGCCGGGGCAGGGACGGACCTATGCCGGCGGGCTGACCAAGTTCGAGCCGGGCGAGATGGAACGGCTGCCGGTGCCCGCCCCCGACCTGCTGCCCGCCTACGCGGCCGGCGACTAGCTGGCTCAGATCCAGCCGTGGTACCACATGCGCGCGTACCACTGGCTGTACGGGATGACCTGGGCCGCCAGCACCGGGTACAGGTAGACGAAGTTGAGCAGCACCGCCAGCATGTACGCGCCGGCCACGGCCGCCCCCGTCACCCGCCGCGCGGTCCTGGCCCGGGCTGAGCCGAGGACCAGGCCCAGGCACAAGGTGATCGACAGGACCAGGAACGGGTCGAACGAGACCGCGTAGAAGTAGAACTGGGTCCGGCCGGAGAACGCGAACCAGGGCAGCCAGCCGGCCACCACGCCGAGCAGCACGGCCCCGGCCCGCCAGTCCCGGCGGGTCAGCCACCAGCCCAGGCAGACCAGCAGCGTGACGATGGAGGTCCACCAGATCAGCGGCGTGCCCAGGGCCAGCACCTCCTGGGCCTTGTTCCCGGTGCAGGCCGGATGGGGGCCCGAGGTGGGGCACCAGAAGTAGGAGACCGGCCGCGACATCACCAGCCAGGTCCACGGCTTGGACTGGTAGGGGTGGTGGGTGGTGAGGCCGGTGTTGAAGGCCAGCATCGCCTTGTGGTACTCGAAGAGCGACACCAGGTCCGAGATGACCGGGATGTGCATCCCGTGCTGGGCCGCCCAGTTGCGGTCGTAGCCGGTGCTGGACGCGAACCACCCGGTCCAGGTGGCCAGGTAGGTGAATGCGGGCACCACCGCCAGCGCGGCGAGCCGCCCGGCTGTCTCGCGGGCGGCCGGGCCCGCTCCCGGGCCAGCGAAGCCGGCCGCCCGCCGCGCGCCGACATCCCAGGCGAGGGTCAGCGCGATGAACGCGGGCACGAACCAGACGCCGTTCCACTTCGAGGCGCAGGCCAGCCCCAGGCACACCCCGGCGGCCAGCCACCACCAGCGGAACCCCAGCGGGGGCGGGGCGCTGCCGGGGTGCTGCCTGGCCGCCGCGTCGGCCAGGGCGCTGCGGGTCCGGTCGCGGTCGGCCACCAGGCAGCCGAACGCCGCCAGCACCCAGAACATGACGAAGATGTCGAGCAGCGCCGTGCGGCTCATCACGAACTCGAGCCCGTCCAGCGACAGCAGCAGTCCGGCCGCGCAGCCGAGCAGGTTGGAGCGCGTCATCCGGCGGGCGATCCGGGCCACCAGCAGGATCGACAGCGACCCCACCACGGCCACCGCGAACCGCCAGCCGAACGGGCTGAGGCCGAAGATCCATTCCCCGGCGGCGATGAGGATCTTCCCGAACGGGGGGTGGACGACGAACTCTCCGCCGCTGGCGAAGATGTGCTGGTCACCCCGGGCGATCAGCGCGTTCCGGTTGCTGATGTAGTTGTGCTCCACGCCGAACCGCATGATGCCGAGCGCGTCGGGGACGTAGTAGGTCTCGTCGAATATGACGCTGTGCGGCACACTGAGCCGGTTGAACCGCAGGAAGGTCCCGAACGCGGTGACCAGCAGCGGGCCCAGCCAGCCCCAGAGCGCGCTGGGCATGGGCGGGACCAGCCGGTCGCGCAAGGCGAACAGGCCCGGACTGGTGTCGTCGGCCACAGGATCGGCCCGTGATGCCATCATCGAGCCACATCGTAGGGGGGCCGGGGGCGCTAGCGTGAGTCGCGGGATGAAAGACAGCGATCCGGGCACGCTTGTGGTGGCGGCCGCGCCCATCGGCCGGCCGGAGGACGCCTCGCCCCGGCTGGCGGCGGCGCTGGCCACGGCGGGGGTCATCGCCGCGGAGGACACCCGCCGGCTGCGCCGGCTGGCGGCGGCGCTGGGCGCCGAGCCGGCCGGGCGCATCGTGTCCTACTACGACGCCGTCGAGCAGAGCAGGGTGGCGGGCCTGCTGGCGGCGCTGCGCGAGGGCCAGGATGTGCTGCTGGTCACCGACGCGGGCATGCCGGGGGTCAGCGATCCCGGGTACCGGCTGGTCGCCGCCGCCGCATCGGCCGGGCTGCCGGTCACCGTGCTGCCGGGGCCGTCCGCCGTCACCGCCGCGCTGGCGGTGTCCGGGCTGCCCAGCGACCGGTTCTGCTTCGAGGGCTTCCCGCCCCGGCGGGCCGGTGAGCGGGCCCGGCGCTTCGCCGCGCTGGCCGCCGAGCCGCGCACGCTGGTCTTCTTCGAGTCGCCCCGCCGGCTGGCCGCGACCCTGGCCGAGCTGGCGGCGGCGTTCGGCCCCGGCCGGCAGGCAGTGGCCTGCCGTGAGCTGAGCAAGACCCATGAACAGATCCACCGGGGCACGCTGGCCGACCTCGCGCAGTGGGCCGCTGGCGGCGTGCTCGGGGAGGTCACCCTGGTGGTCGCGGGCTCGCCGGCCAGGGTCGCGGGCGGGGCGGCTGCGGGCGGGCCGGCGGCGGCCCGGGAGCTGAGCCCGGCGGAGGCGGCGGCCCAGGTGGCGGCCCGCGAGGGGGCCGGGATGGCGCGCAAGGAGGCGATCGCCGCTGTCGCCCGGGAATCGGGCCTGCGCAAGCGCGATGTCTACGACGCCGTGGTCGCCGCGCGGGGGCAATCGCGCTGACGCATGCGAGCAATCGCGCTGGCGCATGCGGGCAATCGAGCTGAAACGGGTGGTCAGCCCCTACCCGGGCAAAGGTTGTGATCAGGGCAACACGTAGTGTTACCCCTGGGGCCGCTGGTGGCGGTGGCCCCGGGCACGCGAGCGCCTCGGCTGGTGGCAGGGCGGCGGTACGCCAGCCGGCGGGGGGAGGCGACGTGGAACTGACGGTGGTCATGCCCTGCCTCAACGAGGCCGAGACTGTCGGCGGCTGCGTCCGGCAGGCGGCGGCGTTCCTGTCCCGGCACCGGATCGACGGCGAGGTGCTTGTCGCCGACAACGGCAGCACCGACGCCAGCGCGCTGCTGGCACGCGCCGCGGGCGCGCGGGTGGTCGCGGTGACCGAGGCCGGCTATGGCAATGCCCTGATGGGCGGCATCATGGCCGCCCGCGGGCGGTACGTCATCATGGGCGACGCGGACGGCAGCTACGACTTCTCCGCGCTGATGCCGTTCCTGTCCTGCCTGCGGGGCGGCGCGGACCTGGTGATGGGGAACCGGTTCCGGGGCGGGATCGAGCCGGGGGCGATGAAGCCGCTCCACCGCTACCTGGGCAACCCGCTGCTGAGCTTCGCCGGCCGGCTGTTCTTCGCCAGCGGGGTCAGGGACTTCCACTGCGGCCTGCGCGGCTTCCGCCGCGACAGCGTGCGCCGGCTCGGCCTGCAGGCCTCGGGGATGGAGTTCGCCAGCGAGATGGTGGTCAGGGCCACCCTGGCCGGGCAGCGCATCGCTGAGGTGCCGACCACCTTGTCCCCCGACGGCCGCAGCCACCGGTCGCACCTGCGCAGCTGGCGCGATGGCTGGCGGCATCTGCGGTTCCTGCTGCTGTTCAGCCCGCGCTGGCTGTTCGCGATCCCGGGGCTGGTGCTGCTCACCCTGGGGCTGGCCATCGGCATCGCGGTCATCCCGGCGCCGCTGCGGGTGGCCGGGGTGACCTTCGACGTGAGCACGCTCGCGGTCGCCGCCGCCATGATCGTGATCGGCTTCCAGTCGGTGCTCTTCGCGGTGTTCACCCACGTCTATGCCGCGGCGGAGGGATTCCTCCCCGACGATGCCCGGGTCAGGCGGCTGCTCGCGGGCTGGAGCCTGGAGCGGGGGCTGCTCATCGGCGGGCTGCTGGCCCTGGCTGGGCTCGCGGGGCTGGTGGGCTCGCTGGTGCTCTGGCGCCGGACCGGGTTCGGCCACCTGGACTACCGCAGCGCCCTGCGCCTGGTCGTGCCGTCGATGACGGCGCTGATCGTGAGCTGCCAGCTCATCCTGGGCGTGTTCTTCCTGTCCATCCTCGGCATCCGGCGGACCCGGCAGCGGGCGAGCCTGGTGGCTGGCAACGGCCACCGTCCCGCCGATAACAGCGGCGGGCGGGCGGGCGTGCGCCGCTAGGCTGGGGGGCATGTCCGCGACCGCCCGTCACATCCTTGCCGCGCCGGCCTGGCCCTACGCCAACGGCCCCCGTCACATCGGCCATGTCTCCGGCTTCGCCCTGCCGTGCGACATGTTCAGCCGGTACCAGCGGATGGCGGGCAGCAAGGTGCTGATGGTCAGCGGGACCGACGAGCACGGCACGCCGATCCAGGTCCAGGCGGACAAGGAGGGCACCACGCCGCGCGAGCTGGCCGACCGCTACAACCGGGTGATCGCCGACGACCTGCTCGGGCTGGACATGTCCTACAACCTGTTCACCCGGACCGTCACCCGCAACCACTACTCCGTGGCGCAGGAGATCTTCACCGGGCTCTACCAGAACGGCTACATCTTCCCCCGGACCACCCAGGGTGCGATCTCCCCGTCCACCGGCCGGACCCTGCCCGACCGCTACATCGAGGGCACCTGCCCGATCTGCGGTTACGACAGCGCCCGCGGCGACCAGTGCGACAACTGCGGCAACCAGCTCGACCCGGTGGACCTGATCAGCCCCCGCTCGAAGATCAACGGGGAGACCCCGCGGTTCGTCGACACCGAGCAGTTCTTCCTCGACCTGCCCGCGTTCACCGAGGTGCTCGGCACCTGGCTGCAGGGCAAGCGCGGCCAGTGGCGGCCGAACGTGCTGAAGTTCTCGCTCAACCTGCTCGGCGGCCTGCAGCCGCGGGCGATCACCCGGGACCTGGACTGGGGGGTGCCGGTGCCCCTGGACGGCTGGCGTGACCGTCCGGACAAGCGCATCTACGTGTGGTTCGACGCGGTCATCGGCTACCTGTCCGCCTCCATCGAGTGGGCGCGCCGGTCCGGCGACCCGGACGCCTGGCGGGCCTGGTGGCAGTCGGCCGACGCCGAGTCGTACTACTTCATGGGCAAGGACAACATCGTCTTCCACTCCGAGATCTGGCCGGCCATGCTGCTCGGCTACGGCGGCAAGGGCAGCAAGGGCGGCACGCCCGGCTCGCTCGGCGCGCTGAACCTGCCGACCGAGGTGGTCTCCAGCGAGTTCCTGACCATGGAGGGCCGCAAGTTCTCCTCCTCCCGCGCCGTGGTCATCTACGTCCGCGACTTCCTGGCCCGGTACGACGTGGACGCGCTGCGCTACTACGTGGCGGTGGCCGGGCCGGAGAACCAGGACACCGACTTCACCTGGAGCGAGTTCGTCCGCCGCAACAACGACGAGCTGGTAGCCACCTGGGGAAACCTGGTGAACCGGGCAGTCGCCTTCGCCGCCAAGAACATCGGTGAGATCCCCGGTCCCGGCACGCTCACGCCCGCCGACGCTGACATCGTCGAGCGCTCACGCAAGTCGTTCGGCGTTATCGGTGGTGAACTTGAACGTTCGCGCTTCAAGTCCGCCATCACCGAGGCGATGCGGACGGTGGCCGAGGCCAACAAGTACATGTCCGACCAGGCGCCGTGGAAGCTGCGCGAATCCGACCCCGACCGGATGCGGACCATCATGCATGTGGTCCTGCAGCTCGTGGACGACGCGAAGACCCTGCTCACCCCGTTCCTGCCCCGTTCGTCGGCGAAGGTGCACGCGATGCTGGGCGGCGCCGGGGCGTGGTCGGGCACCCCGCGGATCGAGGACGTGGACGAGGACGGCGGGCCGTCCTACCCGGTGATCACCGGCGACTACGGGAGCCCGGCCCGCTGGGAGAGCATGCCGGTCCGCCCCGGCACCCCGCTGGCCGCGCCGGAGCCGCTGTTCGCCAAGCTCGACACGTCCGTCATCGACGAGGAGCTGGCCCGGCTGGAGCAGTCGTGACCGGTGCCCCCGGGCCCGGTGACGTGCCGCCACCGGAGCCGCTGCCGGGCGAGGCGCTGGACAGCCACTGCCATCTGGACCTGATCGAGCGGCCCACCGGTGACGTGCTGGTGCAGGCCCGGGCGGCGGGCATCACCCGGGTGGTCACCATCGGGGTCGACCTGGCCTCCTCGCGCTGGGCGGCGCGGTGCGCGGACGAGCACGCCGGCGTCTACGCGGCGGTCGCCATCCACCCGAACGGGACCGCTGCGGCGGCGTCGTCCGCCGCGGAGCGGGACACGGTGCTGGCCGCGGTCGCCGAGCTCGCCACGCAGCCGCGGGTGCGGGCGGTCGGCGAGACCGGGCTCGACTACTACCGCGACCACGCCAGCCCGGACGTGCAGCGGGAGTGGTTCCGGGCGCACATCGCGATCGCCAAGCAGTCCGGCCGGGCGCTGGTGATCCACGACCGGGACGCGCACGAGGACGTGCTGGCCATCCTGGAAGACGAGGGGCCGCCGGACAAGGTGATCTTCCACTGCTTCTCCGGGGACGCCGCGATGGCCAAGCGGTGCGCGGAGTCCGGCTACGTGATGAGCTTCGCCGGCAACATCACGTTCAAGAATGCGCAGCCGCTGCGGGACGCGGCCGCGGCGGCGCCGCCAGAGCTGCTGCTGGTGGAGACCGACTCCCCGTTCCTGACCCCGGTGCCGCACCGCGGCAGGCCCAACTCGCCCGCGCTGGTGGCCCACACGCTGCGGGCGCTGGCCGACATCAAGCAGATCGCGGTCCCGGACATGTGCGCGCTGGTCACCGCGACCGGGGAGCGCATGTTCGGCCCCTGGTGACACCGGGCACGTGACATCAGGCGCCTTGCTCGGGGCGGCCGAGATCCGCGAGATCGCGGCCCGGCTGGGGGTCCGGCCTGCCAAGCACCTGGGGCAGAACTTCGTCATCGACCCCGGCACCGTGCGGCGCATCGTGGCGCTCGCGCAGGTGGGTCCCGGCGACGTGGTGCTGGAGGTGGGCCCGGGGCTCGGCTCGCTCACGCTGGGGCTGGCCGCCGCGGCCCGCCGGGTGGTGGCGGTGGAGGTGGACCCGGTGCTGGCGGCGGAACTGCCGCGCACGGTCGCCGC
>DATKRG010000255.1:0-5178 GCA_035532275.1 Streptosporangiaceae bacterium | reverse complement strand
GTACCGGAAGGCGGGCCTGGCATGACGGCAATCGAGCTGGACCAGGTCTCCCGCTGGTACGGCAACGTGGTGGCGATCAACGGCATCACGATGAGCATCGGGCCGGGGGTCACCGGCCTGCTGGGGCCGAACGGGGCCGGGAAGTCCACCCTGCTGCACATGATCGCCGGGTTCCTGCCGCCCTCCCGCGGCACCCTGACCGTCGCCGGCATGGCCAGCTGGCACAACCCGGGCATCTACCGGACCGTGGGCCTGGTTCCCGAACGCGACTCGGTCTACTCCTTCCTCAGCGGGGAGGCCTTCGTCCGCGCGACCGCCAGACTGCACCGGCTCGCCGACCCCGAGGCCGCCGCCCGCCGGGCGATTTCGATCGTCGAGATGGCCGACGCCCAGGACCGCCGGATCTCGACCTACTCCAAAGGCATGCGCCAGCGGATCAAGGTCGCAGCGGCGCTCGTCCACGATCCGCAGATCCTGCTCCTGGACGAGCCGTTCAACGGCATGGACCCGCGGCAGCGGCTGCACATGATGGACCTGCTGCACGGGCTGGGCGAGCAGGGCCGGACGATCCTGTTCAGCTCCCACATCCTGGAGGAGGTGGAGCGGCTGTCCGGCACCATCCAGGTGATCGTGGCCGGCCGGCTCGCGGCCTCCGGCGATTTCCGGGCGATCCGGCGGCTGATGACCAGCCGGCCGCACGTCTTCCTGGTGCGCACCTCCGACGACCGCCAGCTCGGGGCCAGCCTCATCGGCCGCCCCGCGGTGACAGGGGTGGAGCTGACCGGGCGGGGCCTGCAGGTGCGGGCGTCCGACTACGGCGCCTTCAGCCGGGAGGTCGCGGTGCTGGCCAGGGACCACGGCATCCGCCTGCGCGAAGTGCTGCCATCCGACGAGTCGCTGGAGAGCGTCTTCGCCTATCTGGTCGAGACCTGAGGGAGAGCGATCCATGTTCGGTGTGCAGGGCCGTGTCATCGCCGCCATCACCGTGCGGGCGACGATGGGCCGCAAACGCGCCTTCCTGTTCGCCATCCCGGGGGTGGTGCTGCTCATGGTCACGGTGGCGCTGCGGCTGGGGCATCCCGAGCAGGCCTCATGGCCAGCGGCCATCCTGGGCGTGTTCGGCCTGTCGGTGGTCATGCCGCTGACCGCCCTGATCATCGGCACCAGCGTGCTCGGCGCGGAGATCGACGACGGCAGCGCCGTGCACCTGCTCGCCACCCCGGTGCGGCGGCCGGTGGTGATAGCGGCCAAGTACATGGTGGCCACGGCGCTCACCATGGCCTTCGTCGCCGTCCCGGAACTGGTGGCCGGCGTCATCGCCACCGGGGGAGCCACGAGGCTGGCCCTGGGGGTGTTCACCGGCGCGCTGGCCGGCTCGGTGATCTACAACGCTGTCTTCATCATGATCTCGGTGGTGACCACGCGGGCGATCGCGGTCGGGCTGCTGTACGCGCTGATCTGGGAGGGCGTGCTGGGCAACCTGGTGCCCGGCGCCCGGCTGCTGTCGGTCGGCCAGTACAGCCTGGGCATCGCGAACTCGATCGCGCATGACCCCAGCCTCAATGCCGCCCTTACCCTGTCCACGGCGGTGGTGATGGGCGCGCTGGTGACCGCCGTGGCGCTGGTCATCGCGGCCCGGCGGCTGGCCTCGTTCTCGCTCAAGGGCGAGCCGGCCTGACGCCCGGCCGCCGAGTGTACGGCTCCTGGTCAGCGCGGGGTGCCCGGGCCCGGCCGGAAGGCCGGGCCGTGGCCTGGCACGATCACGGTGGCCACCGCGAGGATGCGTTCCCGGCTGGCGTGCAGCGCCGCCTGGTCGGTGGCCAGCGGGTCCTCCGCCGGGCCGTCCGGCCCCCACCACGCGTGGGTGCAGGCGTAGATGCCGCCGGGGGTGGCGGCCAGGGTGGCGATGTCCTCGCCGGTGTGCCCGGGGGCCGGGATCAGCCGGACCGAACTCGTGAGCGCGAACTCGCCCGGGTCCCGCCCGATCCACAGGTCGCCGGCGTAAGTGGCCCAGTGGTCGTGGATGGCGGCGGCGGGGAAAAGGGCCGCGTTGACGGTGTGATCGGGATGGTGGTGGCTGAACACCACGTCGGTCACCTCGCCCGGCGCTGGCCCGGCGGCCGCCAGCGCGGCCAGCAGTGCGCCGCGGTCGGCCACCATGCCGGGATCGACCACGATCACCCGCTCGGCGTCGACGATGAGCGTCACCGTGCCGCCGACCCGGTCGCCCGCGGGATCATCACGCACGTAACCCTCGTGCAGGATGTGCACCTGGGCTGTGCCAGCTGCCGGGAAGGGCGCGTCGGTCATGGTGGCAGACAGTACCCGGCCAGGCGGCGCAGCGCCCGCACCGGCCTGCGCGTCTCTCTATGACAGCAGGCAGTTCTCGCAGAGACTGTGGGCGTCGCAGGTCAGGTGCGGTAGGCGTCACGCCGGTGCCGGATGGAGTGGATCTCGACGGTGTGCTTGTCCTCGTTGACGAGGTAGATGATCCGGTAGGTTCCGCGTCGTGCTGAGTGGTACCCGTCGAAGGGCTCATCCAGTGGCTTCTCGACGCGGTGCGGGTTGGTGGTAAGTGGCCCGCCGATCGTCTCCATGGCGGCGGCAGCGACATCGAGCGGAAGGTGCTCATGCAGGTTGCGCCGGGCCTGCCGGGAGAAGATGACTGTGTACGGCACTGAGGTCTCGGAACCGGGGGCTCCCGGCTCGTCGCTCACGGCGCTCCGCGGCGGCGGCGCTCAAGCTCGGCCCGAACCTGCCCGGCGTCGAAGGTGTCGCCGACGGCGAAATCATCGCGCGATTGGCGCAGGTCAGCGAGCGTCTCCTCATCGCCGAGGATGTCCAGCGTCTCCTGCATGGACTCGTACTCGGCGACCGAGATCAGCATGACATCAGCACGGCCGTTGCGAGTGATGGTGAAGTGGTCGTGTTCGCGGGCGACGCGGTCGGCGAGTTCGGCGATCCGGGCCTTCGCCTCGGTGATGGGGATGGTCTCCATATGGGCCAGTATAAGGACCGGTCAGAATTATAGCCAGTGTATGGGTCTTGAAGGCGCGTACCGCACGTGCATTGGCAGTTCACTCCTGGCGGCGGAACGGCGCATTGTCATCCTCGGCGGCCGGCTCGTCATCCTCGTCGTCGATGAGCACTGAAGCCGCGGAGCTGGCCGCTTCGCGGGACCGGGCGGCGGCGTCTGTGTTGAGTCCGCTTTGCTCGATGCACCACTGCGTCCACTCCGGCAGCAGCCGCAGCGCCGCGTTGGCGTAGTCGGCGAAGTAGCTTTCGCGGATCAGGTGCGCCGCCATCTCGATACGGTGCGGCGAGCAGGCGTAGAACGAGTGCTCGTCTGGATTCTCATGCGGTGGTCCCCACTCGCCGAGGATGGTGCCCGTGGCCATGGCCACTGCCTCGGGAACGTCATCGTGCCGTGTGGCGTACCAGTCCAGGAACGCATCATCCACGTGGCCGGCATCGAACGGGGATGAGCCTGCGCCGGCGTCCGCGGATGCGGTGAGGTCGCGGGCACGGCGCCGGAGCCGGTAGTACTCGCGGATGAGCTCGCGAGGCTCCCGCCCCTGCAGCACGTTCGCCAGGAACCCGGTCTGCAGGCAGGGGGCCAGCAGCCGGGCGGTCATCCCCGCCGCGCACGGCGACAGCGCCGCGCCGGAGGCTGCGGGGCCGACGGCGTCGCGCCATTCACCCAGCGCGTCCTCGGCCGAGGCGAACACGCCGGCGCCGGCGACGACGACGATCCAGCACACGTCGATGTCCCAGGCATACCAGTGATCCGGTGCGCCCTCGTCGTAGCTGAACGGGGCCATGAGCAGGAGACGGCTCCCGTACGCGTCCCGGGCCACCAGGGGCTCCCCGGCCGGCCGGGAACCACCGCCCGGGCGGCCGGCACCGGGTTCCAGCCCGCGGTCCGCCAGCAGCCTGGCGACCTTGCCTGCTTCGGCCAGGGTGGTCTCATGGGGATCCTTGATGTCGGGGAACATCTCACGGACGCTCAGGGCAGTCTCGCTCACCGCCTCGGCGGGCGTCCGGGGCGCCATCAGAGCCAGCCCGCACAGCAGCGCCCAGAGTTTCTGCCAGTCATCAGCGCCCTGGGCCACCTCCGCGCGCAGCGCCGCCCCGGTCTCCTCCGCGAGGGCACGCAGCCACTGGGCTGGATGATGGCCGCTCTCCTGCGACTGAAGGCGGTCGTAGAACTCACCGCCCACGATCTGGCAGGCTTGCGTCTCCAGATCGGCCAGGCGAGACGGCCAGGTGAGGGCGCGGGCCCGGGCGAGAATGCGTTCGTGGGACTCCCGCCACCACGCCGCATCCGGCGCGCCGCCAGCCAGGCGATAGGCCAGCTCCCGGAACGCCGCCCGATCCGGATCCGCCTGTGGCTCCTGCGGCAACTGCCCGAACACCGGCTGGCCCTGGGCCTGCCGCTCCTGCAGCTGCTTGGCGCGGCGCTGCGGGTTGCCGCTGAGGCCCTGGCGGTGAGTCCTGGGCATGCGGGAGTTCCGCTTCCTGGAGGACACCCCCGTCAGCGTAGCGGTCGAAGATGACCAGCGTTCCGGAGTCCAGGCTGAGACGGGAGACCGTTCACGAGCCGCTGCAGGAACGCCGTGATGGACAAGATGCGGGGCGGCCGCTGGCGCGCCTCTCGCGGGTTCGTCACTGCCTCGTGGCACGATCTTCCGCAGGGTCGAAGCCAGGGAGGTCTGCTTAGTGGGCAAGGCGAGCCGGCAGCGGCGGCTGAAGCAGGAGAGGGAGCGCAAGCAGCGGCGCGCGGCGCAGCCGTCCGCGTCATCGTCGTCCGCTCCGTCGCGACCGCCGCACGAGAGCCAGCGGCAGGACATCCCGCCCCGGCAGGGGCGCGGGCCGCGGCGCGACATCCGACACGAGCCGCCGCGCCAGGCAAAGCAGCCGTCTCAGCGGGAGCTTGCAGCCGTGGGTGTGAGCGAGGCCCTGCACGCCCTTGCGCACGGCCTGCAGGACCAGTTCATGGAGTGGGTGGAGGCGCTGGCAGGCCAGCGGCAGGTGCCCGGCTGGGACGCTACCGTCAGCCGTGAGCTGGTCAGTTACCTGCGCGTCTCGGTGACCGGCGCCTGGCGGCACGGCTGGCAGCCCGCTGAGCTGGTGCGGCATGCGGGCCGGGAGAAGGGTGACTCGCATGCCCGGATGGCC
>DATKRG010000254.1:0-1610 GCA_035532275.1 Streptosporangiaceae bacterium | reverse complement strand
GGCACGGGCGGCGAGCCAGAGGTTCTGCACGGCGCAGGCGGCCGAATAGGCAGCCATCTGTGGCTGGGAGTGCCTGCCCAGGACATGCCGCCCGCCTCGGGTGGGGTCGCAGGTCACGACGATGCTGAGCGGGGTGTCCAGGATCGCTTCCACCTTCAGGCCCTGGAATGCCCGGGCCCGCGCCCCGGGCAGGGAAGCCGCGAACACCTCCCGCTGCCGGCACGCGAGCGCGTGCACGCGCTCGCGCAGCGCTGCCTCGCGCACGACGATGAAGTCCCACGGCTGGCTCAGGCCGACGCTCGGAGCCTGGTGCGCGGCGGCCAGCACCCGGGTGAGCACTTCGTCGCTGACCGGGTCGGGCAAGAACCCGTTCCGCACGTCCCGGCGGGCGGCGACGATCTGGTAGAAGATCTCGATGCCGGGCCCGGTGAAGGCATGATCGGTGGTGGTCACGACAGAACCTCCGGCACCGGGGACGGTGGGGACAGGTCGTCGGGGTGGTGATGCGGCGTCTGGGGGTGGCCGACTTTGCCAGTGAAGCCCGGCATGGCGATCCGGTAGGCGCAGGTGTCGCAGTTCATCCGGATGTCGCCGTGGATAGCCTCGAGGTAGCGTTCGAGCACCAGATCCGCGAGCGGATCGCAGTCGCCGATGATCGGCGCCACCCGGACGTCGATTCCAGGATGTGTGGCGCCGAACTGCGCTGACTGGGCCGCTACCCGGTCCGGGAGGATCCCTGGGAACAGGAAGTATGGGGCCACCACCACCCGCCGGGCACCGAGGCGGCTGGCGCGGTCAAGGGCGGCTGGCACGGATGGCTCGGCGAGTGAGATGAACGACAGTCCGACCTCGTCGTAGCCGCGGCCCTCCCAGAGCAGCCGGGCGGTCTTGGCGACCTCGGCGTTGGCGTCGGGGTCGGTGGAGCCCCGGCCGACCAGCACGACATGTGTGCCCGCCCGGGACGCTCCGGCCAGGGCGGCGTCGATCCGGTCGGCGAGGACATCCTGCAGGACCGGGTGGGGGCCGAGTGGCCGGCCATAGCGGTACCGCAGCCCGGGATGGCGGACCCGCTCCCTGGCCAGTGCGGCCGGGATGTCGCCCTTGCCGTGCCCGGCGGCCGTGAGCACCAGCGGTACCGCCACCAGTTCCTGACCGGGCCGGGCCGCCGTCATGCGTGCCACCACTTCCGCGACCGACGGGCTGGCCAGTTCGATGAACCCACCGTCAACCAGCGGCATGCAGTCGCGGGCGCGGACCCGGCCAAGGAGGCGCCCGAACGTGGCCACCCCGGCGGGGCTGCGCGTGCCATGGCCGACCAGCAGCAGCGGCATTGGGTAGTTCATGTCCCGGTCTCCTCCTGGTAGAGCAGGGCGTTGAGAGCGGCGGCGGCCACCGCTGCGCCCCCCCTCTCGCTGCGGTTGGTCACCGCGGGCAGCCCGCTTGCCCGCAGCGCCTGCTTGGACTCAACGGCGCCCACGAAACCCACCGGCAGGCCGATGACCAGCGCCGGGGAAACGTGGCGGGCAAGCAGTTCGGCCAGCGCGGTGGGAGCGGTCCCGATGACCCACACCGCACCCGGGCCAGCCTCGGCATAGGCGAGGCGGATCCCC
>DATKRG010000253.1:0-23774 GCA_035532275.1 Streptosporangiaceae bacterium | reverse complement strand
GCGATCATCTTCGTCGACGAGATCGACTCCATCGGTCGAAAGCGCGGCGCCGGCCTGCGGCGGGCACGACGAGCGCGAGCAGACGCTCAACCAGATGCTGTCGGAGATGGACGGCTTCGACCCCTCCGAGGGGGTCGTGATGATGGCCGCCACCAACCGGCCCGACATCCTCGACCCGGCGCTGCTGCGCCCGGGCCGGTTCGACCGCCAGATCGTGGTCGCCCAGCCCGACCTGGCCGGCCGCAAGGGCATCCTGCGGGTGCATGCCCGCGGCAAGCCGTTCGCGCCGGACGTGGAACTGGACCTGATCGCCCGCCGGACGGCCGGCTTCACCGGTGCCGACCTGGCCAACGTCATCAACGAGGGCGCGCTGCTCACCGCCCGGGCCAACGGCACCCAGATCACGATGGCCTCGCTGGAGGAGTCCATCGACCGGGTCATGGCCGGCCCCGAGCGCAAGAGCGTGCTGCTGTCGGAGCGGGAGCGCAAGCTCATCGCCTACCACGAGGGCGGCCACGCGCTGGTCGGGCACGCGCTGCCCAACGCCGACCCGGTGCACAAGATCACGATCATCCCGCGCGGCCGGGCGCTCGGCTACACCGCCTCCGCGCCCAAGGAGGACAAGTTCCTGGTCACCCGCTCGGAGATGATGGACCAGCTGGCGATGCTGCTCGGTGGCCGGACCGCCGAGGAGCTGGTGTTCCACGAGCCGACCACCGGTGCCGCCAACGACATCGAGAAGGCCAGCTCGATCGCGCGCGGCATGGTGACCGAGTACGGCATGAGCGAGCGGCTGGGTGCGCGCAAGTTCGGCACCGGTGACGGCGAGCCCTTCCTCGGCCGGGAGATGTCCCACACCCGCGACTACTCCGAGGAGATCGCCTCCACGATCGACGAGGAGGTGCGCCGCCTCATCGAGTCCGCGCACGACGAGGCGTGGGAGATCCTGGTCCAGTACCGGGAGGTGCTCGACGACCTGGTCCTGCAGCTGATGGACAAGGAGACCCTCAGCCGGCAGGAGGTCCTGGCGATCTTCGCCCCGATCAAGACCCGGCCATCGCGCGGCTCCTACACCGGTTACGGCAAGCGGCTGCCCTCCGACCGGCCACCGATCATGACCCCCAAGGAACTGGCGCTGACCGCCGCCGACGCCAGGGACCTGGCGGCACCGGGCAACGGGCAGTCGGGGGCCGCGGGCGCGCACGGCGGTTCGGGTGCGGTCATGCCCGGGCTGAGCTCGGGCGAGGGATCCGGCGAGTCACGTTGACCGACCCGATCGACACCGCGCGTATCGAGCGTGCGGTGCGTGAGATCCTGCTCGCCATCGGCGAGGACCCGGACCGGGATGGGCTGGCGGAAACCCCCGCCCGGGTGGCACGTGCCTACGCCGAGCAGTTCTCCGGGCTCGCGCAGCGGCCGGAGGACGTGCTGGGGACGGTGTTCGACGCCGGTCACGACGAGCTGATCCTCGTCCGCGACATCGAGGTCTACAGCACCTGCGAGCACCACCTGGTGCCGTTCTTCGGGTTCGCGCACGTCGGCTACATCCCGAACGAGAAGGGGCAGATCACCGGTCTGTCCAAGCTGGCCAGGCTGGTGGATGTGTACGCCCGCCGGCCGCAGGTGCAGGAGCGGATGACCAGCCAGATCGCGGACGCGCTGATGAACGTGCTGGAGCCGCGCGGTGCGCTGGTCGTGATCGAGGCCGAGCACCTGTGCATGTCGATGCGCGGTGTCCGCAAGCCCGGCGCCAAGACGGTGACCTCGGCGGTGCGCGGGAGCATGCGCGACAGCGACCGGACCCGTGCGGAAGCGATGAGCCTGCTGCTGCGCCGTAGCTGACGGCGCGGCCGGCGGCCAGCGCAGCGGCTGGAGTTCGGTGACCGGTGCATGGTTCGCTGGGGGAAGAGGGCCAGGGTGGGTACCCCTATTGCGGGAGATAGCCCGCGCCGTGGACCGGCGGGACTACGCTGATCCCCCGTGATGCAGGGCCTGAAGCAGATGCCAGACACCAATGAGCCCAGCGCCCCCCCTGCCGCCCCAGCCACCGGGGGTGATGAGGGGGGATCTAGCCGGGCGCACGCCACGCGTGCGCCCGACCGTCGGCATCAGCGCAGGTGGGTGCCGATCACCACGGGATGGCTCTGCCTGCTGATCGGGCTCGCCGACATTGTCGGGGTGGCGATCCCCAGCCTGCACCTGCACCACCGGCTGCACCGGCTGGCTGTGTTCGTGCCCGGCACCATGACGAACGTCACCAACACGGCGACTGTGATCATCGGCTTGCTGCTGCTCCTGCTCTCCCATGGACTGCGCCGACGCAAGCGCCGCGCATGGCAGGCAGTCACCCTGCTCCTTGCGTTCAGCGTCATTATTCACGTCGTCCACGCCCCCTACCGGGTGCAGGGTGCGGCGGCGGCGGTGGTGCTGGCGGTCCTGCTGTTCTTCCGGGACGAGTTCTACGCGGTCGGTGACCCCCGCACCCGCTGGCGGGCGGGCGGGGTCTTCGTCGCCCTGGTCGTCGCCGACGTCGCGATCGGCCTGACCTACATCCTGCTGGCGCGGCACCTGGCGCAGTCCTATTCGCTCTGGCAGCGGTCCGTGCACGTCGTCTACGGCCTGGTCGGCGTCTCCGGCCCGGTCCAGTTCGTGCCGGAGGCCCGCGCCGACCTGTTCAACCTGCTCACCAGCACGCTCGGTATCTTCACCCTGCTGGTGACGGCGTACCTGTTCCTGCGCCCGGCCAGGCAGGCGGCCGCCCGGCTCAGCACGGCGGACTCCGGGCGGATCAGGGAACTGCTCGACCGGCACGGCGACCGGGACTCGCTGGGGTACTTCGCGCTGCGCAACGACAAGAACGTGGTGTGGTCATCGACCGGCAAGGCATGCATCGCGTACCGCGTGGTGTCCGGGGTGATACTGGCCAGCGGCGACCCGATCGGGGACCCGGAGGCGTGGCCGGGAGTGATCCACGCCTTCCTCGACGAGGCCGCCCGGCACGCCTGGGTGCCCGCGGTGATGGGGTGCAGTGAGCTCGGGGCCGAGATCTGGTGCCGCGAGGGCAACCTGACCGCCCTGGAACTGGGCGACGAGGCGATCGTGGAAGTGGCCGACTTCACCCTGCAGGGCCGGGCGATGCGCAACGTGCGCCAGATGGTGGCGCGGGTGGGCCGGCAGGGGTACGTCGCCGACATCCGCCGGATGGACGACATCAGCCGGGACGAGATCGGGCGCATCATCGCCCGGGCCGACTCCTGGCGGGGCAGCCCGACCGAGCGTGGTTTCTCCATGGCGCTGGGCCGGGTCGGCGGCCCGGGAGACGGGCAGTGCGTGATCGCCACCGCCACCGAGAACGGGGTGCTCCGCGGCCTGCTGCACTTCGTGCCGTGGGGAGCGGACGGGCTCTCGCTGGACCTGATGCGCCGGGACCGCAGCGCACAGCCTGGCGTGAACGACTTCCTGATCGTGGAGGCCATCAAGGCCGCTCATTCGCTCGGCGTCAAGCGGGTCTCGCTCAACTTCGCTGTCTTCCGTGCCGCGCTGGAACGCGGCGAGCGGATCGGTGCCGGCCCGGTGCTGCGGATCTGGCGGCGCTTCCTCGTCTTCATCTCCCGCTGGTTCCAGATCGAGTCGCTGTACAAGTTCAACGCCAAGTTCTGCCCGGTCTGGGTGCCGCGCTTCTTCGTGTTCCCCGGCACCAAGGACGCGATCCGGGTCGGCATCGCCGCGCTGGAGGCAGAGGCGTTCCTGGTCTGGCCCAAGCTGGAGCTGCGGCGGATGGCGCGCAAGCTGGGGCTGGTGACCGCATGGCACCGCCTGCGCCGGGCCGGCCAGCGGCCGCCGGCCGCGCCACTGCCCGGTCACTGAACCCGCGGTCACTGAACCTGCGGGCACTGCCGGCGCCGTGCCGGGCGGGCGCCGCATAGGCTGACGATCATGGCAAGTGACGCTGAGACGGGCGTCCCGGGCCGGCCGGCCCGGGCGGAGCGGCCCGCCAGCCCGCCCGGGCTGCCGAGCGCCGATCGGTGCCTGGTGATGGGCGTGGTGAACGTCACCCCCGACTCCTTTTCCGACGGCGGCTCCTGGTTCGCCGCCGACGCGGCGATCGCCCGTGGCCTGGAACTGACCGCGCAGGGTGCGGACATCGTGGACGTGGGCGGGGAGTCAACCCGGCCGGGGGCACAGCGGGTTTCCGCGGACGAGGAGCTGCGGCGGGTCGGGCCGGTGATCAAGGCGCTCGCCGGGGCAGGCGTGCCGGTCAGCGTGGACACGATGCGGGCCGAGGTGGCGCGGGTGGCCCTGGAGGCGGGCGCGGCGCTGGTCAACGACGTCAGCGGCGGGCTGTCCGACCCGGAGATGCCCCGGCTGGTCGGCGAGGCCGGGGTGCCCTATGTGGTGATGCACTGGCGCGGGCACAGCCACACGATGCAGGACCGCGCCGTCTACCGTGACGTCGTCGGGGAGGTGTGCGAGGAACTGCGGCGCCGGGTCTACGCGGTCGTGGCGGCGGGGGTGGACCCGGCCCTGATCGTCCTCGATCCCGGCCTCGGGTTCGCCAAGCTCCCCGAGCACAACTGGGCGCTGCTGACCAGCCTGGCGGCGGTCGCCAGCCTCGGCGGCAGCGGTCACGCCTTCCCGGTGCTGATCGGCGCGTCCCGCAAGCGGTTCCTGGGCAGGCTGCTGGCCGCCCCCGACGGCACCCCGCGCCCGTTCGCCGACTGTGACGATGCGACGGTCGCGATCACCGCCCTCGCCGCGACGGCCGGGGCCTGGTGCGCCCGCGTCCACGAGGTGCCGGCCAACGCCGACGCGGTGCGGGTCGCCCAGGCCTGGCAGGAGGCCGCGGGCGGATGACAGACCGCGCGCCAGCCCAGGGCCGCGCGCCGCTGCCCTCGCCGCGGCACCGGGACCGGATCTGCCTGCGGGGGCTGCGGGTCTTCGCCCGGCACGGGGTCCGCCCGCACGAGCGCCGCGACGGGCAGGAGTTCATCATCGACGCGGTGCTGTGGCTCGATACCCGGGCCGCCGCGGCAAGCGACGACCTGTCCCTTACCGTCGACTACGGCGCCGTCGCCGACCGGCTGGTCGCCCTGGCGAGCGGGCCGCCCGTGCGGCTGGTCGAGACGCTGGCCCAGCGGCTGGCGGACGGCTGCCTGTCGGAGCCGGGTGTGGAGGAGGTCGAGATCACCGTCCACAAGCCACACGCGCCGCTGGCCCACCGGTTCAGCGACGTGACCGTGACGATCAGGCGGGAGCGGCCGTGACCGGCCGCGGGCAGACCGTCGTCATCGCGCTGGGCAGCAACCTCGGCAACCGGCTGGAGAATCTGCAGGGAGGGGTGGACGCGCTCCTCGACGCGCCGGGGTTCGCCCTCATCGCCATCTCGCCGGTCTTCCAGACCGCTGCGGTAGGCGGCCCGCAGCAGCCGGACTACCTGAACGCGGTGCTGATCGCCAGGACCGCGCTCCCGGCAAGGGCCGTGCTGGAACGGTGCCACGGGGTGGAGGCCGCGTTCGGCCGGGTCCGGGACCAGATCTGGGGACCGCGCACGCTCGATCTCGACCTCATCGTCTACGGTGACCTGGTGAGCCAGGACCCGGAGCTGACACTCCCGCATCCCCGGGCCCATGAGCGGGCTTTCGTGCTCGCCCCCTGGCACGCCGTGGACCCGGGCGCGGCGATCCCGGGCCGGGGGCGGGTATCGGACCTGCTGGCCTCGGTCGGCCTCGATGGTGTGCAGCGGCTGGACGACGCCGTCCTGCACTCGCCCCGATGACGGCCATGGTGACCGGCCGCCTGCCAGGAGAACACCGATGACCCCCACCAAGGTGCGGACGCTGGTCATGGTCGCGGTCGGCTGCGCGCTCGTGGCCTGGCTGCTGCTGCGGCAGGTGTATTCGGCCCTGCCGCCGCTGCCATGGACAGCGGTGCCCGCGCTGCTGCTGCTGGCAGTGGCCGAGACCTGGAGCGGCCGGAGCCTGCGGACCCGCCTGCGCGGCCGTGGTGGCAAGCCGGTCCAGCCCATCGCCGTGGCCAGGATGGCCGCCCTCGCCAAGGCGACCTCGCTGGCGGCCGCCATCATCGGCGGGCTCGCCGCCGGGTTCTTGCTGTATGTGGCGGCGTCGCTGGACAAGGGAGCCTACCGCGCCGATGCGTTCGCGGCGGCCGGCACCTTGGGTGCCGCCTTCCTGCTGGTGCTGGCGGCCCTCTACCTGGAGTACGGCTGCCGGGTGCCCACCAAGGGCGGCAAGCCCGATCAGCCACCGAACGATCCCGGCCCGCCGCACTAGTCTTCGCGGGCTGAACGGGCTGAACGGGCTGAACGGGCTGAACGGGCTCAGCGGTCCATGTCGCCGACGACGAAGAACAGCGAGCCCAGGATGGCCGGCAGATCGCCGACCAGGCTGCCCGGCAGGAGCTCGGACAGCACCTGGACATTGCTGAACGATGCCGAGCGCAGCTTCAGCCGCCAGGGCGTCTTGCCTCCCCGGGAGACCAGGTAGTAGCCGTTGAGCCCGAGCGGGTTCTCGGTCCACACGTAGGCGTCCCCCTCGGGCACCTTGAAGACCTTGGGCAGGCGGGCGCTGATCGGCCCCGGCGGCAGCGCGGCCAGCCGGCTGGCGCAGGCATCGGCCAGCTCCAGCGACCCGGCGACCTGGCCCAGCAGGCATTCGAACCTGGCCAGGCAGTCGCCTTCGGCCCGGGTCACCACCCGCAGCACCCCCGCCAGCTCGCCGTAGGCCAGGTACGGCTCGTCCCGGCGCAGGTCGAAGTCGACCCCGCAGGCGCGGGCGGCGGGCCCGCTCACCCCGTACTGGCGTACCTGCTCACCGGTGAGCACCCCCACGCCGCGGGTGCGCTCCCGGAAGCCGGCGTGGCCGCTGACCACGGCACCGATGTCCGGCAGGGCCGCCCGGACCTGGCCGGCGGCGGCCTGGACGCGTCCGAGCCAGCCCGCTGGCAGCTCCTCCTTCAGGCCGCCGACCCGGTTGAACATGTAGTGCATGCGGCCGCCGGAGACCTCCTCCATCACCGCCTGGATCAGCTCCCGGGCGCCGGAGGCAGCGGCGGCGGCCCGCTCCGTGAGGGTGGCGCCGCCGGGCGCGTGGGGGTCCGCCGCGGCGATCTCGGGCGGGTAGGAGCTCAGGAACGCCAGGTGGCTGAGCACGCGGTTCAGCTCAGCCAGCAGGGTGCGCGCCCAGACCGCGCGGGGTGGCACGTCGATGCCGGCCAGCCGCTCGGCCGCGAGTACCACGCCCAGCTCGCTGGCGAAGGCGCTCAGCCAGTCGTGCCGGTTGGCCAGCACGATGATCTGCCGGTAGTCGCGTGCCTCGAACAGTTTCTCCGCCCCGCGGTGCACGTACCCGATCACCGGCTCGGCGGCGGTGATCCGGTCGCCGTCGAGGCCGAGCCGGAGCCGGAGCATGCCGTGTCCTGACGGGTGCCCCGGCCCGAGGTTGATGACCAGCCAGTCCGGCTCCGGTGCGGCCCAGGCGCCCGTCACCGCGTCGGTCCGGCGTTCGGCCATGGGCATCATGGTCCCACGCGGTGGGCTCAGCCCGGCGGGGCCAGACCCGCCAGCGGGGCCGGCAGGTCCAGCCCGACCGCCTGGACCAGCCAGCCGAAGCCCCCCAGCCCGCCGGCGTCGATCAGCTCGGCCTCCTCCGACGCCTGGCACAGCGCCCGGGCATAACCCAGCGGGTCGCTTCCCGCCTGCGCCAGCGGCGGCCGGCGGCCGGCAATCCCCAGCGCCCGCAGAGCCTGACGCTGGCTGGTGAGCAGGGTCGCCCCTGCCCCCGCCCGGCCGCCCGCGTCGGCGCAGGAGTCGAGCGCCACGTGCGCGGTGATGTCACGGGACCCGTCCGGGATGGGCCGGACCGCGCGCCCGTCCCGGTAACCGGTCAGCGTGCCCTGGCTCGGCCGGCCCGCCCGGTGGTGACCGTAGTCGGCGGCGACCGCGACGCCGCGGGTGATCCGGCGCAGCACACCTGCCCATGCCCGGCAGCGGGTCCGGCCGATCTCGGCCCGGTCACCCGGCTCGCGCAGCGGCCACCAGGCACCCAGCCAGTCCAGGTCGGCGGGCCGGGGCGGCGGGCCGGGCCGCTGGGCGCCGGTCGCGGTCTCCACCAGCATCAGCCGCGGCCCGTCCGGGGTCAGCTCGGCCACGTCCAGCGGGATGTTGTCCAGCCACTCGCTGGCGATCACCAGCCCGGTGATCGCGCCCGGCGGTGCCGCCTGCCAGTGGATGCGCGGGTCGGGCCGGCCCGGCCGGGGCCTCAGCTCGACCGCGCGGGCGGTGATCCGCCGGGCCAGCTCGCGGTCTGCGGCGGCCGCGTCGAGCACCTGCCCGAGCAGCTCGCCCTGGCCGGCGCCGATGTCCACCAGGTCGAGCCGGCCCGGGTGGCCGAGTGCGGTGTCCACCTCGCGCAGCAGGCTGAGCATCGCCTGGCCGTACCGCGGTGAGACATGCGCCGAGGTGCGGAAATGCCGCGCCGGGGCCTCCCCCCGCGCGTAGAAGCCGTCCGGGCCGTAGAGGGCGGACCGCATGGCCTGACGCCAGGTCATCCACACCCCGCCGACTGTAGCCGGGCTGAACCCGGGCCGCCGGGCGTGGATATGCTGATCAGTGCCGTCCGGTACCCGGTGGCCTGCCAGCGGGTTGCGGCCGTGAGCCGCAGCCTCCCGCGGACCGCTATCCAGGACTGGAACGAGAGGGACACTGACGCGATGCCGAACCCGGCGGGCCCGCCTGCCCCATCCCATCCCGCGCGGCTCCGGGTGGGTGTCGTCGGCGCCGGGCGGGTGGGCTCCATCCTCGGCGCCGCCCTGGCCCGGGCGGGCCATCAGCTCACTGGCGTGTCCGCGGTGTCGCAGGCGTCGCTGCAGCGGGCTGAGCGGCTGCTGCCCGGTGTCGCGGTGCTGCCGCCGCCGGAGGTGGTCGCCGGCGCCGACCTGGTCCTGCTCACCGTCCCCGACGATGTGCTGCCCGGCCTGGTCGCGGGCCTGTGCGCGACCGGGATCACGCTGGCCGGCAAGCTCCTGGCTCACGCCAGCGGCAGGCATGGCCTGGCCGTCCTGGATCCCGCCACCCGGCTGGGCGCCCTCCCGCTGGCCCTGCACCCGGTGATGACGTTCACCGGCCGACCCGACGACATCGACCGGCTGGCCGGGATCAGTTTCGGGGTGACCGCCCCCGCCTCGCTGCGGCTGGTGGCGGAGGCGCTGGTGATCGAGATGGGGGGCGAGCCGGTCTTCATCGCCGAAGCCAGCCGGGCGCTCTATCACGCGGCGCTGGCCAGCGCCGCCAACCACCTCGTCACGCTGGTCGTCCAGGCCGCCGAACTGCTCGGCGTGGCCGGTGTCCCGGATCCGGCCCGGATGCTCGCCCCGCTGCTGGGGGCGGCGCTCGACAACGCACTCCAGCTGGGCGACGCGGGGCTCACCGGGCCGGTGGCGCGCGCCGACGCCGACACCGTCGCCGATCACCTGGCCGCCCTGCGCGAGGTCTCGCCGGAGGCGCTGCGGGCGTATGTGGCGCTGGCCAGGCTCACCGCCGACCGGGCGCTGGCGGCGGGCATGCTGCCCGCACCGGACGCGCAGCGCCTGCTGGATGTGCTGGCGGGGGTCCCGCGGTGATCCCGATCCTGGCCCGCACCAGGCTCGGGCTGGCCGCCGCCCGCCGCGGGCTGCCCGCGCCGGTGGTGCTGGTGCCGACCATGGGCGCGCTCCACGACGGTCACCGGGCACTGCTCCGCCGTGCCCACGAGATTTCCGGGCCGAACGGATCCGTCGTGGTATCGGTGTTCGTGAACCCGCTCCAGTTCGGGGCGGGTGAGGACCTGGACCGGTATCCGCGCACCCTGGACGCCGACCTGGCCATCTGCGGGGCCGAGCAGGTGGCGGTGGTGTTCGCGCCCACCGCCGCCCACATGTACCCCACCGGGCAGCTGATCACGGTGGATCCGGGGCCGGTGGGGCAGGTGCTGGAGGGCGCATCACGGCCCGGCTTCTTCACCGGGGTGCTCACGGTGGTGCTCAAGCTCTTCGAGCTGGTCAACCCGCACGTGGCGGTGTTCGGGCAGAAGGACGCCCAGCAGCTGGCCCTGGTGCGGCGGATGGCCGCCGACTTCGAGCTGGGGATCGAGATCGCCGCTGTGCCCACCGTGCGCGACCCGGACGGACTGGCCGTTGCCAGCCGGAACGGCTACCTGTCGGCGGCCGAGCGCCACCGTGCGCTGGCCCTGCCAGCCGCCTTGCGGGCCGGGCGGGACGCACAGGAGGCCGGGCCGGAGGCGGTGCTGAAGGCGGCGGCCGCCGTGCTGGACGAGGCGGCCCAGGCGGATCCGCCGCTGGTCACCGACTACCTCGCGGTGGTGGATCCGGGCACCTTCGCACCCGTGGCGGCTGCCACCGGTGACGCGCTGCTGCTGGCGGCGGCCAAGGTCGGCACCACCCGGCTGATCGACAACATGCCGCTGGTGCTGGGAGGCCGGAGCTGATCGCGCGACGCCTGCTGGCCCCCCCACCGGGCTGGACGCTGCGGGCCGACGTGGTGGTGGTCGGCTCCGGGGTGGCCGGGCTCAGCACGGCCCTCGCTGTCTGCCGGCGGCTGCCCGGCGCCGCGGTGGTGCTGGTCACCAAGGCACTGCTGGAGGCGGGCTCCACCCGCTGGGCGCAGGGTGGCATCGCGGCAGCGCTCGACCCTGGCGATTCCCCCGCCGACCACCTCCGGGACACGCTCACGGCCGGGGCCGGGCTGTGTGACGCCGAGGCGGTGCGGGTGCTGGTGACCGAGGGACCGGAGGCCGTGCGCGGCCTGATGGCGCTCGGGGCCCGGTTCGACACCGGCCCAGGCGGCGAACTGGCGCTCGGCAGGGAAGGCGGGCACCTGCGGCGGCGGATCGCCCACGCGGGCGGGGACGCCACCGGGGCGGAGATCTCCCGTGCCCTGCTGGCCGCGCTGAAGGCGGCTGGCAACTGCGAGGTCATCGAGCACGCGCTGGTGCTGGACCTGCTGCGCGCGGCGGACGGCCGGGCCGCCGGGCTCACCCTGCACGTGATGGGCGAGGGCCAGCAGGACGGGGTGGGCGCGGTCGAGGCCGGGGCGGTGGTGCTCGCCACCGGCGGCCTGGGCCAGGTCTACGCGGCGACCACCAACCCGGAGGTATCCACCGGCGACGGGCTGGCGCTGGCGCTGCGGGCCGGTGCGCAGGCGGCGGATCTGGAGTTCGTCCAGTTCCACCCGACAGTGCTGTGGCTGGGCCCGGGCGTGCGCGGCCGCCAGCCGCTGATCTCCGAAGCGGTCAGGGGCGAGGGGGCGGTGCTGGTGGACGGGGCCGGCCAGCAGTTCATGACGGGCCGTCACCCGCTGGCCGACCTGGCGCCCCGCGACGTGGTGGCCAAGGAAATCACCCGGGTGATGGCGACGGCGGGCACCGATCACGTCTACCTGGACGGCCGGCAGCTGGGTGCGCAGGTGTGGGACCGGCGGTTCCCGACCATCAGCGACAGCTGCCGGGAGCACGGGATCGACCCGGTCACCGACCTGATCCCGGTGGTGCCAGCGGCACACTACGCCAGCGGCGGCATCAGGACGGACCTGTCCGGCCGGACCAGCGTGCCGGGGCTGTACGCGTGCGGGGAGGCCGCCTGCACCGGGGTGCACGGAGCGAACCGGCTCGCCTCCAACTCGCTGCTGGAAGGGCTGGTGTTCGCGGAGCGGATCGGCGCCGCCCTGGCGGCCAGCCCGCCGCGGGCCGCCAGGCCGGCCGCCGACGGCAGGCCCATGGGCCTGCTGGACCCCGCCGTGCGGCCCCGGCTGGAGGAGATCATGTCGCGCCGGGCCGGGGTGCTCCGCGACGGCGCGGGGCTGCGGGAGGCTGCCCGGGAGCTGGCCGAGCTGTCCGGGTGGGCGAGTGACCGGCCCGGCACCGATGCCTGGGAGGCCACCAACCTGCATGCGGTGGCTTCGGCGCTGGTGGCCGCGGCGGCCGCCCGGCAGGAGACCCGGGGCAGCCACTGGCGGGAGGACTTCCCGGAACCCGACGGCACGTGGCTGGGCCATCTGATCGTGACCACCGGCGAAGACGGGCCAGCCGTCCGCTTCGAGCCGCAGCCAGGCCGGGATCGCGGGGCCGGCGATGTCTGACCCGGCGGTGCTGGGCCCGGACCTGGCCGGCCGCCTGCGCGGCGCGGGGCTGCCGCCGGACGACGTGGTGCGGCTGGTCCGCGCCGCACTGGCGGAGGACCTGGCCGGCGGCACCGACCTCACCACGCTGGCCACCATCGCGGCCGGGACCGCCGCGCGGGCGGACCTGGTCGCCCGGGCGGAGGGGGTGGCGGCCGGGCTGCCGGTGGCCGAGGCCGTCTTCGCGATCACCGCGGACGTGCTCGCCCGGGGGCCCGCCGGGTCCGGGCCAGCCCCGCCCGCGGGTGCGGTCCGGGTGACCTCCCATGTCCGCGACGGCGACCGGGTGTGGCCGGGCAGCACACTGATGACGATCGAGGGCGGGCTGGCCGGGATGCTCACCGCCGAGCGGACAGCTCTCAACCTGCTCTGCCACCTGTCCGGGGTGGCCAGCCTCACCCGGCGCTGGGTGGACGCGGTGGCCGGCACCGGCGCGCGGATCAGGGACACCCGCAAGACCCTGCCGGGCCTGCGGGCACTGGAGAAGTACGCGGTCCGCTGCGGTGGCGGCGTGAACCACCGGATGTCCCTGTCCGACGCGGTGCTGATCAAGGACAATCATGTCGCCGCCGCCGGGTCGGTGGCGGCGGCGCTGCGGGCCGCCGTGGCCGCCGCTGACGCGGCTGGCGGCGGGCTGACCATCGAGGTGGAGTGTGACACCCTCGCGCAGGTGCGTGAGGCGATCGCGGCCGGGGCGGAGCTGATCCTGCTCGACAACTTCGGCCTGGCGCAGACCCGGCAGGCGGTCGCGCTGGCAGCCGGCCAGGTGAAGCTGGAGGCAAGTGGGGGGCTCACCCTGGACAGCGCCAGGGACGTGGCGCTGACCGGTGTGGACTACCTCGCGGTGGGCGCGCTGACCCATTCGGCGCCCGCCCTGGACATCGGCCTGGACCTCGCTCCGGGCACGAAGGCACGGGAAGACCATGCTGCTGGCGATTGACGTGGGTAACACCAACACCGTGCTGGGCGTGTTCGAGGGCGAGGAGGTGATCGAGCACTGGCGGATCGCGA
The DNA here is from genome assembly GCA_035532275.1 of Streptosporangiaceae bacterium. GTDB lineage: Bacteria > Actinomycetota > Actinomycetes > Streptosporangiales > Streptosporangiaceae > UBA9676. Next base: position 10,576 of record DATKRG010000253.1, on the reverse strand, counting down.
CCGACCCGGTCCGCACCGCCGACGAGATCGCCGTGATCCTGCGGGGACTGCTCGGGCAGAGCACGGTGCTCAAGGACCCGGACATCACCGGCATCGCGCTGTGCTCGACGGTGCCGTCCGTACTCCATGAGCTGCGCGAGATGTGCACGCGGTACTACGGGGATGTGCCCGCGCTGATCGTGGAACCGGGGGTGCGGACCGGTGTGTCGGTGCGGATGGATAACCCGAAGGAGGTCGGCAGCGACCGCATCATGAACACGGTCGCCGCGGTCCACCTGTACGGCGGCCCGGCGGTGGTGGTGGACTTCGGCACCTCCACCAACTTCGACGCGGTCAGCGCCAAGGGGGAGTTCGTGGGCGGGGCGCTCGCGCCCGGGATCGAGATCTCGGTGGATGCCCTGTCCCGCCGCGCCGCCCAGCTGCTCAAGGTCGAGCTGGCCCGCCCGCACCACGTGATCGGCAAGAACACGGTCGAGGCCCTGCAGTCCGGCATCATCTTCGGCTTCGCGGGCCAGGTCGAGGGCATCGCCACCCGCATGATCCGCGAGCTGGCGCCCGACGATCCCGGCTCGGTCACCGTCATCGCCACCGGCGGGCTGGCCCCGCTGGTCCTCGACGAGATCAGCGTGATCGACGCGCACGAGCCCTGGCTGACCCTGATCGGGCTGCGCCTGGTCTATGAGCGGAACATCGCGGCGGGTTAACCGGTCCGCGGACGGCACGGAGGGACGCCTGGTGAGCGCTGGCCGGCCGGGATCAGGCGCGGGCGGGCTGGAACAGGCCCATCAGGTTGCCCTCGGTGTCGGTGAAGTAGGCGGCGAAACCGATCGGGCCGACGGCGAGGCTGCCGCGCGCGACCGTCCCGCCGAGCTTCTCGACCCGGGCCAGCGCGGCCTCGATGTCGTCGACCTCGATGACCACGACGGGATGAGCCCAGATGCCTTCCCGGTGCAGCATGCCGCCGTTGATGCCACCCGGTTCGGCGGGCGCGCCCTGCTCGGTCACCGGCACCGTGCCCAGCAGGGCGTAGTTCATCCCCGGAGCGGCGTTGACTGACCACCCGAACGCCTCGGCGTAGAACTTCTGCGCCCGGCTGGTGTCGTCGGCCGGGATCTCGAAATGCACCACACGTCCGCTCATGGCAGCGGTCACCTCCGATGCGGGGCAGGTCACCATGTGCCTGGCCAGACTAGAGCGCCGCGAGCGCAAAGGAGAGGACTGCGGCCGCTCGGGCAGTGAGAAGATGTGCTCGCCATGCGATACAGACCCGGACCGCATCTGCTGGCCGCGGTGCTCCTGGCCGGCTGTGCCACCGCCGGGCCGGCTCCTGGCGGCCAGGGCACGCCCCAGGGCGCCTCTTAACCATGGAGGCGGACAAGGCCGGGGTCTACCGTGGAGCTGCGGCAGCCCTCGCCGGGAGATCATCGGTGACGAGAAGAAGGGGCGTCAATGGCTACCAGCCAGCAACCACAGCAACCTCAATACCCGGTCCGGTTCTCGGTTGATTACCCCGAGCGTGACCTCAACCGGGTGACCACCGCGTTCCGCATTTTCGTGGTCATTCCCATCGGCATCGTGCTCGGCGCGGTCTCCGGTGGCACCTGGCAGTGGTCCTACGGGAACGGCACCACCGCGGTCGCCGCCGGCACCGGCGGCCTGCTCACGTTCGGCCCGCTGCTGATGATCCTCTTCCGCCAGAAGTACCCCCGCTGGTGGTTCGACTGGAACCTTGAGCTGCAGCGATTCACCAACCGGGTGGTCGCCTACCTGGCCCTGATGGACGACAGGTACCCGTCCACCGACGAGCAGCAGTCCGTTCACCTGGACTACGCCTACCCGGACGCCGAGCACGACCTGAACCGGTGGCTGCCGCTGGTGAAATGGCTGCTGGCCATTCCGCACTATATTGTGCTTTTCTTCCTCGACATAGCGGTCGTGCTTGTGGTGATCGTGACCTGGTTCACCATCTTGTTCACCGGCCGCTACTCGCGCGGCGCCTTCGATTTCGTGGAGGGAGTCATCCGCTGGCATAACCGCGTGATCGCCTATGCATTCACCCTGGTCACGGACCGGTACCCGCCGTTCCAGCTGGAACCATGAGCGCTGGCCCAGGCCAGGAGCCCGGCACGGCACTGCCTGTAAACGGGTCGGCACCCTGACGACTTGCCCGGTAGCCTCTTCGCGTGGCTGAAGATCACATCGAGGGCCTGCCGGAGCAGATGCAGGTGCGGCTGGCCAAGCGGGAGCGGATGCTGGCCTCGGGCACCGAACCGTACCCGGCTGGCTTTCCCCGTACCGCCACCGCCAGCCAGATCAGGGAACGTTTCCCGGACCTGCCGCCGGACAGCGCCACCGGCGAGCAGGTGGGAGTGGCCGGCCGGGTGATGCTGTCGCGCATCGGCGGCAAGCTCTGCTTCGCGACCCTGCGCGATGGCAGCGGCGACATCCAGGTCATGATCTCGGCGGACCGGGTGGGCGAGGACGCGCTGGCGGCGTGGAAGCGTGACGTGGACCTCGGGGACCACGTCGGTGTGGAGGGCGAGGTGATCTCGTCCCGGCGCGGAGAGCTGTCTGTGCTGGCCGGCAGGTTCGCTATCACCGCCAAGTGCCTGCGGCCCCTCCCCGACAAGCACAAGGGCCTGTCGGACGTGGAGTCGCGGGTCCGGCAGCGTTATGTGGACCTGATCGTCAATCCCGGCGCGCGGCGGATGGCGGAGATCAAGAGCGCCGTCACCCGGACGCTGCGGGAAGAACTGAACGCACGCGGGTTCCTCGAGGTCGAGACGCCGGTCCTGCAGCCGGTGCACGGCGGGGCGAACGCGCGCCCGTTCACCACCCACATCAACGCCTACGACATGGACATCTACCTGCGGATCGCGCTGGAGCTTCACCTCAAGCGGCTGATCGTCGGCGGGATCGAGAAGGTCTACGAGATCGGGCGGAACTTCCGCAACGAGGGCGCTGACTCCACCCACAACCCCGAGTTCACCATGCTCGAGGCGTACGAGACCTACGGCGACTACGACACGATCGGCGCCCTGACCAAGGAGCTGATCCAGCGCGCGGCCATGGCCGCCCTGGGGACCACCGTGCTCCGGCGCGCCGACGGGACCGAATGCGACATCGGGGGCGAGTGGACGGCCAAGACGGTGCACGGGGCGGTCTCCGGGGCGCTGGGCGAGGAGGTGTCGCCCGACACCACCGAGGAGCATCTGCGCAAGCTGTGCGCCCAGGCGGCGGTGCCGGCCGAGCCGGGGTGGAGCCGGGGCCAGATCGTGCTGGAGATGTACGAGCGGCTGGTCGAGCGGCAGACCGTGCAGCCCACCTTCTACCGCGACTTCCCGGTCGAGGTCTCACCCCTCACCCGCGCGCACCGGGCGGACCCGCGGCTGGCCGAACGCTGGGATCTGGTGGCCTTCGGCACCGAGATCGGGACCGGCTACTCCGAGCTCACCGACCCGGTCGAGGAGCGGGCGCGGCTGACCGCGCAGTCGCTGCTGGCGGCGGGCGGCGATCCCGAGGCCATGCAGCTGGACGAGGACTTCCTGAGGGCGCTGGAGTACGGCATGCCGCCGACCGGCGGCGTCGGGGTCGGCATCGACCGGATCCTGATCTTGCTGACCGGGGAGAGCGTGCGGGAGACGATCCTGTTCCCGATGGTCCGGCCGGAATGAGTTGTTCCCGGCCCGCTCAGGGGCGGGCCGGGAACAACTGGCGGGTGGGCGGGGAAGCGGCGCTCAGCCGACGATGCGGACGGCACCCACGTACACGTCCCACATGACCGGCTGGACCTGGACGTTCTCACCGAAGTCGGGGGCGTCCACCATGAGCCCGTTGCCGATGTACAGACCGACGTGGCCGATGTCCGCGTAGAAGAACACCAGGTCACCAGGCTGCAGGTCAGCACGCGAGACGTGGACGCCCATGTTCCACTGATCGCCTGTGTAGTGCGGCAGGCTGATGCCGACCTGGGCGTAGGCCCACAGGACCAGGCCCGAGCAGTCGAACGAGCTGGGCCCGGCGGCACCCCACACGTAGGGGTCCCCCCGCTTGCTCAGCGCGTACCGCAAGGCCTGGGCGCCAATCGTGTTCGTGGTCGGGATGGTGATGTTGGGGTACTGGCCGGTCTGGTTGAAGACGGCCATCGCCTTGGTGAAGACGGCGCTGTTGAGAATGTTGATCTTCTTCTGCGCGGCTCGCTGCTTGACGGCCATCTGCGCGGCCAGCCGGGAAACCCGCTGGCCCTGCTGGATCGCCGTCTCCCTGGCCCGCTGCGCCGCCGCGACGGCCGCGGCCATCTGGCCGATCCGGTCGCCGTTCTCCTGCTGCAGCTGCTGCATGATCGCCGCACGGTCGATCAGGTTCTGCGGGCTGCTGCTGGTCAGCAGCTCCATCGAGGTGTCCAGCCCGCCGGTCATGTAACTCTGGGCCGCCAGCTGGCCGATCGTGACCTTCCCAGCGCCTAGCCGGAGCAGATCCTCCTGGTAGGTGCGCTGTGCGACCTTGGCCTCGGTCCTGGCCTGGGTGAGCTGGATGCGCAGGCCGTTGTACTGCTCGTCGAGCATGTTGATCTGGTTGGAGAGCAGTTTCGCCCGGGCGACCAGGCTCTGCAGGCTGGGCATCGGCCGGGCTGGCGACGCGGCGCCCACACCGACCGGGAGCACGAGGCTGATGACGGCCGCTGTCCCGGCCAGGGTGGCGGTGCGGCGGACCAGGCGGCCGGACCACGTGTGACGACGAAACCGTTGTGGACCACTGTGGGTATGCCTGCCAGGAGGCACGTGCTCCACATGATCTCCTCTCCTCGGGCGCCTGTGCCTCGCCCGAGGATGCGGCGGGTCGTGCTGGGCGCTGGGCAGCCGGCACGGGTGAGCGTGCCGGCTAGCGCCGAACATTAATGGATCAACGGCCGGCGGGTAACCTGAACGACTGAAGCTTTGCATTGGGGACGCGGCTGCGAAGCTCGTTCGGAATGCCGCTGTGGACGGGTTCGCGCTCGCACCTGTGGCTTAGCCCGCCTCGCCTGGCTTATGTCTTCGCAGGTGAACTGGGGTATGAGGGCGCTGAATCCGTAAGCGTGATCTGCGTGTTATCTGCACCGGATGATTTCCGGCAAGAAACTTGCGGCAATCCGTGATGGCACGGTGACGTTACGTGGAGTAGTTATTGGTGGCCGGGCGCGTGCCCGGCGCGGGGCGCTACCTACCAGGAACGCTAGGGTGTGCGGGCGTGGACTATGCGATCAGGCATGCCCGGACACGTGACGTGCGGGCGATCAGCGCTCTGGTGGCCGGCAACGTCGGGTCCGGGCGGCTGCTCGCCAAGGCCATCGTCACCCTGTACGAGGACGTGCAGGAGTTCTGGGTGGCGCAGCGGGCCAGCGACGGGGAGATCGTCGGCTGCGGAGCGCTGCACGTGATGTGGGAGGACCTGGCCGAGATCCGGACCATCGCGGTCCGCGCGGACTGCCAGGGGCACGGTGTGGGTCACCGGCTGGTGGAGGTGCTGCTGGGCAGCGCCCGGGAGCTAGGCGTGCGCCGGGTGTTCGTGCTGACGTTCGCGGTCAGCTTCTTCGCGCGGCATGGTTTCGAGGAGATCGACGGGTCGCCCGTCTCACACGAGGTGTACGAGGAGCTCCTGCGCTCCTATGACGAGGGGGTCGCCGAGTTCCTCGACCTGGACCGGGTGAAGCCGAACACCCTGGGCAACACGCGCATGCTGCTGCATCTGTGATCGCAGGCCGGGCTGGCGGCCGCCGGGCCCGGCCGGCTCACAGCAGGCGCAGCTGGCGGCCGGCCGGACGGCGGGTCCTGGCTGGCCCGGCCCGCGAGAGCAGCGCCGGGGAGATCGCCGCCAGGAACGGCGATGGCCCGGCCGCGGTCACGGCACCGTGCCGGAGCCGCCTTGCCGCACTGGTGAGGAACAGATGCGTGCGGGCCCGGGTCATGCCCACGAACAGCAGCCGGCGCTCCTCGTCATGATCCACCCGGCCGCCGGCCGGCCCGTCGCCGGGCAGCCACAGCGGGAGCAGCCCGCGTTCGCATCCGGCGAGGAACACCGCCCTGAACTCCAGCCCCTTGGCGGCGTGCAGTGTCAGCAGGGTGATCGCGCCGGCGCGCGGGTCCAGGGCGTCGGCTTCGGCGCCGAGTGAGATCTCGGTCAGGAACTGGTCCAGATCGTCCCCGCACCGGTGGGCGAGCGGGGCCAGCACCTCGCCGGCCGCCCGCACATCGACCGCGGCGGCCCGGTCCGGTGAGCCACGCCCGGCCAGCTTGCGTACCGCCGCCGTCAGCCGCAGCGCCACCGTCTGGCCGGCTGGGGCGGCCAGGCGCAGCTCACTGACGATCTCGGGCACCGCCGTCCGGCGCTGCAGGAGGTCATGCGAGCGTTTCTGGAACGGCAGGCCGGCCCGGGTGAGCGCCTGGCCGAGCGGGCCGGCCTGGGCGTCGGTGCGGTACAGGACCGCGATGTCGGCCAGGGCGAGACCGTCCGCCGCGTGCCCGTCCGCGCGGCCGCTGTCCAGCGAGTGGAAGGACGCCCCGCCCAGCAGCCGGTCGATCGCCCCGGCGATCCAGGCGGCCTCCGCCTGCTCGTCGGCGGCCTCGTGGACGGTGATGGTGGCCGGGCTCCCGCCCGCGCCGCCGGTCAGTGCCTGAAAGGCTCTGCCGGGCACCAGGGTGGCCGGCCCGATGGCCTGGAGCGCGCCGGTGACGATGACCGGGGCGCTGCGGTAGTTCCGGGTCAGCTGGATCGTCGTGGCCGCCGGGTAGTCCTCCCCGAAGCGCAGGAACAAGCCCACGTCCGAGCCGCGGAATCCGTAGATGGCCTGGTCGGGGTCGCCGATCACGGTCAGCCCGCCGCCGTCACCGCTCAGCAGGCCGAGCAGGGCGTACTGGCTGGCGTCGATGTCCTGGTACTCGTCGACGCTGATCATCTGCCAGCGCTCGCGCAGCGCCGCGGCCACCGCCGGCTCGTCGCGCAGCAGCGCCAGCGGCAGGTCAAGCAGGCCGTCGTAGTCGACCAGATCGCGTGCGGCCAGTGCCTTGCGGAGCTCGGCGCGCAGCTCCGGGTCGGCCGCCGCGCCCGCGAGCAGGTGCCGGCCGGCCCGATCCGAGCCCGCCACCTGGGCCGCCACCGCCAGCCGGGCACGTTCGTCGGCGACCTCGAAACCGGGTGCCAGCCCCGACCTGCTCCCGTATTCGCGCAGGATCGTCAGGCCCAGCCCATGAAAGGTGGTGACCGTGAGCCGGCCCGCCTGCCGCGGGATCAGGACGGACAGCCGCTCGCGCATCTCCTGCGCCGCCCGCCGGGTGAAGGTCAGTGCGAGGCAGGCCTGCGGCGGCAGCCCCCGTTCGGCGATCTGGGCGGCGATCCGGTGGGTGAGGGTGCGCGTCTTGCCGGTCCCCGGCCCGGCGATGATCATCAGCGGCCCGGCCGCCAGGGCAGCCTCCCGCTGATCGGGGTCGAGACCACCGAGCAGCGAGCCGGTGGCTCCATTACTTAGCGGCCGAACGTCTGCCGCTGGCGGCTCTGTTGCCCGCGCCCCGCGCCGGCCTGGGCGGCCCGGTGGGGGCGGCGGCGCGGCGGCGGCGGGCGTGGGCGCGGGGGTGGGCGCGGGCGGGAGCCGGGCCGGCAGGTCGAACAGCGCTGCCGACGGTGTCAGTTCCTCCGGGCGCAGCAGCCGGATCACCCCGTACTCGCCGTCGTAGCCCGCTTCCTTGATCACTTCGCCCCGGCGCAGCCGGGCGACCGCCTCGCCCAGCAGGCTGCCGCCGGCCCGGCTGATGTCGGCCAGGCCGGTCTCGCACAGGATGTGCAGCTCCGGGCCGAGCGCGGCCACCAGGCGGTCCACCTCGGCGGTGACCTTCTTGCTCTTCGGGCCGCTGCCCTGGGTTTCACCCACGATCTCCGGCAGGGATACCAGGTTGGTGAACCCGGCCGACCCGGCCGGCCGGTGCCCCATCGGGCGGTCGGCGAGTTCGGCGACCCGGTGCAGCACGCCAATGGTCAGCGGCTTGCCGCAGCCGGGGCAGGTGCCCGCGTGGGCGTCGGTCTGGTCCGGCTCGAACCGGACCCCGCACTTGCGGTGCCCGTCCAGGTGATAGCGGCCGCCCTCGGGATGGAAGTTGAGCGTCCCCGCCAGCCCCTCACCGGTGCGCAGCGCCCGCGCCATCGCGTAGTAGTCCAGCTCGGTGCCGAAGCTGGTCGCCTCCCGGCCGATCATCGGCGGCGAATGGGCGTCGGAGTTGCTCACCAGCTGGTAACCGTCGAGCGATGGGCACATCCAGTTCATCGGCGGGTCGGAGGACAGCCCGGTCTCCACCGCGAAGACGTGTTCCGCGAGGTCGCGGTAACAGTCAGCGACCGAGTCGAACCCCGATTTGGATCCAAGAACGGCGAACCACGGCGTCCATATATGCGCGGGCACGAGGTAGCACCCCGGATCTGCGTTCAGTGTGATCTCGAGCAGGTGGCGCGAGTCCAGGCCGAGGATCGGGCGGCCATCGGAGGCGAGGTTCCCGACCTTCGCCAGGGCGGCGGTGATCCTTGCCGCGGCCTCCAGGGTGGGGGCGTAGATAAGGTGATGGACCTTCCTGGTCATGCCGTCGCTCTTGTAGATCGTGGAGATCTCGGCCGACAGCAGGAACCGCACCTTCGGGTCGCAACTGGGCGGGCAGGCTCGCCGGAGCCCGGACTCAAGGTCAGGGCGGAGCCGCAGCAGGCCCGGTTCGGCGGGCTCGAGTGTCTCGGCGAGTTCGGCGGCCCATGCGGGATGGGTGAAGTCCCCGGTGCCGATCACGGTGACGCCTTTGCGGGCCGCCCACCAGGCAAGCGTCGCAGGGTCACAGTTCTTGCTGCAGGCGCGGGAGAAGCGGGAGTGGATGTGGAGGTCCGCATGGAACATGCCGTCCGATACTGCCACGCGGCAGCGGGCCCCGTGCGGCACTTCCGGTGCCCCGCGGGCGGGCTCGCGGCGGGCCTGTGGGCTTGCGTGTGCCGGGCTCGCCCGGCTGGCGCCGCTACCGGAGTCCTAACACCTTGCTGCCGGCGGGCGGCGGTGTTCTCTGGTAAGGGGGAGGCCGGGATCGGCCCGGACGGGGCGATGAGTCACAATGCCAGGTGAGAGTGCCGGGCGAAGACAACAGGCGGAAAGGAGGCCCGCATGCTCTCGGATCTGGCAGCGCTGACCCCGCCACTGGTTGTGTGCGGTGCCTTCCTGATCGGGTTGGTACTCTTCCTCCGACGGCAGATGGGGGCCGGTACCGGACCTGCGGATCCTGATGCCGGGACTGATATTCATGATGACGCCAGGAATGCCGATACTGGTGATCCGGAAGCAGCGCCATCCCACGACCGCTAGCGATCTCGGGTTCGGTTATACCGAACAGCCCGCAAGGAGAACTCAGGCCGCTTACGGCTTCTGCCCGATTGATACCTCGTATCGCGACTGATTACTGAGAGTTACTGCAATGCGCCCGACTGCCCCGCCTACTTGCCGTTGGAGAACTCCGCCGCGAATCTCCAGCACTCGAATTGTCAAACACAAGTCTCTGGTATATGTTTGGCACCCAATAAATAGATGCTCCAGCGGAAGGGCTGGCCCATGGCTCAGAAGACAGTGGTGACGGTCGTGTGTGACCTTCCACATGACGGCGAGGTCGAGGGGACGGAGACGGTTTCGTTCGCCTTTGACGGGACCGCCTATGAGATCGACGTGTGCTCGACACACGCCAAGGAGATCCGCGAGAAGTTCGGACAGTACACAGAGCATGCGCGGCGGTCCAGCAGCGCTGCCGGCGGCCGCCGACGCCGGGCACGGAGCGGGCCGGGCCGTGAGCGCAGTTCTGAAATCCGGGCCTGGGCTAAGCAGCGCGGGCACAAGGTCAGTGAGCGTGGCCGTATCCCGGCCGCGATCATCGCCGAGTACGAATCCTCGCACTAGACCCTCCGGAACGGCCCACAGCGGAACGCCGGGCGCGGGAACCCCCTGAAACCGCGTCGGCAGCGGCTCCGGTGCAGGGCAGTGCGGGCGATCGGCTGTGGCGCCCGATCCGGGCAGCTGACGTGCCGCCCGGAGTGGATCCCGGCCGCCCTGTTCCCGCCCACATCGCGGCGGCGCCCGGCTCCCTGGTGTGTCCAGCATCCCATCTCGCGGTCACCGTGCTCGGTGGCCGCGGATTTGGGCTGCCCACGGACGATCAGGTAGTGCGTTCGCTCCCGGCGTAGCGGGGAACACTGCCCCCCTTGACCGGGGTTGGATGGGATGAACGCCCTCCTGCCGGGGAACGATTTCCCATGCGCGACAAATCGTGCGCCGCGTCATCCGGCATGCGGGCTACCATGCGGAAGGACGGGGCCGGACATGAGGGCCTCCCCGACCGCTCTGTGAGGGAGCGACGAGATGTTCGAGAGGTTCACTGACCGGGCCCGGAGAGTTGTGGTCCTGGCGCAAGAAGAAGCCAGGATGCTCAACCACAACTACATCGGCACGGAACACATCCTGCTTGGCCTGATCCACGAGGGCGAGGGCGTAGCCGCCAAGGCCCTGGAGTCGCTGGGGATCAGCCTGGAGGCG
>DATKRG010000252.1:0-2229 GCA_035532275.1 Streptosporangiaceae bacterium | reverse complement strand
TCAGCCGTATCGCGGAGGTCGCCCAGGATCAGTGGGGTCTCATCACGCGGCGGCAGGCGGAGCTGGCGGGTGTTCCGCAGACGACGATGGAGCGGCTGACCGCTCCGGGCTCGGTGCTTGACCGCGTTGCGCATGGGGTGTACCGGATGGCGGGCGCGCCGGAGCCAGACCACCTTGCACTGCGGGCAGCGTGGCTCCAGCTCGAACCCGGAGTCTGGGCGTGGGAACGGGCGCCAGCGCAAGGCGTGATTTCCCACCGGTCCGCGGCCGCGCTCTACGGCCTTGGGCACCTGCCTGCCGACCGGCACGAGTTCACCTTCCCCCGCCGGAAGCAGACCCGGCGGCCCGATGTCCGCCTCCATCAGCGTTCACTTTCGACCGGAGAGTGGGTGCGCCTGGGCGGCCTGCCGGTTACGCGGCCGGCGCGGATCGCCTCCGACCTGCTAGACGATCACGAGGATCCCGAAGCAGTCGCCCATATCGTGGCGGACGCCATACGGGGAAACCACGACTACCCCGGCGTATTCACCGACAGCCTCGCCGCTCAGGCCTCCCAGTTCGGCCTGCGCCGCGGCGACGGCCTCGGGGTCATGCGCTGGCTGCTTGACCTCGTGGGCGATCCTGGCACCGCCCGCTGGCTGGATGAAGCCAGGGCGCACCTTGAGCGAGAATCGGCCCGGTCCAGCGGGGAGCGGGTGGCCCAGTGAGGGAGCCAGGCGGCTATGCCACCCCCGCGGCGTTCCGCCGCGCCCTCACCGACAAGCTCAAGGCCCTCGCCTCCGCCAGCCGGTGGCCGCTGCCGCAGCTCCAGCGTCAGATCGCCTACGACCGACTGCTGGAGCGCCTCTACCTTGCCGACGACCAGTGGATCGTCAAAGGGGCGACCGCGTTGCTGGCACGGGATCTCGGCGTCAGGGCCACTATTGATGTCGATCTCTATCGCCCGCAGGCGGGCCAGAGCGCAGAAGCGCAGCTGCGGGCAGCCGTGCAGCGCGACATCGGCGACTGGTTCCGTTTCGAGATCGGCCCCGCCCGACCTGTCACAGCCGGAACGACGTCCCGCCTGCCGGTGACGGCCATAGTCGGCGCCACGGTGTGGGTGTCCTTCCACGTCGACCTGGCTGGCGAGGACCTGCGGATGACCGGGCCGCCCGACGACGTGCCTCCCCTTGCCCGTGTCCTCATGCCAGGCATCCAGCAGCACGGATATCGCGCCTATCCGCAACAAGCCTCAGGTTGCCCGGCGGGCATGACGTCGCCCGTCCCACCGGACATCCGCCATCGCCCGCACAACGCCTTTGACGGCCTCAGCCATCCGGTGGCGGGGCCAGCTGCGGAAGGTCTTGCCGAACATCGCGGCGAACTTCCGCTCAGAGAGTGGCGCGCCGCTGTCGATGCTGGCGCGGTAGGGTGCCACCGCCACCACGTTGATGTGCTCGTCGCTGCCCTCAGCTCCCAAGATCATTTGTCACCCGGATGTCACTGGGATTGACACTGCGGGCATCACTGAGGGTGAGCAGCCCGCCGACGCTACGTCTCGCTAGGTCGCTCCCTGCCGAATCTGAACGGCTGGACGGACTGGCCGTCACATCGCGATCGGAGCGCATATTGTCCGGTTCGGCATCGTCGCCTTCTGCCTGATGGCTATGGCGAAGCAAGGCGGTCCGGGCGGAGGGCCTGGAGCCGGGCCCGGCGGATCTTGCCCTGTTCGCCGAGGTCGCGGCCGGGGAGATGACCACCGACGAACTGCGGGAGCGGATCCTGGCGCGGTACCAGCCGCGCTCGCGGGGGTGAGCGGAACGGCGGGCCCGGATCCCTATCTTGATCCGGCCAGCGGGGTACTGCGCAACCTGCTGGGCATCAGCGATCCCGGCGAACTGGCCCGGGTCGAGGCCGCGCTGTCGGTGTCACGGCTGATCGACCTGGAACGCCGGCGGATACGACCGGACCACCTGCGGGCATTCCACCGCTACATCCTCGGCGACCTCTACGACTGGGCGGGTGAGCTGCGGACGGTTGCGATCGCGAAGGGGTCGCTGTTCTGCCTGCCCCAGCACCTGGCTTCCTACGCCGCCGATGTCTTCGGCCCTGCTGGGCTTGCACCGCGGCCCGGACATCGCCCTGGCCGCCGTGGCCAGCCTGACCGCGGTCCAGCCAGACCAGGCCCGTGCACCGCTGGCCGAACTGGTTCGCGAGCACCTGCTCACCGAGTACGTCCCCGGCCGGTAC
>DATKRG010000251.1:0-32571 GCA_035532275.1 Streptosporangiaceae bacterium | reverse complement strand
GAAGTACAGGCCGGGCACCGAGGACTGGTAGCCGCCGTCCACTGCCGGGGTGCCAGCGACGGTGCGCAGGCTGTCGCGCAGCGGGCCGCGCAGGAACGCCAGCCGGCTCAGGTCGGCCCGGTAGCCGGTGGCGGCGATGACGTGATCGGCCAGGATCTCCTGCCAGCCACCGTCGTGGCCGGACAGGCCCAGTGCCACTCCGGCCGTCCCGGCCTTGGCCCAGCTCACCTTCTGCCCGGACAGGATCGGGATCTGCCCTTCCACCCGGGGACGCAGCCAGCTCGCCCCGGCCGGCCCGAGCGCGGTCCGTGCCCGGTAGACCCGGGTCGCCTCGGGCAGGTGCCGGAACAGCTTCGGGTGCCGCGAGTAGAACCAGGTGCTCCAGCCCGATCCCAGCCCGGCCTCGGGTTCAGCCATCCGCTGCCAGAGCGGCCGGTCCAGGGCCAGTGGCGGCCCGTTCCACACCGGCTCCTGCTCGCGCATGACGATCCGCACGTCGGCGCCGTGCTCGTGCAGCAGGGCGGCGGTTTCCAGCGCTGACTGGCCCGCGCCGACCACCACCACCTGCTGCCCCGCGAACACCGACAGGTCGGCGTGGGCGCTGGCATGGGTGCAGGCCTGCGCCGGCAGCCCGGCCAGCTCCGGCGGCGTGGACGGGAAATGCTCGATGCCGGTGGCGATGACCACGCGCCGGGCGCGGGCGGTCTCCCCGGTGGCCAGGCTGACCTCGAACCCGTCACCGGCCGGGGTGACCGCGGTGACCAGGGTCTCTTCCAGGTCGGGCACCAGCTCGGCGGCGAACCACCGGCCGTACTCGATGAAGGTGTCCAGCGGCACCGGCAGGCCGTAGTCGGCGTAGGGACGCCCGGTGGCCCGGCAGAACGCCGCCAGGGTGTGCGAGCCGTCCGGGTCGGACAGGTTGGAGGCGAAGCCCTGCGACTTGAGGAACATGCCCGCGGGCATCGCGGTCCGCCAGGGATGCATCACCATCCCGAACTCGCGGACGGCCACGCCGGCCCGGCGCAGGTGCGCGGCGAGCGAGAGGCCGTAGGGACCGGCCCCCACAATGGCCACGTCGGCGGCGTTGCTCATCGTTTTCCCCCATGGTGAGAGTCGGCGAGCCTGCCTTGCGGCCCGCGTGGTCCCGGCGCTGATCGCCGGCCGGTCGTGCGGCCCTGACGGGCCGGCTGTGGGCGGCCCGCCACCGCAGGGCCGCGCCCTGCTGCCCGGCCGGGCCGGAAGCTCGGTTCGCCCGCGTGGTCCACGGCAGTGCTGGCTGGGCGGGCGAAGCGGCGGCTGACCGCGCGCCAGGCCATCCGCGCGCACATCAGCCCGAACGGCCGCAGGTCGTCGCGGGCGAACCAGGCCAGCTCGTCGGCCGCCCGGACCGAGTCCAGCCAGGCCCGCGGCCGCAGCTCGCCGTGCCGCCAGTAGGCCAGGGCACCGAGCGGGTCATAGTTCTCCACCAGGAAGCGGCGCCCTTCGGCCTGCTCCCCGGCGGTGACCGGCTGGCCGGTCAGGTCCAGGTAGGCGGCGAGCACCACGTCCACCCCGGCCTGGTCGCGGAAGAGCCGGAACTGGGCGCCGAGCCGCGGGTTGACGTCGAGCAGCTTGTACTCCCCGGTCCGCGCGTCCTGGCGCAGGTCCAGGTCGGCGATGCCGCGGTAGGACAGCCGGGCCATGAGGGCGGTGACGTCGCCGCGCAGCTCGTCGTTGCGGGCAGCCCGGCCCATACTGGTCAGCCCGGCGTGCGCCGGGTAGGAGCGCTCCTTGACCCCGGTGAAGGCCGCCTGGCTCACCGAGCCGGCGTCGCAGTAACCGTGGAAGAACCAGTCGCTCGCGGGCCCGCCCGGGACATGCTCCTGCAGCATCAGCCCGGCCCCGCCGCGCTCGCAGGCGGCCACGATGGCGTCAAGCCCGGACTGGCTGGCGATGATCGAGGTGCTGCGCAGCGCGGAGCGCGGGCCGCTGCCCGCCGCCCGCCACGGCGTGGTGAGCTTGGCGATGAGCGGGTAGCCGGCCAGGGCGGCGAACTCGCGCGCCTGGGCGGGCGAGTCCACCAGCGCGGTCAGCGGCGCCGCCACGCCCAGCTGCTGGCACAGCTGGTACAGCGAGTACTTGCCGGCGAGCTGGCGGGGCAGCCCGGGTGGCGGGGCCGGGAACAGGAACGACTCGCGCAGCGGGCCGCCGTGCTCGGCCAGGAAGATCGCACCCGCGTCGTCGGTCGGGATCAGCACCGCCGGGCGGCCGATGAGCGCGGCCAGGCGCATCAGCCCCGCACGTGTGCGTTCGGCGTCCTCGGGGTTGGGCTGCCAGAACGCGCGGCCGCGCAGGTAGCGGGAGTTCGCGGCGGGCGCCCAGCGCTCCTCGTGCACGCCGTACACGGGCACGCCGAGCCGGCCGAGGGACCGGATCGCCCCCATGCCGCCGTGGTGCATCACGTTCGGGTCGAACTTCAGCACCACCGCGGGGGTGGTGGTGTCGATCCCGGCCAGGTCTGTGGTCAGCATCATGCGGCTCTCACACGACCGTCCGGTGCGCGGCGTCCTCGAACTGGTAGGTGGCATCGAGCACCCGGGGGCAGTCCGCCACCCACTGGTAGCCGACGCCGGGGTGCACGGTGTGCACGACCGCCAGGTCATAGTCCGCGCCCTGGGGGGCGGGGACGCTGGTCATCGTGCCGCCGGGGAGCGCGATGGCCGGCACCAGCGGGTCGTAGTAGCTGACCTGCGCGCCCTGGTCCGCCAGGCTGGCGATGAGCGAGAGTGCGGGGGATTCCCGCAGGTCCCGGACGCCCGCCTTGTAGCTGGCGCCGACCACGACGACCCGGGCGCCGGCCAGGTCCAGCCCGTCCTGCCCGAGCACCTCGCGGGCCCGCCCGGCCACCCGCGCCGGGCGCAGGTCGATCGAGCGCATCGCCTGCTCGATCAGCGGCGAGGAGTGGCCGTCCTTGGCGAGCTGCCACAGCAGGTAGTGCGGGTCGCACGGGATGCAGTGCCCGCCCACGCCCGGCCCCGGGAACACGCCGAGGAATCCGTAGGGCTTGGTGCCAGCGGCGACGGTCACCTCGATCGGGTCCAGGCCCAGCGCGCCGCACGCGTCGGCGAACTCGTTGGCCAGCGCCAGCGAGACCGCCCGGAAGATGTTCTCGTACAGTTTGGTCGCCTCGGCCGCGTCCGCCGAGCTCACCAGGTAGACCACGTCGGTCAGGTGGCCGACCACCCAGGCCGCCCGGGCGGCGCAGTCCGCCGTGGCCCCGCCGACCACGCGCGGGGTCTCGCGCTGGGTGTGCTCGGGGTTGCCGGGGTCGATCCGCTCCGGGCTGAACGCCACGTACACGTCGGTGCCGGCCCGCAGGCCACGGGCCGCGAGCGGCTGGGTGAGCAGCTCGGTGGTGGTGCCCGCGTAGGTGGTGGAGGTGAGGATGATCGTCTGCCCGGGCCGGGCGTGGCTGACCACGTCCGCACAGGCGCCGTGCAGGGCGGCCAGGTCGGGCACGTTGGCGTCGTCCACCGGGGTGGGCACGCAGATGATGACCGTGTCCGCCGCTGCGATGGCGGTCACTTCGCTGGTCAGCTCCAGCGTCCCGTCCGCCAGCGCGGCCTCCAGCCGGGGCCGGTCGGTCTCGGCGAGGTCGGCCTCGCCAGCCTTGATGGCGGCCAGCCGCTCCTCGCTGACGTCCACGCCGATGATCCGCGGGCAGCGGCCGTGCAGCGCCAGCGCGGTCGGCAGGCCGACGTAGCCGAGCCCGACGATCGCTACCGACCAGGTGGCGGTGGCGTGCCCGTTCCCGTTCCCGCCGTCGGCCGCGGGCAGCCGGAAACTGGCCAGCTTGCGGTGAAGCTGCCGTTCCCGGCCGTTGACAGCCAGAGAAAGCTGATGCTGAGCCACGATGTGGTTCCCCCCTTGACCCAAAGGCGGTGATCCCGCCTGACCTCTGCTTGGGTGACGTAGCCCCGACACTGCCAGCGGCATCCCCCGGGGAAGTACGCCAACTGAGGTAGGGCGCCTACGCAGAGTGCGCGAAATCGGGAACGGGCTGGCTGCGGTAGTCCCAGGTCACCCGGTGGCGGAGCGCCTTGGCCCACAGACGCCAGGGCGAGTCGGCATCCCCGACGTAGGTGCGGGGCAGCGCGAGCCGGCCGGTGTGAGCCGAGGCCCAGATGGCGCAGCCGTACTCGTAGCCGGCCTCCCGCACCCCCTCGACCACGCGCTCGTCGACGTGCCCGTAGGGGTAGCAGAAGCCGGTCACCGGCTGGCCGCTCACCCCTTGCAGGACGACCCGGCTGTTCTCGATCTCCGCGGTCAGCGCGGGGCCCGCTGCCCCGGGCAGCGACACGTGGCGCAGCCCGTGCGAGCCGATCTCGATCCCGGCGTCGGCGGCCTGCCGCACCTGCCTGGCCGTCATCAGCTGCTTGCGCGGCCCCTGCTCGTCCCAGCCGTTTTCGCCGCCGAGCCGGCCGGCGATCACGAACACGGTCGCGGTGAAGCCATAGCGCTTCAGCACCGGCAGCACCTGGTCGGTGAAGTCGGCGTAACCGTCGTCGAAGGTCAGGCCGACCAGGTCCCGCCCGGCGCCGCGGCTGCGGGCCGCCAGCAGTTCGGCCACCGACGCCCCGCGCAGCCCGCGCCGCCGCAGCCAGCGCATCTGCTGCCCGAACCGGCCCGGGCTGACGGTGACCAGATACGGGTCGCTGTCGTACTCGGTGACCGAGTGGTACATGAGCACCGCCGGCATGCTGCCCGCCGCCCATCCGGCGTACCGCGCACGGCTGTGGGTGAGCTGTCCTGTCATGTCCCTGCCCCCTGGGGAGTGATGGATCGTGTGGGCAGGCTATGGACGCCTACGCCGGGGCGGCTCGGTTCTTCGGCCGGCTTCGGCTACCTCATTGGCAGGTCAGGATGGCGCCAGGGCTCAGCAGCGTTGATCACGTGCTCGCCCTGCTGCTGGTAGCCGTCTCGCTCTGCCTGTCCAACTTCGCCGCCGCGATCGGCATCGGCGTGGCCGGGACCACCCCGGGCACCCGGCTCCGGGTGGGGCTGGTGTTCGGGTTGTTCGAGGTCGGCATGCCGCTGCTCGGCCTCCTGCTCGGCCAGAGCCTCGCCGGCTTCGCCCTGGGCACCTATCACGTCCGCCTGGTGGTCGCCGCGGTCGTCATCGGCGCGGTCAGCACTGGCATGACCCTGGCCGGGCTGGAGCTCGGTGACCGGCTCGGTCCCCGGATCGGCGCGCGGGGTGAACTGCTCGGGGGCCTCTGGTGCTCGTCGCGGTCGGCGTCGCCCTCGCCATCGGCGTTCTGCGCTAGCGCTGTCTTCACCGGTACCCCATGCACGCCGGCCCGCCCCCGCATCCGACGCCCTCTTACGCTGGTTTCACGTGGTTCAGTCATCCCGGCGGGCAGTATGTGCCGGTTTGCGTCACGGAAACCGTGAAACGTCGTCGTGATCCTCGTCGCCGGTGATAGCCCGCTCGATGGCTGCCCGCAGCTCGGCCGGATCGTCAGTCACCACCGTGTGCGGGCTCGTCCCGGGCCACCGGCGGACGGCGACTAACCGCGCCCGCTCCCCGGTGACCTCCCGCCAGATCTGAAACCCCGGAAACTCCCGCCGAAGCTCAGCAAGATCCCGCGCCCACCCACGCTCGTACGCCATCCATGTCTCCCAGAGTCCGGGCCCAGCTGGGTGCGCAGCGCCTCGCAGGGCCGTTCCCGATTCCGATCTAGAGCTAGATGATACTCGACCACAGTCGAGTGCTCACGACGCCTATTGATGGCCACCGTGAACGGCCGGGTAGGCATGACGCATGACGACGGGAGGGGAGTCTGATCCCCGGGCCTATGTGCGGCTGGCCGCGATGCTGCGCGGGCAGATCGCGGACGGCACGCTGCAATCGGGGCAGCCGACCCCCTCGATCACGACCCTGACGCAAGAGCACGGGGTGGCCCGCCAGACAGCGGCGAAGGCCCTCGGGGTGCTGGAAGCCGAGGGCCTGGTCCACCGCGTTCCCGGGCTCGGCTACTACGTGGTCTGAGCTGGCGCAGCCGGGTCGGCACCCAACATTTCACGTCTTCGAGTCATCCTGGCTGCCGATATGTGCCGGTTTGCGGTCACGAAATCGATGAAACGTCGCGCTGACCGTGCCCGCGGCGAAATCGAGGCCCGCACCCATGCTCCGTGCGCGTCGGCCAGGCCCGCGCGCGCACCCCTGGGCTGGCACGATCACCGGCCCAGCTAGGGCCGCGGGGCGCACGTCAAACGGATCGCGGTTACAGAACCGATGGGCGCGGGCTCTCGTAGATCGTGTGGCCCTGCTCATCGGTCTTTGGGCCGACGCGGAGGATCACGACAGGTACAACCTCGTCACCCGGATCGCCTTCGTAGTCCTCAACCGGCGGCAGAAGCTCCCAGATGACTCGGTAGCGATCGCGGCCGATGTGAACGGCGTAACAACCCTCCCACTCACCCTCTAACGCATAGCCGAGATCGGGTGTGCTTTCTAGGTTGTCGAACAGGCCTCCGGGGCCCTGGATCTCCCTGTGGGTCTTCGGGTCCTGACGCCTGAGGCGCCGCAAGTCCGCCCGGGCCTCAGGCGTCAGGGTTACCTCGTATCGCTGTGCCGGGGGAAGGTCTTGCCAGCGCGGGCGTTCTTCCTCGCGCTCCTCAGCCGCTCGATCTCTGCGGGATCCGCGTTGATCTCCTCTGTGATCCGCCGCCCCACGCCGTGCGCGTCCGGGAGCACTCCTCCCCTGCCGTACGGCGTCCGACTGCTCGCCAGCGTCTGACGAGCTTCCTCTGTCGCCGCCCACGGATCTTCCCACGCCGTCTGCGTGTCGTTTGGCCGCTTAGGCGGGAGCGTCGTCAGCGCATGGCTCGCCTCGGCTGCCATCGTCAGGCGTTTCCGCATGTCGCTGCACCTCCGGAGGCATCGACTTCTCAGCGTATCTGGCCCAGTTGATGCTGAGCGCCTCTATCAACTGGGTAACCATCAATGGTGACAACGAAACCCGCGCGACAACAATGCCTTGAGGAGGGTTAACTGCGAAGTCCAGCCGAGCGAAATCCAAGGTGAACTCGTACGGGCTGTGAGATACCCGTGCGAAGTTCGACCAGACCCCGGCCATCTGGGCTGGGTCGATCATGATCTGTGGCTCGGCGGCGGGCTGCTCACCTTCGGTCATGAAGGATGAGCTTAGATCCAGAGTCCCCCTGACGCCACGATTCCTTGCCTGCCTGGGTGCTGGTGCAAGTGGCCCGGTGTCGGCGTGCTCGTGCCGGTGTTGTGTGTCGTCCGACTGGCCTGGGCCTACCACGAACGCCGACCGCCAGGCCAAGAGTCATGACCGTAGCTGAGCTGCGCTGCCCCGACGCATGCGCCCGCACTACAGCGGTGTAGTTCAGAGATGAACGATTGAACCGTGCATGTTGACGAATGATTCGTACATTCGTACACGCAAGCTGGGGCAGCGTGGCTGGTACGGGACGGCGCAGGGCACCGCGTTGGAGGAGTAGGAGGCCACGATGATGGAGTCCTGGAACTGCCCGAAGGTGCGCCGCAGCGCGTCAGTCACGGTTCGGGCGTAGGAGAACGGCGTGTACCGCTTGGCGAGCTTCTTCGTCCGCGTGTTTTCCATGATCTGCTGGCCGCGCCAGTAGACCGACAGTCCTTCCAGGAAGTGGTAGCGCTTGATGAAGCAGTTGTCGTCCCGCGGCGGGGCGTAGGGCGGGTCGAGGTAGACCACGTCGCAGGGGTGGCGAGGACCAGGGCCGAAATGGCGAGCGCCCTCGTGTGGCCGGTCATGCGGTCGATGTGTGACCAGGCCGCATCCAGGAACCGCCGGTCGTCGGCGGTGAAGGACAGGCCACGGAAGGTGCGCTGAACGAAGTCGCGGTCATCGGCGGCCGGGCCGCAGATCAGCTCGCGACCCGGGCCGGCACACCCGGCAGCGCCCCGGCGCGCACCCGGGGCAGGCCGGGTGCGCACCGGGCCGCTCACGGTCACCGGCCCGGCGTCACAGCTCGACGCTGGCGCCGTTCTCCAGCTGGGCGTACGCCGCGCCGCCGGGGCCCGTCGCCATCGGGAGGAAGTTGCCGAGCACCATCAGGCCGATCTCGCTGAGCAGGGCGTCGTGGATCGTATAGCCGCGCCGGGGGTCGACCGTCCGGCCGTAGTCGATCATCTCCGACAGCTTCAGCCAGGGCGCGCTGGCCGGCAGCAGCAGCGTCCCCACCGGGTCCTCCGGCACGGTGAGCGCGTCACCGGGATGGAACACCTCACCGTCCAGCATGAAGCCGATGTTGTCGATCATCGGGATGTCCTGGTGGAGCACCGCGTGCTCGGACCCATAGACGTGCACGTCGAACCCGGCGGCAGTGAACGTGTCACCGTGGGCGGCCGTGTGCACCCGGTCCCCCAGATCGGCGAACTGCTCGGCCACCGCCGCCGTGGACCACAGCTCCAGCCCCGGGTCGGCGGTGAGCGCGGCGCGCAGTCGCTCCGGCACGAGGTGGTCGAAATGCTCGTGCGTGATGAGCACCGCGTCGGCGCCGGCCAAGGCGTCCGGGTCGCTGAACGGACCCGGGTCGATCACGAGCACCGCGCCATCCTTGTCCAGCCGGACACAGGCATGTCCCAGTTTGGTGAGCCGCATCGTCACTCCTCACGCTCAACAGTGCGACGAACATACCGGACCCGGCCCGCCGCCGGTGCCGCCGGCCGGGACGCGCGCGGTAGGTTGGCATCGCGACGATCGCACCACTGATACTGTTTTCGTCCCCGCGAATCCCCACTGACCCCTGACCCACCCTGACGCCAGCCGCTGCCGGGCCACCCGGCTCCGCACCGGCCTGCGCAGGCGCGCTGGAGGCGCGATGAGCGACGAACTCCCGCCGGCGCCGGGCGGCTTCGCGGTCGGCTCACGGCTCGCGGGTTACCGGTGCGAGGAGGAGATCGGCCGCGGCGGCATGGCCGTGGTGTACCGCGCCTACGACGACCACCTGGACCGGCAGGTGGCGCTGAAAGTGCTGGCCCCCGAACTCGCCCGGGACGACGTGTTCCGCGCCAGGTTCATCCAGGAGTCCCGGATCGCCGCGGCCACCGAGCACCCGAACATCATCCCGGTGTTCAACGCGGGCGAGACCGACGGGGTGCTGTACATCGCCATGCGCTACGTCCCCGACGGGGACGTGCGGTCGCTGATCGACCGGGCCGGCCCGCTGCCCGTTGCCCGTGCCTGCGCCATGATCTCGCAGGCCGCCTCCGCGCTGGACGCGGCGCACGCCCGCGGCCTGGTCCACCGGGACGTCAAGCCCACCAACATGCTGCTGGAGATCTCGAACCGGACCAGCCGGCCCGACCATCTGTACCTGTCCGACTTCGGGCTGGCCAAGCCCTCGTCGGCGGCGAGCGGCCTCACGATGACCGGGCAGTTCTTCGGCACCGTCGACTACGTCGCCCCGGAACAGATCCAGAGCCAGCCACTGGACGGGCGGACCGACCAGTACGCACTGGCCTGCGCCAGCTTCGAGATGCTCTGCGGCGTCCCGCCGTTCAAGCGGGAGAACGGGATGGCTGTCATCTCAGCGCAGCTGTCCGAGCCGCCGCCCCTGCTCAGCAGCCGCCGGCGCGAGGTGCCCCCGGCGGCCGACGCGGTGATCGCCAAGGCGCTGTCGAAGTCGCCGGCCGACCGCTACGAGCGGTGCCTCGACTTCGCCGAGGCGCTGCTGGCAGCCTGCCGGTCCGGGTCGGCCGGGGCGGGCCTGCCGCCCGCCGCCGGGGCGGCCCACCCGCCCACGCAGGTAGCCATGCCGGTGGCACCGGTGGTCCCGCCGACCCGCGCGGACGCGGGCGCGGCCGGCAGCCCGGCCCAGCCGCCCGCGATGGCCGGGTACTCGGGCACCCCACCGGTCGGGATCCCGCGCCCCGTCGGGCCGGCCACGGGCGAGCAGACCGTCGGGGCCGGTTTCGCCGGCCCGCCGCCCGCCCGGACCGCCCAGGACCTGCCGCCCACCATGCTGCCGGCCACCATGCTGCCGCCCGCCGGCCAGCAGCAGCCCGCCACCGCCGGCCTGTGGGGCGGTGGCCAGGCCTGGCCACCCCAGCCCGGCGGGCCCGGTATGCCCGGCCAGCCCGGCATGGGTGACTGGGGCCCCCCGCCCCGCCCGCCCCGGCGGGGCCGTGGCGCCGTGGCCGCCGGCGTGGTCGCCATCCTCGTCGTACTGTTCTTCGCCGCGGCCGGGGTCACCTACCTAATGCTGCACCGCACCGGCAACGGGACCCCGACGGCAGCCGGGTCGAGCACCCCCGCCGTCTCGGCCTCGGGCAGCGCGAGCGCGGCAGCCAGCCCGGCCACCGCCGGCGGCCCCACCTCCGCGGCCAGCGGCAGCCCTGCGTCGTCCGCCCCGGTCAACCCGCCACCGCCCGGCGACCCGGTGGCCACGGTGCGCGCCTACTACAGCGCGATCAACACCCGCCACTACGCCCGGGCATGGCGCCTGGGCGGGCGGAACACGGGCTCGACCTACCACAACTTCGTCGCCGGCTTCGCCGGCACCGCGCACGACCAGGTGATCATCCAGTCCTTCTCGGGGAACACGGTCAACGCGCAGATCAACGCCCGGCAGACCGACGGGACCGTCAAGGTCTACCAGGGCACCTATGTGGTGACCAACGGCGTCATCACCCAGTTCAGCGTGCAGCAGACCGGCTGAGGCCGGGCTCGCGGGACCGGCGCAACCGGGCCGCGTCGGCCCGTTCCTGCTCCTCCAGCACGAACTCCACCTCCGCCAGCGCCTGGGACAGCCGCGGCAGCCAGCGGTCGCGGATCGCCCGCAGCCGGTACCGGGTGGCGTCCGTCTCCGCCTGCATCACCGCCACCGCCGCCGTGGCCGCCGCGTGCCGGACCGCGGCGGCCAGCGCGGCCCGGTGCGCCTGCCGGGCCTGGGCCACGGCAGCGCCGTCCCAGCCTTCCGGCTCGCCCATGGTGTACTGCCCGCCCGACGGGTGCCGGGCGCCCATGGTCACCGTGTAGGTGATCGTCACCTCCGCGTCGGCCACGCCGGCCAGCCTGACCGCCCGCTCCCCGCCGAGCAGCACCGCCCGCAGCAGCCAGCGCTGCGCGTCCCGGCAGGCGGCGTCCCACTCCTGCCCGCTGTCCCTGGCGGCAGCCTGCGCCCGCTCCAGCTCGGCGGTCAGCACCTGGAGCTTGCGGTCGAGCAGGTCACCGGCCCGGTGGGCGACGGCAAGCCGCTGCACGAGCCACAGCCGCCCGGCCCGTCCCGGCGGCACAGCGAGCCTGGCCGTGCTCACGGCTGGCCCGGCGGCTGCGTTTGGCCGCTATCGGGGGAAGGGGGGCGGGCCGGATCGCTGTCCGCGGCGCCGGCCGGGTACCGGGCGTCGAGGGTGCGGGCCGGCACCATGGTCAGCTCCCGGCGCGGCAGCGTGGCCAGCACCCGCCAGGCCCGGTCCAGGGTGTCGTCCAGGCTGCGGTTCTCGTCCCGGCCCTGGTCAACCAGCACCGTCTCGAACGCCTGCTCCAGCGCCTGGTAGCGGCGGTCCGTGCCGGACAGGGCCGCGGTGCCGATCAGCTCGGCCAGCTCGCGGGCGCGGCGGGCAGCGGCCAGCGCGGCCAGCATCTGCGCCGCCACGTCCAGGTGGTCGTCGCGGGTCCGGCCCGCGCCGCCGGCCCGGCGCATCAGCCGGGACAGCGAGGACAGCGCGTCCACCGGCGGGTAGACGCCGCGGGCGTGCAGGCCCGGCTCCAGCACGATCTGCCCCTCGGTGATGTACCCGGTCAGGTCGGGCACCGGGTGGGTGATGTCACCAGCGGGCATGGTGAGCACCGGCACCAGCGTCACCGACCCCGGCCTGCCCTTGATCCGCCCGCACCGCTCGTACAGCGACGCCAGGTCGGAGTACAGGTAGCCGGGGTAGGCGCGGCGGGCCGGGATCTCGCCCCGGGCCGCCGACACCTCCCGCAGCGCCTCGCAGTAACTGGTCATGTCCGCCATCACCACCAGCACGTGACGGCCGAGCTCGAAGGCCAGGTGCTCGGCGACGGTCAGCGCCAGCCGGGGCGTCAGCAGCCGCTCGATCACCGGCTCGTCCGCCAGGTTGAGCAGGAACACCAGGTCACCGGCGGCGCTGCGCTCCTCGAGCACCGACCGCACCGCTGCCGCGTCGGCGTGCGTCAGGCCCATGGCGGCGAACACCACGCTGAACGCCTCCCCGCCCACCGACGCCTGCGCCGCGATCTGCGCCGCCAGGTCCAGGTGCGGCAGGCCCGCCACCGAGAAGACCGGCAGCTTCTGGCCGCGGGCCAGCGTGGTCAGGGCGTCGATCACCGAGACCCCGGTCAGGACCGCTTCGGCAGGCGGCTCGCGGTGCACCGGGTTCAGCGGGAAGCCCGCTACGGGCGCGCTCACCTGGCCGGTCACCGGCGGGCCGCCGTCGGCGGGCTCTCCCCGCCCGTTGCAGACCCGGCCCAGCCAGCCCTCGCCCACCGGGATCCGCAGCGGGCTGCCCGCGAACGACGTGCGGACGGAGGACGGCTCCATCCCGCCGGTGCCCTCCAGCACCTCGACGATGGCGAGGTCACGGTCGGCTTCGAGCACCAGCCCGTGCCGGGGCGGGCCGGACCCGAGCCGGATGGTTGCGAACTCGTCCCAGCCGACACCGCTGACGCCCTGCACCACCAGCAGCGGGCCGCGCAGTTCGGCCACACTGGTGAACTCGCGCCGTGCCCAGTCGCTCACGCGCCCACCTCCGGCACTTGCTGCTCGCGGGCCAGCGCGGCCAGCCGGGCCAGCATCGCGTCGCGGCGCTGGTCAACCTCGGCGGGGGTGGCGGCCTCCTCCCGGGCGCGCAGCACCGGCGAGAAGTCCGCCTCCTCGATGGCGGCGGGCGCCATCCCGGCCGCGGCGAGCTCCTGGCAGCGGTCGGCGACCGCCAGCACGGCGCCGGCCAGTGCGGCGCCGCGGGCGGCGTCGCAGTAGCTGTCGGCCGGGCTCAGCGCGCTCTGCTGCAGCACTGCCTCCCGGATCAGCCGCCCCGCCAGCAGGGTGACCCGCTCCCGGGGCGGCAGCGCGCCGGGGCCCATCAGCTCGGCCAGCGCGCCGAGCCGGTCCGCCTCCGCCAGCGTGGCGGCCAGCCGGCTCCGCCGGGCCGGCCAGCCCGGGTCCTGCTCACGGGCATGCCAGGCGCCGACCGACGGCGCGTCCCGTGAGTACGACCCGGACCAGGACAGCGCGGGATAGTGCCGGGCGTAGGCGAGATCCCGGTCCAGTGACCACAGGCAGCGCACGTACCGCTGGGTCTGCGCGGTCACCGGCTCGGTCATGTCGCCGCCCGCCGGGGAGATCGCCCCGACGATGGTCACCGAGCCCTGCTCGCCGCCGGTGGTGACCACGCGGCCTGCCCGCTCGTAGAAGGCGGCCAGTGCGGAGGAGAGGCTGGCCGGGTATCCCTCCTCGGCGGGCAGCTCACCGGTCCGGGACGCGAACTCGCGCAGCGCCTCCGCCCACCGGGAAGTGGAGTCGGCGATGATCACGGTGTCCAGGCCCATGTCCCGGAAGTGCTCGGCGACGGCCGCAGCGCTGTAGATGCTGGCCTCGCGGGCCATCATCGGCATGTTGGAGGTGTTGGCGATCACCACCGTCCGGTCGGCGAGCCGCCCGCCGGTGCGCGGGTCGGTGATGCCGGTCAGCTCGGTGAGCAGCTCGGCGAGCTCGTTGCCCCGCTCCCCGCAGCCCACGTAGACGATCACGTCCGCGTCGCACCATTTGGCGATCTGCTGGAGCAGCACGGTCTTGCCGGTGCCGAACCCGCCCGGCACGGCGGCGGTCCCGCCCCGGGTGACCGGGAACAGCATGTCCACCGCCCGCTGCCCGGTGACCAGCGGCACGTCGCCGTCCAGCCGTTCGCGAAAAGGGCGCGGGCGCCGCACCGGCCACGACGATTCCAGCCGAACGGCATTGCTCCCCACCCTCGCCACCATCTCCCGGCTACCGACGGGGCCGGGCGGGCGGATCGCCGTCACCGGGCCGCTGACGCCGGGCGGAGCCAGGACCCGGTAGGCGATCGCGCTGCGCAGGCTGACCGTGCCGAGCAGGCTGCCCTCGGCGGCGGTGGCCCCGTCGGTGACCGCGGGGGTGAAGCGGTAGCTGGCCTGGCCGTCCGGCGCGGTGTGCCCGGGCCGCAGCCAGGCGGGTGCGCCGGACAGCGGCCGCAGCAAGCCGTCGAAGACGCCGCCGAGCAGGTGCGGGCCGAGCCGGGCGGACAGCGGCTCGTGACGTGCGCTGGCGGGATCGCCGGGGGCCAGCCCGCCGGTGTACTCGTAGGCCTGGATGGTGGCCAGGGCGCCGCGGATCGAGACGACCTCGCCGGGCAGCCGGTCCCGGCCGACCTCGACGATGTCGTACATGGCGGCGCCGGCCAGGCCGTCCACCTCGACCAGGGGGCCGTTCACCCGCACCACCCGAGCGCCGTCCGCCGTCGCGGGCACGGGGTCCCGCCCGTCCTGGCCGGCCGTCATGACCGCTCCCGGCGCCGGCCCGGCGTCCACAGCCACACCAGCTGGTCGCCGAGCGCCGCCACCGCCGCGTCGGCGAGCCGGGGCAGGGAGCAGTCGACCACCGTCCCGGGACCCTGGGCGATCACGCCGCCGGCCGCCACCTCGGTGATGACCGCACCCGGCCCGGCCGCCCGGCCGGCGTCCCGCCGGAGCCGCTCGGTCAGCTGGCCGTAGCCCGGATCGTCGCGCAGCGCGGACACGGCGGCCCGGACCCGGGCGCACAGCTCCTCGTACGCCTCGCGCTGCGCACCGAGCAGGGCCGTCCGGGCGTCCCGGCGGCCACGGTTGCGCAGTGCGGCGGCCAGCGGGACGGCCTGCGACCGGCCGGCCTCGGCGGCGCGCAGCACCTGGGCGGCGGCATCGCGGCGGGCCTGATCGAGCGCCTCCTCCGCCTGCCGCCGGGCCTGGCCGACGATCGCGGCGGCCTGCTCGGAGGCCTGGCGCAGCATCGCGTCCCGGACCGGGGCGAGCGCGGCCAGCATCGCCGGCTCCCCGTACCGCCGGCGGGTCAGCGGGCCGGGCGGATCTCCGGGGGGCGGACCAGCCCCCGGGCCCGGGATGCTGGTCATGGCGGCGTCACCGCCGGGCCTTGCGATGCCTCCCCGGGCATCACCACCGGCAGCACGCCGGGCCGGCCTGCCAGGCCGTCTGGCGGGGCGCCGCCAGCGCCGGTCCCGCCAGCGCCGGTCCCGCCAGCGCCGGTCAGCCTGGCGCCGACCAGCCCGGTGACCTCACGCAGGACATCGGCGGCACGGGGAGTCAGCACCACGACGGCCACGTCACCGGGCAGCGTGCGCCACGCGGCCCGCACGGCCGCGGCGTCCTCGGCAGCGAGCACCAGCGCACCGGCCAGCACGAAGCCCTGGACGCGCGCGCCCTCGCCGATCACCGCCACCCGGGACATCGCGGCTATGCCTTGCCAATGAGGATGATCCCGATGATCAGGCCGTAGATCGCGATGCCCTCGGCCAGCCCGACGATCACCATCGCCCGGCCGAACAGTTCCGGGCGCTCGCTCATCGCGGCCAGGGCTGCCGCCCCGGTGTAGGCGACCGCGACCCCCGCGCCGATGGTGGAACCCGCCACCGCGATCGCCGCTCCCAGCAGGGCGGCCGTGTTGCTGCCGGTGCCCGCGGCGGCTGCGCCCGCGGCGGCCTTGGCGCCCGCCGCGCCGCTGGCGGCACCTGCCGGGCCAGCGGCGGCGGCCAGCAGCACGACCGCGCCGACCGCGATGAGCAGGCCCACGGCCGCCAGGACATACCCCGCGCGCGGGCCGCGCCGGGCGGCGGCACGCGCCGCCACCACCGCTGCCACGATCACCGGCAGCCCGATCAGCCAGGCGAACACCCGACATCCACCTCCTCACCCCGGGCCGGCCGCCGTGACGGCCGGTGCCGGGTCACTGCTGGTCGGCACGTGCCAGGGCCGGAACTCCCGGCCCTGCAGCTGGAAAACCCGGGAGAACAGCTCGTAGTACTCCAGCCGCAGCGCCTGGATGGCGGCGACCAGCGCTTCCAGCGCGAACGCGACGGCGTTCCCGGCCACGAACACCAGAGCAGCCACGACCACCATCACCCCGCCCTTGTGCCACAGAGCCTGGGTGCCCTCCCACACCACCAGGCCCAGCGCCGCGTGGGTCAGGCCGAACGCGGCCAGCCGGGCGAACGACACCACGTTGGAGCCCAGCCGGATCACCAGGTCGAACAGCTCCACCAGCGCCTGGACCACACCGGTGCCCTTACCCCCGGCCTCGGTGAAGAAGCCGATGAACGCCAGGACCAGGCCCACCACGGCGATGGCTGCCCCCGCCCAGATCAGCGCGCCGTCATGGAAGTACCAGCCGCCGGCGGCCAGGCCGATGCCGAGGAACAGCGAGATGCCCGCCGCGCCGGACGGCGCGTACAGGGCGACCGGCCAGCCGCCTTCGCGCCACCGGTTGATCGCGCCGAGCGCGTACGCGCCGGCCAGCAGCACCGCGCCTACCGCCAGGGCGGCGAGCAGCAGCGGGATCGGCTCGTCGAGCGGGTTCAGCCAGAGCGTGGGCACCAGGCCGGTAGGCCCGAAACATTCCCCGTACAGCAGGCCGAACCCGGTGGCGGCCACCCCCGCGCCGCCGACGAACGGCCAGGCGGGGCGGTAACGGCGGGCCCGGGCTGGCCAGCCGGCCCGCAGCGCGACGGCCGCGCCGACCAGCAGCAGCCCCTGCCCTACGTCGCCGAACATCATGCCGAACATGAGCACGTAGCTGGCCCAGGCAAGCCAGCTCGGGTCGATGTCGGCGTAGGGGACAGTCCCGTAGGTCCGCACCAGCGGCATCAGGGAGCGACGCAGCGGCGGCCCGCCGAGCAGGGTGGGTGCCTGGCTGCCCGGTGGATGCGGCAGCGGCACGAGCGCACCGCCGAGTTCCGCGATCCGCCCGGCCACCTCGGGCAGCCGGTTCGCGGGCACCCAGCCCGCCAGTCCCGCCGCACTGCCGCGCCGGACGGCCGCGGCCGCGTGCGCGTCCAGCTGGGCCTCGCCCGCCAGCAGGTCATAGCGTTTCGCCCGGTCCAGCTCGGCGGGGTCGGCCGGGGCGGCGGACAGGGCCGGGGTCTGGCGCTCGCGTCCCGCCGCCCGCAGCAGGCGCGCGGACAGGCTGGGAGTGTCGGCATCGCGGCCGCTCTCGTCGATCTCGACGGCGCCCGCGTCGGCCACCTGGACGAGGACCTGCCGCAGCGATCCGGCGGGTGCCACCAGGGCGACCCGCTCCATCCGCACCGGCGCGGCCGCCTCAAGCCACGGCATCGTAGGCCTCCAGTGGGCCGCCGCCGCCGGCGGCGGTCGCCAGCGCGGCCCGCGTCCGCCAGGCATCGGCGGCGAGCACGGCCGCGGCGCCGGTGACCGGCGTGGCGTCGTTGGCGGAGGTCCGCAGCAGCAAGAAGCCATCCCGCTCGACCCGTGCCCACCAGGCCGCCTCCGCCCGCCAGAGGTCGCTGCCGGCGGTGACGCCGGCCAGCACCCAGCGGGCGCGGGCGGGCAGCGCCACCGCCATGCCCGCCAGCGTGCCCTCGTCCGCGGCGGTGCCGAGGACGCCGCGCAGCCATGGCAGCGCGGCCGCCGGGATGGCCTGGCCGGACCCGAACCGCTGGCCCGCGACCAGCAGGGCGGTACCAGCGGTGGCCCAGGTGAGCAGCGGGTCGCCGAAGCCGGTGAGGCGCAGCCCCCACCGGGCACGCATGCCGAACCGCACCGCGGCCGGGCTGTCGGCGCCCACGTCACCCCAGGCGGTGGCGGCCAGCCCTGCCCGCAGGCCGGCGACGCTGCTCGCGTGGCGCAGCCGCGGCCAGGCGGTGGCCAGCGAGCCCAGCGTGAACTGGTCCCCCCGCTGGCCGCCGCCCATGCCGGCGAGCAGTTCGTCGGCGTTGGCGATCTCGAACCAGGCGGCCAGCGTCCGCAGCAGGGCAACCCCGCCCTGGGGCAGCCACCCGGCCAGCACCCGCAGGTCCCACAGGATCGCCGCGGCGACAGCGTGCTGCGCCTGGGCCAGTGTCTGCCCGGGGCGGGTCTCGCGCCCGTAGGCGGTAGCCGCCAGCAGCCGCAGCGCGTCCTCCAGCGAGCCCGCAGCGGCCAGCCGCCGGGCCTGCCCGGCCCCGATACGGCGGCGGGCCAGGGCCCTGGCCCGCACGCTGCCGGCCACCCAGGCGACGCTCATGCCGGCCCGCCCGCCTCGCCTGCCTCGCCCGGCTGCCCGGCCAGGCCGGCCCGCACCAGGCCCACCGCGGAGGTCACCAGGCCAGGGAGCCGGCGCTGCACCAGCCGCCGGACCTGGCGTGCCTGCTCGCTGGCGTCAGTGGCGGCCTGCCGCGCCTGCGCCCTGGCCTGTGCCAGCACCTCCCCGGCCGCCTTGTCCCTGGCGGCCCGCGCCCGCTCGCCGGCTTCCCGCCCGATCCGCTCGGCCCCGGCGTGCGCGTCCGCGGTGATCCGGTCCGCTTCCCGGCGTGCCGTCTCGATGATCCGCTCGCACTCGGCCTGCACGCCGTCCAGCAGCGCGAGCACCGGGTCCACCTCGGCGGCCAGTTCCCGGGCGCGGTCAGCCGGCACGCCCGCCCGCGCGGCCGCCCCCGGCGCTCCGGCCGGCCGGAAGCGGTCAAGGAAGTCGCGCGTCTGGGTCACGGCCCGGCCAGGAACTTTGCTCCGCTCGCCAGGGTGGCCAGCTGCGGGTAGTCGTCCTCGTCGATGCGCCGCCCCGACCGCTTGCTCAGCTCCTCGACGAAGTTGAGGAAGTCCAGCGAGTCGAGCTCCAGCGAGCCACGCAGGTCGGCGTCGTCCCCGAGCGTGTCGGGGTCACCGTCCGGCGCGACCTCCCGCAGGATGTCCTTGATTGTCTGGCGTGCCTGCTCGGTAGTCACAGCTCCTCCGGTCGTTGCAGCAGATCATCGATGCTGCTGAGGAAACGGGCGCCGGTGTAGCCATCGGTAGCGCGGTGATCGGCGGCCAGTGTCGTGACGACCACGGGCCGGACCCCCAGCAGCCCGCCGACCGCCCATGGGCGGTCGGCGACCTTGCCGAAGCCGACCAGCGCGACCTGCGGCGGGTAGATCACGCCTGTCACCGACTCGACCCCCTGGTCGCCCAGGTTGGTGACGGTGATCGTGGCGTCGGTCAGCTCCGAGCCGCGCAGCCGCCCGGCCCTGGCCCGGGTCACCAGGTCCCGCAGGCTGGCCATCAGCTCGCCGGGCGGCAGGCCGTCGGCGTCATGGATGGCGGGGGTGATCAGGCCGCCGCCGCGCAGCGAGATCGCCACGCCCAGGTGCACGGCCGGCCCGGGGACGAAGTGGTCCTGCTCCCAGTAGCCGTTCAGCTGCGGCACCTGGCGGGCGGCGAGCGCGGTGGCACGCAGCAGCAGCGCGGCGGGGACCAGCCGGTCTGACATGTCCAGGCTGCGGTTGCGCTCGCGCAGCCAGGCCATGGCGGTCCCCAGGTCCACCGTGTTGCTCAGGTAGTAGTGCGGGATCTCCCGCTTGGAGCGCGCCATCAGCCGGGCGATTGTCTGCCGCATCGCTCCGGCCCGCTCGGCGGTGCCGGCGCGAGCTGGCTGGGCCGCCGGGGCACGCACGCCGGCGGCCTGGCGCACATCGGCTTCCCGGATCGCGCCGCCCGGGCCAGAACCCGTGACGGCAGCCAGATCGACGCCGAGCTCGGCGGCGAGCCGGCGCGCCAGCGGGGTCACCCGGAGCCGCCGGGCGGTCGCGGCCCGCTCCACGTCGCCGCGGGTGATCGCACCGCCCCGGCCACTGCCGTGCACGGCAGCCAGATCCACCCCGAGCTGCTCGGCCTCGTGCCGGACCAGCGGGCTGCCCGGCAGCACGGCCGCGGCCTCCTGTGGCTTGGCCGCCCCAGGCTTGGCGGGTGCCCGCTTGGCCGGTGCCCGCTTGGCCGGTGCCCGCTTGGCCGGTGCCCGCTTGGCCGGTGCCCGCTTGGCCGGCTTGGGCTTGGCCGCTTTGGGCTTGGCTGTGGGCTGCCCGGCCGCCTCCGCGCCGGTCCCGGTGATCGTCGCCATGACCGTGCCCACGGGGACGGTCTGGCCAGCCGGGACGACCAGCTGCCCGACGGTCCCGGTGTGGAACGACTCGACCTCGATGGCGGACTTGGCGGTGTCCACGACCGCGATGATCTCGCCCTTGCGGATCTGGTCGCCGGGCTTGACCAGCCATTCGACCAGCGTTCCTTCGTCCATGTCGGCGCCGAGCGCCGGCATGAGGAACTCGGCCACCTCAGCCCACCGCCCGCTGGGCGGCTGCCACGATCCCCGGCACCTGCGGCAGCGCCGCCTCTTCCAGATGCCGCGGGTACGGTACCGGCACCTCGGCGCTGCACACCCGTTCCACCGGCGCGTCGAGGTCGTAGAACGCCTGCTCCATGATCCGCGCGCTCACCTCGGCGGCGAGGCTGCCCGACCGCCACCCCTCGTCGACGATGACCGCCCGGTGGGTGCGGCGCACCGAGCCCAGGATCGTCTCGTCATCCAGCGGCCGCAGCGTGCGCAGGTCGATGACTTCCGCCGAGATGTGCTTACCCGCCAGTTCACCGGCGGCGTCCAGCGCCGTCCCTAGCGTTCCGCCGTAGGAAATGAGCGTCACGTCGGTGCCGGGCCGGCGGATGGCGGCCGCGTCGATGTCCACCGCGCCAGCGTCCAGGGCCAGCTCGCCGGTCATGTTGTAGAGCGAGCCGTGCTCGAAGATCAGCACCGGGTCGGGGTCGGCCAGCGCCGTCGCCAGCATGCCGCGGGCGTCCTCCAGCGTGGCCGGGGCGACGATCCGCAGCCCGGGGATGTGCGCGTACCACCCCTCCAGGCTGTGCGAGTGCTGCGCCGCGACCTGGCGCCCGGCGCCGGTGGTCATCCTGATCACCAGCGGGACGCTGAACTGGCCGCCCGACATGTGCAGCAAGGTGGCGGCGTTGTTCATGATCTGGTCGAGGGCGAGCAGGCTGAAGTTGACCGTCATGATCTCCACGATCGGCCGCATCCCGCCGAGGGCGGCGCCGATGCCCGCGCCGACGAACGCCGACTCCGACAGCGGCGTGTCCCTGATCCGCTCGGGGCCGAACTCCTCCAGCAGGCCGAGGCTGACCGCGAAACAGCCGCCGTACCGGCCGACGTCCTCACCCATGAGGAAGACCCGCTCGTCGGCGCGCAGGGCCTCCCGCAGCGCCTCCCGCATGGCTTCGCGGTAGCTGGTCTTGCCTGGCTCTGAGCTGCTCATGACTGCCTCGGGCTGTACACGAAACGGGTGAGGTTGGCCACCGGCTCCAGCGGGGCGGCCCGCGCCGACTCGACCGCGCCCGCCAGTGCCGCGGCCAGGCCGGCGTCGATCGCGGCCAGCGCCTCGTCGGTCAGCTCACCCGCCTCCCGCATGCGTGCGGTGAGCGCGTCGATGGGGTCGTGCTGACGCCACTGCGCCACCTCGGCCTTGTCCCGGTACCGGTCCGGGTCGTACATCGAGTGCGCGCGGAACCGGTAGGTGCGCAGCTCCAGGAAATGCGGCCCGCCGCCACCGCGGATCGCCCCGGCCGCGTGCCGGGCGGCCTGCTCGACCGCGAGCACGTCCATCCCGTCCACCGCCCAGGCCGGCATGCCGTAGCTGGCGGCGCGCATCGCCAGATCCGTCTGCGCCTGCGCCCGGTCCAGCGCGGTGCCCATGGCGTACATGTTGTTCTCGCAGCAGAACAGGACCGGCAGCTGCCACAGGGC
Organism: Streptosporangiaceae bacterium; assembly: GCA_035532275.1. Classification (GTDB taxonomy): domain Bacteria; phylum Actinomycetota; class Actinomycetes; order Streptosporangiales; family Streptosporangiaceae; genus UBA9676. The sequence continues at coordinate 10,773 of DATKRG010000251.1, read as the reverse complement.
GGACAGGTTCAGGCACTCGTGGAACTCGCCTTCGGCCACCGCCCCGTCGCCGAAGAAGCAGGCCGTGACCCGCGACTCGCCGCGCATCTTGTCGGCCAGGGCGACTCCCACCGCGAGCGGCAGCCCGCCGCCCACGATCGCGTTGCCGCCGTAGAACCGCGTCTTCGCGTCGAACAGGTGCATCGACCCACCCCGGCCGCCACTGCAGCCGGTCGTCCGCCCGTACATCTCGGCCATGACCGCGTCCAGCGGTATGCCCCGCACGAGCGCGTGGCCGTGCTCGCGGTAGGTGGACACGATGGCGTCGTCGGGGGTGAGCGCCTGGTTGACGCCCACCGCGACCGCTTCCTCGCCGATGTAGAGGTGGACGAAGCCGTGGATCTCCCCGGCGCTGTACAGCTCGACGCACCGTTCCTCAAACCGCCGGACCAGCAGCATCTGCCGCAGCAGGTCCGCGTGATGCGCGGCTTGGGTACCCGCGGTGCCTGTGCCCGCGGTGCCTGTGCCCGCGGTGACGGCCGGGCGCCGGCGCGGGCTCACCGGGCACTCTCCAGGGTGGAGGTGTCCCCGGTCTCCAGCCCGAGCTCCCTGGCCTTGAGCAGCCGCCGCATCACCTTCCCGCTGCGGGTCAGTGGCAGGTTCTGGTCGAACTCGATCTCCTTCGGGGCGACCGCGCCGAGGCGGCGGCGGCCGAAGGCCACCAGTTCGCGGCGCAGGTCCTCGCTGGCCGCCAGGCCGGGCTTGAGCGCGACGAAGGCCTTCACGATCTCGCCCGCCACCGGGTCCGGCTTGCCGATCACCCCGGCCTCGGCCACCGCTGGGTGCTCCATAAGCACGCTTTCCACCTCGAATGGCCCGATAAGGTGGCCGGCCGACTTGATGACGTCGTCGGTCCGGGCCACAAACCAGAAGTACCCGTCGGCGTCCCGGCGCACCACATCACCGGTCAGGTACCACCCGCCAGCGAAAGCCTTGGCATAACGCTCGTCGTCGTGCAGGTAGCCACGGAACATGGACGGCCACCCAGGCCGCAGGGCAAGTTCGCCTTCGGTGTCCGGCTCGGTGATGACCGACACCTGGCCGCCGGTCACCCGCGCCCGGCCGTCGGCGCCGCGTTCCAGCAGCACGGCCGTGACACCGGGCAGCGGCCGTCCCATCGACCCCGGCCGGATGTCCATCGACGCGAAGTTGCTGATCATGATCGCGCCGGTCTCGGTCTGCCACCAGTTGTCGTGGATGGGCAGGCCGAGTGTTTCCTGGCCCCAGACCACCGCTTCGGGGTTGAGGGGCTCGCCGACGCTGGCGATGAAGCGCAGCGCGGACAGGTCGTGTGCGGCGGGCAGCTCGGGCCCGTAGCGCATCAGCATCCGCAGCGCGGTAGGAGCCGTGTACCAGACGGTGACCTTGTGCTCGGCGAGCAGCCGGTACCAGCGGCGGGCGTCGAACTCGCCCGCATCGGTCAAGATGGTCAGGCCGTGGGTGAGCGGCGCGATGATCCCGTAGGAGGTCCCTGTCACCCAGCCGGGGTCGGCGGTGCACCAGAAGACGTCGCCCGGGCGCAGGTCGAGCGCGAAGGCCGCAGTGGCGTGATGGGCCACCACCGCCTGGTGGACATGGACCGCGCCCTTGGGCTTACCGGTGGTGCCGCTGGTGAAGTGCACCAGCGCCATGTCCTCGGGGTCGGTGGGCGGGATCTCGAACTCGTCGCTGCTCGCGGCGAGTGCACCCGCCAGCCCGATCGTGGCGTCGTCGGGAGGGTCGCCGACGATGAGCACATGGGCCAGCGTGGGCAGCGTGGCGCGGATCGGCGCGATCTTGCGCAGGTAGAGCTCGGGGCTGGTCACCAGGACCTTGGCATCGCCGAGCCGGAGCCGTTCCCGGATCGGCTCGGGGCCGAAGGCCGAGAACAGCGGTGACAGGACGCTGGTGTTCTTCAGCGTGCCCAGCACGGCCACGTAGAGCTCGGGCACGCGCCCGAGCAGGGTGAAGACCCGGTCGCCCTTGCCGACCCCCAGCGAGCGGAGCAGGTTGGCGAACCGGCTGGTCTGGCGGGCGAGGTCGGCGTAGGTGAGTTCGCTCACGCCGCCGTCCTTGGCCACGCAGCGCAGGGCCACTGTGTCGCGGCGCGGCCCGGCCGCGTGCCGGTCCACCGCTTCGTGCGCGATGTTGAGGCCATTGCCCCGGGGCAGCCCGTCGAGCCGGTTCCTGGCCTGTGCCCACGAGAAGTCCCGCACCGCGGTGCCGTAGTCGGCGAGGTTGGCGCCGCTGCCCCGGCTGCCCTTGCGGATGGGTTCCCACGCCATGACCGGACCTCCGCCCTTGTGCCCCCTTCCTGTCTAGGCCGGACACCACCCACGAGGCAGGGCCGAAGGTCCCCCGCGCGCGGCCGAACGGCTGCGCGCGGATCGGCCGCGGAAAAGTTGTTGGCGGGGGGCACCTGTCCGGCTCCTACCAACGTCAGAGCAGTGACCGCTGCCCGGGAAGGGCAAGAGCGGCACGCCAGCGTACGGAGGACCCGATGCCAGCACAGACCCACCGCCGTCCCCGGGGCTGCGCACTCGTCCCGGCAGCCACCGAAGCGTTCCCGGGTCAGGCCCGGCCGGCCAGCGACGGGCCGCTGCCCGAAGCCGGGATGCGCCTCGCCGGGCGCTACCTGCTGACCGACCGCGTCGGCGGCCCCGACTGGTCCTCGGTCTGGAAGGGAACAGACGAGCTGCTGTCCAGGCCGGTCGCGGTGCGCGTGTTCCGGCCCGGCCCGGTGCCGGACGCGGTGGACGCCGCGGTGCGGGCCGCCTCCCGGCTGACCGACCCCCGCCTGGTCCAGATCTTCGACTACGACAGCCGGGCTGAGTACCCCTATGTGGTGTCGGAGTGGGCACCCGGGGAACGCCTGGACGATCTCCTGCTCTCGGAGCTGCCCGGCCCGGCGCTCGCCGCGACGATCACCGCCGAGGCGGCGGCCGCGCTCGCTGCCGCTCACGCGGCTGGCCAGGCGCACCAGTACCTGACCCCGGGGCAGATCCGCTGGGGGAGCGGCGGCGTGAAGATTACGGGTCTGGGGATCGAGGCCGCGCTACGCGGCGAGGAACCCGGCATGGCCCTGCCCGGAGCCGTGCCCGGGACCACTGCCGCTGAGGCGGCAGCAGCCGACACCCGCGCACTGGCGGGGGTCCTGTACGCACTGCTGACCGGCTACTGGCCCGGTGGCGAAGCGGCCAGCCTGCCATCCGCGCCACGGCGGCGGGGCCTGCTGTACCCGCCGGGGCAGGCGCGGGCCGGTGTGCCCGGCATCTTGAACGCGATCTCCTGCCGTGCCCTGCTGCCCTGGTCAGGCCATGGTGAGCCGATACGCACCCCGGCACAGCTCGCACTCGCGCTCAGGCGGGTGCTGCCGGGCTCCCGGCGCCGGCACGCGCGGCCGCTGCCGGCCGCGGACCCGCGGCAACTTCCCAGTTACGCCCCGGCAGCCTGAGCCGGCCAGCGCCCCTGACCTGCGGGTGGTGGCCAGGGCGGGGCGGAGAACATGGCCCAGACGACCTTCCCGGTCTGGCTGGAAGTGGTCACACCCCACAGGTCGCTGAGCCCGGCGACGATGTGCAGGCCCCGGCCGCCTTCGGTGAACAGGTCCGGCTCTTGCGGCACCGGGACCTTCCCGGATGGGTCGGCGACGGCGCACAGCACGCAGTCCCCGGGTTGCAGCAGGCCGAGCCTGATCGGCCACCGTGGCTGATCCGGGCCGGGGGCCAGCGCGTGCCGCAGGGCATTGGTCAGCAGTTCCGAGACCACCGTCACGACGTCGTCGGCGCGCCCGGTCATCTCCCACCGCCGCAGGGTGGCCGTGGTGAAGTCCCGGGCCACGCTGACGCAGCTGGCGTCCGTGCCCGGCCGGCGGGTGGCGATCCGCGGGTAGCACGTCCAGCGGGAGCGGGCCGGACGCGGTGCCAGAGGCCAGTTCCCGCTCGCCATGGCGGCCATTTCCAGGACCGGCGCCAGCCACTGGCCCACCATGGGCACCCCCATGCTGCGTACCGGGCTCAATGGCTGTGCTGTCATCGCCTCTGGCCAATCCGGTCGCAACAGGGTGAAACGGGGGATCTCTCGCATCTTGCCGCATGCACGTGTCTGTTGCAAGAGCCTTTGCACATCCTCCTTGCATATGCATTTGCACTGTGCAGCAGCACTTGTTTAGTCTGCGCCGTGCCGGTGATCGATGGAGCTCGCGGTGCGGCACTGGCACACGCGTTCCGTACGGTCAGCAGGAGACAGGTGCCTGTCATGACCGGGGTCCAGGCTGACCTGCTGGCGGCCGGCTGGCGCAAGAGCGCGCCGGGAAATGGCTTCACCGCAACGAGGCCGTTCCCATATATCATGCCGGAGCACTGATCCATCGGTCCCGGAGCGGGAATGAGCACGGTTGTGCCGCGCGATGAGCAGCCCGGTGGCACCCTCGGCGAGATCGGGGCCGACGCTACTGTGCTGCGCATGCTGCTGGGAAACCAGCTGCGCCGTCTGCGCGAGGCCGCCAGCGTCAGCCCCGAGCAGGCCGGGCATGAGATCCGGGCATCCCGCTCCAAGATCAGCCGGATGGAGAACGGCCGGGTCGGATTCAAGGGCCGGGATGTGGCCGACCTGCTCACCCTGTACGGCGTCACCGACGAGCAGATGCGGACACGGCTCCTCGCACTTGCCCGGCAGGCCAACGTCCCCGGGTGGTGGACGAAGTACGGCGACATCCTCCCGGACTGGTTCGAGGCATACCTGGGGCTGGAGGCGGCCGCATCGGTCATCCGCACATTTGAGCTCCAGTTCGTGCACGGCCTGCTCCAGACCGAGGACTATGCCCGCGCGGTCACCGCGCTCGGCAGCAAGGCGGTGCCCGCCGAGGAGATCGACCGCCGGGTAGCCCTGCGGATCAAGCGCCAGAGCCTGCTCACCAGGCCGGAGCCGCCCCGCATGTGGTCGGTCATGGACGAGGCGGTGCTGCGGCGGCCGGTCGGCGGCCGGGCGGTGCTGCGCGGCCAGCTCGAATACCTCACCGAGGTGGCCAGGCTGCCCCACGTCTCCCTCCAGATCGTCCCGTTCATGCGCGGCGGCCACGCGGCGGCAGGCGGCTCGTTCACCGTGCTGCGGTTCGGGGATCCCGACCTGCCCGATGTCGTGTACATCGAGCAGCTCACCAGCGCCATCTACCTGGAGCGGCGCGCGGACGTGGACCATTACCTGGAGGTCGTCGACCGCCTCAGCGCCGAGGCCCTGACGCCCGGCGCCACCGAGCGCCTCCTGCGGGACATCATCCGGGCGATCTGAGGTCTCCCGGCCAGGCGGGCACCGGTGTCACGGGGTGCCGCTCCGGCCGTCGACCAGCTGGAGCAGGTCGCCCAGCCTGCCTATCCCGGCCGGGCAGTACGTGTGGTTCCGCGTGGGATCGGGGCAGGTGCTGCCGGCTTCCACGGCCACGCCGCTGCTCAGCGTGGACCGGCTGGCCGGGGACAGGACCCAGCCCAGCGGGGGGGCGACCGACGGGTACTCCCTGGGCACGACCAGTATCAGCTGCTGCGGTACGGCCGCGGCCACGGCCGCCTGGTCAGCCAGGCACGTGGCCTGGCCAGGCGGGCAGGCCAGCCATTGGCTGCGTGAGGTTGCCACGGACAGCTGCTGGAGCAGCGCCGTCGAGTTGCTGAGCTGGCCGTGGGCACCGGAGGCGCCCGACAGCACCGGGACCAGCGGCTGCGGCGGGCTGGCGGACGCCAGGCCGGCGACGGGCTCGGGCTGAGGGCTGTTGCCGAGGTAGACCGTGACCGGCACGACGAGGGTGACCGGCTGGCCCGCTGGCGTGCTGGCCACGGCGGCCTCGTTGTGCTGGCGGACAGCGGCCGTGAGCTGGGGCGCCAGGCCGGCCAGCGTGGCCAGGCCGGAGCTGTCCGCGTACCCGCCGTCCACGTACTGCTCGGCCTGGCTGCCGGCGTTGGCGCCGCAGCCGTTGACCACGCCCGACGGGGTGACGAAGGGGAACCGGGCGGACAGCATCACGGCCGTCGCGGTGTCCATCCCGCTCAGGCAGGGCAGCTCGGCGAAGAAGTCGTAACTGTCGGGGACCTGCGTGGTGGTGCTGAGATCGCAGACCGGCTGGGAGGTGGCCGGGCGGGTGCTGGCCGGCGCGATCCGGTGGTCCGCGATGATCGCCCGGCACCCGGTGCCGACAGCCGTGGAGTTGAACATCAGCAGCCAGGGCAGGGCCGGGTGGCGCATCGGGAACGGCTGGGCCAGGCCCGGGTCCGCGCCCTCCCACACGTGCTCCATCAGCGCGGCCCGGTCCGGGAAGCGCTGCCCGGCGGGCATGCCGGCGGCGGTGAGGTCCAGGCCGGTGAACCCGGCGACGGTGTCACGCAGCAGCAGCCCGTCCATGCCCGCGGCCAGCGCATCGGGCCCGGCGATCCTGGCCAGTGCCGCGTTGCGGCCCGCGGTGGCGGCGGTGATGGCCAGCCCGAGTGAGCCGCCGCTGACACCACTGGCGGCGAAGACCGCGTGCCGCCGGCACGGCGTCGCCGCCAGCCGGTCCAGTGCCTGTACGGTCCACCAGGCCGCCCTGATGCCGCCGCCCGCGGCGGCCACCAGCACCAGCGGCTCCACCCGCACCTGGCTGGTTCCCGCGCTGCCGCCGGTGACCGGCACCGGGACCGCGCAGGACGCGGTGGCCGGATCGGCCAGCCATTGCTGGAGGCTGTTCAGCAGCGCCGGTGCGCGGTCAGCCGGGACCGGGGTCGCACCGGCCGACGCGGCAACGGCGGGCGGGAGCCGGATGTCGTGCAGCGTCGAGGCGGTGTCCACCAGCGCACCGGCCAGCGCGACGATCAGGATCAAGGTGATGACCGGCGTGGTCTTCAGCCGCAGCAGCCGGAAGACGGGCAGCGGCTCGCGGCTCTGGACCAGGTACGCCAGCACGGCGAGGCCGACCGCCAGCGTGCCGAGCGCGATCACCGTCGTGCCCAGCACCCCCAGCCAGTGTGTGGCCCACAGCGGCAGGAAGATCAGCAGGACATCGGCGATGACGAACGGGGCCGCGAAGACCGCCAGCAGCACCGACGGCGACCGCAGGCGGCCGTCCCCGCCGTTGCCGCCGCCGCCGTTGCCGCCGATGTCGCCGCCATTGCCGCCGCCGTCTTGGCCGCCCCCGGCGGCGGTGCCGCCCGCGCCACCGGTGCCGCCGGCAGCCGCGGCGCCGCCGGTGCGGCGCGGGCTGAGACCCTCCCTGACCCGGTTCGAGCCGGTGGAGTGATACGTCCGGTAGAAGTACCTGGCCAGCCACTGCAGCCAGCCGCGCGTCATCACCCAGGACAGGACCGCGACCGCGAACCCGGCCGCCACCGCGGCCGTGAAGGCCCAGCTGTACGGGGATCCCACCACCATGGCGGCGCCGGTGAAGGACCGCACCAGGCCAAGCCCGGTGACCGCGATGGCCGCGACGGCGAGCATGTCACCGGCCGTTCTGACGGCGTCGACCTCCCTGGCCTCGGCGGCGACCGCGGCCGCCTCCTGGGAAAGGGCCCGGCGCGGTGGAACGGTGATGGCGGCCCGGGCGGCCGCGTTCTTCCGCGCGGCCAGCTGGACGGCCCCCGAGGCGATGGCCACGACACCCAGGACCGCCGGGATCGCGATCACCCGGCGCCACGAGACGGCCGCCGTGTCGGTGAACCACAGGAGGAGTGCGGCCGCGGGCACCGCGGCCGACGTCACCAGCCAGGGCAGGTAGCTGTGCACGTCCCGGCCGTCGCCGGGCATACGGGTGTCTACCGCCCGCTGCACCCGCATCGCGCTGAGCAGCGCCAGCGCGATAGCCAGCAGCACCTGCGCCGCGACAGCGAAGGCCAGGTGGAGCCAGCCCAGGCTGGGCGGCCAGGTCAGCCACGCGCGCTGAACGTCGGGAAACTGCTCCAGCGCGTCGGTGCCGCGGCCGATCGCGATGACCGCCAGCAGGGCGACGATGACAAGGGAGAATCGCTGTTTCTTCAGTGCCCCCACGATCAGCCGTGCCCGGTCCCGGCTGCGGCCGCTGACCGCGACCCGGTAGGTGAGCCAGGCGGCGAGCACGACGGCGAGCACCCATTTGGCGATGACCACGGCCTCCAGGGCGACCGCCAGGCCGCCCGGGATCTGCTGGTGCTGCCGGATCCAGACACAGAAGCAGGTCACCGCGATGGCGTCCTGGATCAGGTTGACCAGGGCCAGGGCGAACAGCGGCCACCATGCCCGCAGGCGCCACCTGGCCACCAGGCGGCGCCAGCGGCTGGCCGCAGGCGCATCCGCCCCGGTGGCGGACCGCAATGCCAGGCCCAGCCCCACATACCCGGCAATGAAAATGACGTCGAAACCGGCATGCACGCTCAGCCAGATCCACAGATCACTGAACTGATGGCTGGCCTGGGCCCAGGCATTCAGCGTCGGGGCTGGAGAGGCCGGCGCGAACACCTGGCCCACGCCGTACAGGCCGCTGACCGAATACTGCCCGGTCGGCAATACCTCCTGGCTGACCGCACCGGCTTCGGCCTTGGCCACAAGCGCGGCGAGCGCCAGGGTCGCCCAGCTCATCGCCCGCCACGGAACCTTTGCCCCCCGGGATGCCGCCTCATCCATGGCACAACCCCTCCGCCGGTAACCGCTGACGCATTATTGCCTGCGCAGCGCCCGGAAGAGCGGATTCGCGGATGGATTTGGCGTGTCCTGCTATTTCCCGACACGCACGGCGGCCCTGAATGCCGCAATGTCACCCATTTCCCCTAGTGCCCGGGGACGGGGCCAGGGGCGGACCGGAGCGGGCCGGCGGCCTGCCACCGGAACCCGTCAGGTAAGCCCCAGGGCAGTAGCGAGAGTCCGGGCGGGAGCCCCGCCGGTCTCGATCGCCAGGTCCAGCGCGGCGGGCACGTCGAGGTCGGTGGCGAGCAGCCGCCGCATCTCCTCCATCGCGGCCGGGGGGCTGGCGCTGGTCCGGCCCGCGGCCTGGTACAGGCTGTCCAGCCTGGCGGCAGCGGCATCCAGCAGGGCCGGCTCGTAGTCCCAGCTCTGCGCCCACGGGCGGTCCAGGATCATCAGCCGGACCGCGGCCGCCGGGTGGCTGGCCAGCAGTTCTTCGAGCAGGACGAGGTTGCCCGCCGACTTGGCCATCTTGGCGCCGTCCACGGTGACGGTGCCCACGTGCAGCCACGCCCGCGCGTAGGGCCGGACACCGGTGAAGGCCTCGGCCATGGCGGCGTGGTAGGCGTGGTGAGGGAACCGCAGGTCAGCGCCGCCGGCGTGGATGTCAACCGCGGGCCCGAACACCGACATCGCCATCGCGGCGCATTCGGCGTGCCAGCCCGGCCGGCCGGGCCCCCACGGCGAGTCCCAGGCCGGGTGCCCCGGCTCGCTGGCCTGCCAGACGGCCACGTCCATCGGGTCGTCCTTGGCATCGTCATCGGGCCGGCCCGCGTACTCGCGGGACAGCCGTAGCGCTTCGGCCTGATCCAGGCCGGCGCTGGCGGCCACGTCGTGGCCACGGAAATAGACGGTCCCCCCGCGGGCGTAGGCGGCCCCGGCATCGAGCAGCCCCGCCGCCAGCGCGATGACCTGCCCGACATAACGATGGGCGCGGGGCTCATGCTCGGGCACGCGGACGTTGAGCGCGGCCATGTCCCGCTCGAACTGGAACTGCTGGATCGCCGCGAACGTGTCGTAGGCTGCCCCCGCCCGGCGGGCGGCCTCGTCCAGCACGTCATCCACGTCGGTGACGTTGCGGCACACGTCGGGCTCCACCCCCAGCAGGCGCAGCGTGCGGCCCAGTGTGTCCACCCAGGCGAACGTGGCGGCGTGCCCGAGGTGCGTCACGTCGTAGGGGGTGATCCCGCAGGCGTAGATCCGGGCCCGGTCCAGCAGCTCCAGCCGATGGCCCGCGATCACGGCGCCGGCCGCCCCAGCGGCCGCTTGGATTCTGGTCATAGTCTCAGTGTCGGCCATCGGGGCAGCGCCCGGCGCCCGCGCCCCGGCACCACATCGGTGTCGGTGGCCAGGAGTAGCGTCCAGGCCATGGCTGGTGAACTGGACTATCTTGCCCACCTGAGCCGGGAGTCGGCCCGCTTCGCCCGCGCGGTCAGCGAGGCTCCGCCCGGGGCGCCGGTACCGTCCTGCCCGGGGTGGAACGCCGAGGACCTGCTGTGGCACCTGGCCGAGGTGCAGTGGTTCTGGGGCACGGTCGTGCGTGACCGGCTGGACGGCGAACAGGCTGACGCCCGCAGGCCGCTACGGCCGGGCGACCGGGCCGGCCTGGCCGCGTTCTTCCTGCGGGTGAGCCAGGACCTGGCGGAGATCCTGTCCGCGACGGCACCGGGCACGCCCGCCTGGACGTGGTCGCAGGACCAGACGGCTGGCTTCATCCGCCGGCGGCAGGCGCACGAGGCGCTCATCCACCGGGTCGACGCCGAGCTGACCGCTGGCACCCGCACCCCGATGGATCCCCGGCTGAGCGCCGACGGCGTCGATGAGGCACTGCGCGTCATGCACGGCGCGGTCCCCCGGTGGGGCACGTTCAGCCCGGACACCGCTGGCACACTCCGGCTCATCGCCGCCGACACCGGTGACTCCTGGCTGGTCACCCTGGGCCGGTTCACCGGCACCGACCCGGACGACCAGGCTCCGCACGACGAGCTCATCATCCGCACGGCCGGCACGGATCCCGGCGGCCCGGCCGCCGCCACCGCCAGCGGCACCGCGGCCGACCTCGACTGCTGGCTATGGGGCCGGCCG